>JBHIAT010000126.1:0-11236 GCA_046758705.1 Bipolaricaulia bacterium
ACTGTACCGTCGACAGTGAGGTGTTCAAAACCCACCTAAACCAAGCCAGGGATTTGGAATCTAACAATCAATTTGAACAGGCGATTCAAGAATATGAGCAGGCGGTGGCCCTATATCAGGGAGAGTTCCTCGCCGACGATCGCTACGAAGACTGGGCCATCCCCCATACAGAACGATGGCAGCAGACCTACCTCGACACCTTGTCTCAACTGGCCGAATGCCACGCACGCCTGGGTCAATATCGAAGGGCAATCGCTCGATGCAACAAGATTCTAGAGATCGAGCCCTATCGCGAGCCGACCTACCGCCAATTGATGCTTTACCACTATTTAGTTGGGGATCCGGAACAGGCGATCCGGACCTATGAGCGGTTTCGCACCTTGCTGAATCAGGAACTGGACGCCGAACCCCTGCCTGAAACCCAACAGCTTTACGGACAGATCGTCGATCGGGAGATTGCAGGGATCGATGAGGTGTACCAGCCAGTCTCGGTGGTCGAGCGCACCCCGATCCCAACGTTGTTGAAACGGGTCCCGTTTGTGAGTCGGGAGGGGGAATACGCCGAACTCGTCACCCATCTGGAGGAGGCCAAGGACGACAGCGGGAGGACGGTTTTAATCTTTGGAGAGACGGGGATCGGCAAGACGCGCCTGGTCGAAGAGCTGATCCGTTATGGGCAATACCGATATCAGGTGCGGACCTTGGAAGGACGTTGTCATAAACTGAGTACCAGCCTGTCATATCAGCCGTTGATCGATGCGATTCGAGGCGGGCTGTCCCGGATCGATCCTCAGACGATCGACATTGGACCGCTGTGGTTGGCCGAGGTGGCCGATCTGGTGCCTGAACTGCGTGACCTGATTGTGGACCTGCCTGCCAATCCGTCCCTGCCTCCGGAGTTGAAACGGAATCGGCTGTTTGAAGGCCTGGTCCAGTTTTTCGCAGGACTGGCTCAGGCTGAGGGCCCGTTGGTACTGTTTCTGGACGACCTCCACTGGGTCGATCCGTCCACCTTGGACTTCTTGGCTTTCTTTTGTCCTCGCGTCGTCGACCACCCGATCTTGATCATCGGGACCTATCGCGGTGAGGAGGTTGAGGAAGCTCATCCGTTGATCAACTTGATCGAGTACGGAGAGCGACAAGGGACAGTGCACCACTATGAACTCCCTCGTCTCTCCGAGCAGGCGGTGGATCAACTGTTGAGCGAGATCGCTCCCCAGCTCGACCGATCGTTCCAGGAGCGAATCTACCAAGAGACACAGGGCAACCCGTTCTTCATCGTGGCGGTTCTACAGCACCTGTTTGAGGAAGGTCTATTGCGGGTGAGAGAGGACGGCACCTGGGCCTCCACAGTCGAGGAGATCCCCTCGGAGGATCGGGCTCGAGGACTGATGTTCCCGGAGATGGCGAAGGGGGTGATCCAAAGACGGTTGAGGCGGTTGAAGGACGAGGAACGCCAGTTGTTACAGCTGGCCGCGGTGATCGGAGAACGGTTCGAGTTTGAACTGCTCCAACGAATTGAGGGAGGAGAGACCACAGCGGCCTTAGAAACATTAGAAGGGTTAACCCAGGCTCAATTGCTGGTGGAGCAAGCGGACATGGGAGACTACGCATTCAGCCACGGCAAGATCTGGGAAGCGGTCTACTACGATGAGCTCAGCGGGGCGAGGCGGAAGTGGCTCCATCGAAACGTGGGGGAAGCGTTAGAGCGAGCCTATGCCAATCGCCTAGAGGAGTATTCCGGACAGATTGCCGAACATTATTATCGTGGCGAGGTGTGGGAGAAAGCCGTAAAGTACCTGCTCAAAGCGGGCGAGAAAGCGCGGCGCGCTTACCTAAACGACGAGGCCATCGGCTATTTCCAGCGGACAGTGGAACAGCTACAGGGGTCTGCGTTGGGCGAGACTCATAAGGATTGGCAGCTGGAGGCATTGACAGGGTTGGGAGAGGTCTATCACGGGGTTGGGAATGAAGAAATCGCGGAAGATCACTTTCGAGAGGCAATTGCACTCGGCCAGGAGATCGGGTTGGCTCCCCGTGAACTCGTCCGACTCTATCATTGGCTGGGAGAGGTGCTGTGGTGGCAGAGCCGACACGATGAGGTGATTCGTATCGGAGAGGAGGGTCTGGCACTGTTAGGGGATGATACTGAATCTACCGAATCGGTTGAAGCCGCGTTGATGAATCAAACTATAGCAAGTAGCCACAACTTTAAGAGAAACTTCGAAAAAGGCCGTGAATTCATTTATAGAAATGCGAAATTCATCCAGCAGTTGCCCTATTCGGCGGAGCTCAGACCGGCTTACATTCATATTTTTGGCATGTATGCTCTTGACAAGGACATCGAAGAAGCATTGAAGTGGCTCCAGATCCTCGAGCAGAAGGCGGAAGGACACCACGATGTGAGAGCACTGGGAGATGTATACCATCATGAGGGAGATACCCTGGCCAATCAGGGTGACCTGCACGGGGCCATTTCGCAGTACCAACAAGCCCTGGAACTGTTTACAAAAATAGGAGATGCCAATCACGCAAATCGATCTCTGATTCGTATGGGAGAGGTCTCCTTGGCACTGGGCGACCTCCAAAAAGCTGAGGAGTATGCGCACAGAGGGCTCGAAACAGCAGAGATTGTAGGGGACAAGATAATGATCGCATGGGCATGCGAGAGAATGGGCACGATTTTCCTGTGTCAGAGTGCCTGGGAAGAGGCGGAGGAGGCGTTTCAGAGAGCCGCTCACCTATACCGGGAAACCAGCTCTCCTTACGAGGTGTGGCCACTCATGTCGTTAGGGCGAACTTACCTGGCTCAGAAAAAGCGACGGGAGGCGTTGATGAAGTGTCAAGAGGTCTTCGCCCTGGTGACACTAGAAAGCTCCGCATTCCCTTACGCATTGACCAGGCTTGAAGAAGCGTACGACAATCCCAAAACGTTCCGTATCTTTTGTCAGCGCTTCCGAGAAGGACACCCCGAAGCCGACGGCTCGCCATTCGTACAATGGTATCTGGAACCGACGGAGGCAATCGATTTCCCTCAAAACCTGATTCACGATGAGTTTGCCGATTCCCTTTCGTCCGATTGGGCCTGGCAGGACTCGTTTGATGACAGCTCGTTCACGGTAAACGATGGGCTGGAAATCCATGCCGCGAACGGACGAGACCTCGGTTCAATCACCAAATGGCAAATCAACCTGAACGCACCGCGCATCCTCCGGCCGATCTCAGGAGATTTCTCGGTTCAGACGGTCTGCATGCCGGTTTCCAAAGAAAAACCAGCTATCGGTGGGCTTGTACTCTGGAAGGATCGGGAGAACTATCTCCGCCTCACTCGGGGAGTCAGAGGTGAGCACGAAATCTCGTTGGAGGGATGTCTGGGAAACAAAGATGTGATTATCGGTCACGGACGTTTGGCCAGCGAGCGCGTTTATCTACGGCTGGAGCGGTTGGGTGATCGCGTGAACGCCCTGTGCAGCACAGATGGGATGGATTGGTACGCCGTCGGATCGGCGGCCTTTCCCATCGAGGATCCGGTTGAGGTCGGCCTACATGCCATCGGCACCATTAACCGCATTATCTACCCCGGTGCCTATCCCGATGGGACGGCGATTCACTTTGAGTCGTTTCAGTTATGGGGGACTAAAGTATGGGGTTCATTCCTTCCTGGCTCTTTGCACATAGATCCGAACCCGACTGAGTCTACGTTCAGACTGTGATTTCACCAGGGATGCCACCGTCAGCAGCCCAAGCATCCCACTCGCGAGCACACCGATGATCAGTCCTATAAGCATGGTTCCCCCTTCCTGTTGTTACCTGCTGTTCACTCCATCCTTCACCTGTATATTACGGAATCGAGTGCCGGATGACTGTAAGGTTTCTTATACTAATTCGCCTGGTTGACGGACAAAACTCACCTCACCCCCCAAGCATAGTGGGTTACCTCCACCGACGAGAAACTCAGTCGGGGCGGACCCGTTCCCCCCGGCTTCGACGCCCGGGCCGGTTCCGGATCCGCTCCCCCGACCAGCCGCACCTGCGTGATCAACTCCCAGCCCTGCATCAGCGCCCGTTTGATCCAATTCCATCCGATCTTCAGATAGCTGCTCCCCCGAAACCAATGGGGATCGACCCAGCGCCGCTTCCCCTGCGCCACTACCTCCGTCCCCTGTGACACCAGGTACAACGTGGTCATCGCCATCACGAAGCACAGCCGGCTCAACGCCTGAGCCTCGCGCACCTCAGACGATTCCAACTGAAACCCGTTCGATTTATCGTCCAAGAAGTTCTCTTCAATGTCGAACCGCAACCCGTATTCCTCAAAGGTCTCCAGATCGGTCGGCTCATCGCTGACCACCACCCAACACGTCCGGCTTCCCCCCGGCCCCGGCCGCGCTAGCGCCAGATGGACGGGACCATACTGGTGCTCGGTGATGGCGACATCATGAAAGAACCGCGCCTGGCCGCCTGCCACACAGATCGCCTTCACCTTGCGGCGCCACTGCCCCGCACGATACACCCAGAAGTTCCGTTTGATCCGGATGCGCCAATGCCACCCCAGCCGATCCAGATGGCGCATGAGCTTTGTGTCAGCGAAGCCGCGGTCCGCCAGCAGAACGACCCGGCAGACGGGCAGGGGCAGCAGCTGAGCTGCCCGATCCAGCAGATCTTGGTAGATCGCATAGGCGACGCTGGTGCTTGGCTGGTCCAGGACCCGCCACACGAGGGGCACCGCACGGCCCCGGTAGATCGCTGAGCCCGCACGATACAATACTTGCCCCATAACATGGAGGTGTCCAAGGCCAGGTAGAGCGTATGGTTTCCCCAGTGGGCCAAGGCGTGCTGAATCAGCGGGCCGTAGAGAGGATGGACCTCGATGCGGGGGTTGTGCAACCAGCGGGTGAAGCGGCGCACCGTACTTTGGACGTAGGTCGCTCGACTGTGGACGTAGGGGGCCCAAGCGGTCAGGCTGATTCGGCCAGACTGGATTAGGCCGACCATCATCCACGCCAGCGTGTTGAGGTGGCGCAGATCCAGCCAGTTTTGGTGTTGACTCAAGACGCGGACCAGGGTATAGTAGAAACGAAGTGTGTTTTCCATGGTTCCCTCCTTCAGTGGTTTCGGGGAGGGAACCATCTTGTTTAGGCCACTGAGAAACTGGTTCATGGCGTGAGTTCCCTCCTCCTTTTTAGGAGAGTATAACGTGTCTTGAGCACTTTATGGAAGCCACACTTCCCGACTTTTGTCGGTCAATCAGGTCCTTACTGCCAATGTAGTATAATGACGGTCCTCGGACAGTTCATGCTTTACAACTTGCTGCCCAGCCTGGTGGCAGGCGCCCTCGCCTGGCTGATGGTATACGCAGCCATTGTCTCTTTGAAAATCCAACGTGCGTCCCTGCGCCTGCCTTTGCTCTACGTTCCCTTGGTCAAATCCACATTAATCCTGCTTGGCATTGGGTTTGTACTGCCCTGGCCGCACGGGGTCTTTGCTGCCTGGAACGAACATGCCGTCCCACCTCTGGTCGTGCTACCCTATGTTCTACTCTGGATCGGGCGTGCTGACGTTTCTGATTGCTCTGCGAACCTTCAACTTTGCGCGGGAGTAAAAAGTAGAGGCGGACACAAGCAAGGAAATTATGATGACAACTTACCACAATTTGACTCGCTCCTTTCCATTCACTTACAATGATCTTCGTCAGTGAAACAGCTGACGAAGATCAAAAACAAAAAGGGGGTACCCATGATGAGGAGCATTTGGGCTCCGCTAACTGTGGCTGTTTTGGTGTTGACGGTGGTTATGACCCTGTTTTCCACCACCTCGTGGGCACACAAAGGAGTGACCGAGCTTGCCGAGGGGACTCTGGTTGAGCTGTTCTTCAAGGAGTCCAGCACGGGGACAAAGGGATATGCGATCTATGACTTCAGCGTGGGACAGATTCGCGTCGAGGTCAAAGATCTGCCCCGGGCCGAGGTCGGCTATGAGGCGTTCCTCGTCGAGGTGGACGTTCCCACCTTGGCAAACGCCGTTTTTGTCGATGGTGACCCGGACAAAGGCATCCGACCCGACTTCGATCTCACCTATGAGCAGGCGGTCGGGGCGGTGGTCAAGAGCGTGCAAAGCATCGGATCGTTTAACACGGACGCTCGCGGAAATGGGACGTTGGTCTTCAATGAAGGCAGGAATCTCCATTCTATAGGCTACAGTAAGTTCAATATGTTGATCATCTTTGAGCAGAATACTCCCGGTGTACATGAGGCACCCGAAGGGCGGGTCGTTCTGGAGTGTCACGGAACCCTCGAAGGCGCTCCGGGACCGGCCGTTCCGATTCGCGACATCGCGCCCTCTATGGGATAGTGACTTAGACTTCAAAGGGATGAAGGTGACGGTGGCCGTTGGCCGGGGCAATCAGGATGCTGGTCGCCCCGGTTGAACGGTGCTGATCGATCCGTGGCTTAGCCTTCATGGGCCGCAGCGATTTCGTCGAGCATCCGGTCGAGATCAGTTCTTGTGTACCAACGACCCCGCACCATCACCCCGGCGATATCTCTGGTATAGGTGATGTGGTAGGCCTGCTGAGCGAAGCCGCGCATCGCGGCCAGCGTGGTCGTAACCCATTTGTCAGCGTCGGCGACCCGCTGTGCCGTCTCAGGAAAAGCCCAGGCTTCTAAACCGGCGAAGTAAGCGTCGACTTCCTCCGGACTGGTCAGGTTGTAGTGATCGGGAAATGCGTCCAGCAGAATTTTGAACAGTTCTTCGACATGGGCGGCTTCTTCCTGTTCTGAGCTCAGAAAATCGTCCAGCCAGATCGAGTACGGTATGTGGCCGATGACCGGGATGCCGCGTTGCTGTGCCGATACCGTCACGGCTCGATAGACCTCTTGGGATGCGTAACTGCCCATCTTGATCCCATCGTAACCCTGCTGCACGAGATTGGCAGTGACCTGCTCTGCCTTTTGGGGATCGTCGACCAGCACAGACGGTACGCCCAGCGCGGATCGCAGGCCGAGGAACTGGCTGAGCCGGGTGAGACGCACGGCGTGGGGTTGCCGGTCCAGGCCGGCCCGGTCGATGCGCCTCGAAGAGCCGATCTTGGCGCTGTACACCCATAGGTTAGGACCCAGTCGCTCGCCGCGGGCGATCTCGTCGCGCCACTTCAGGTGCCAAGGCGCTCCGGTTAGCTCGCGAACCGTCGTCACACCATTGGCCAGGTGAAGCAGGAGATCGTTCTCATACTCATGGAGATGGACGTGCATATCGCTGAGCCCCGGTAGCAAAAACCTGCCACTCCCATCCACGCGAAACGCGTCTTCCGGGATATCGATCGTTGCGTTGGGTCCCATCTGAGCGATGCGGCCGTCCTTGACGATGACGGTCTGTCCCTCCCACACCTGCTCGCGGTCCATCGGGATCACGGTGACGTCCACAAATGCGACCGTCTGCTCTATACCCGACGGGATCTGCTCGGGAGTCAAAGCAGTATCTCTCACTCTGGCACAGCCGACCAACAGGATGGCCCCGATCAGAAACGATGAGATCCAGATGAGCTTGTGATTAAAGCGCAACGATACCATCTCATATCTGACTCCCGGCAAGGAATAGGATAGGATCATTATAGGACGCACCATCAGCCCTTGCAAGGAAATCCCTTGACCTTCCAGTTACTGGAAGGTGTATACTTGACTTGAAAGCGCTAAAAGGAGGGATCTGTGAGGGTGAAGCTACAAATTCTCGAATCACCGGGCTGCGCCAAGTGCGCGTCGGCGAAGCAGTCGGAGGTGAGAAAATGTCTCAAGCTTTGTACATCGGCAAACTGGCAGAGCGGGTCGGTCTGAATCCCAAGACGATCCGCTATTACGAGGAGATCGGGCTCCTTCCCGAGCCGGAGCGCACCAACTCAGGCTACCGCGTGTACCGTTCTGAAGATGCCGAACGGCTGAAGTTCATCCGCAAGGCGAAGGCGCTCGGCCTGTCTCTGGATGAAGTTCGGGAGATCATCGAGATCCGTGAGCGTGGTCAACTTCCTTGTAGGCATGTGCGTCAGCTGTTGGCGCACAAGCTGAAGGAGCTGGAGGAGCACATCGACGAGCTGATCGCGTTCCGGGACGATCTCCGAAGCTACGTGGCCGAGCTGGAGGAACGCGCCCAGGATCCGGACGAAGAGGCGATTTGCCCGCACATCGAGGGGTATTCGGGCGCGTTCACCGAGATCGGAGAGGTTCCCGAATGAGTGAGGTCCGCGAAAAACTTCAGGTCAAGATCGGCGGGATGTCGTGCAGCTTCTGCGTCCAATCGATCGAGAAGTCCCTGACCCGCATGGATGGTGTGGAACGGGCGTCGGTCAGCATCGCCCACGAAGAGGCGCTTGTGGGATACGATCCCGACCGGGTCACGGAAACCGAACTCAAGCAGACGCTCCGCGACCTCGGTTACACGATCCGCGATCCCGACAAGGTCAAGGCGTTCGAGGAGCAGCAGCAAGAGCTAAACACGGCCAGGCATCGCCTCCGGCTCGCCGGGATCTTCACGTTGCTGGCGCTGGGCTTCATGATCCTGATGTGGGTCCAGAAAGGGGTCTATATAGACGGCCACTTCACGGACACGAACCGGCCGTGGATGGCGTTTGCCACGCTGGCTCTCGCCCTGGTCACGATGTTCGGCCCCGGGTGGACCATCAAGCGGAAGGCGTACCAGTCGGCCCGACGTGGCATTCTCAATCAGCACGTGCTGCTGGAGTTCGCCGCGTTCGCGGGCCTGTTCGGCGGTCTGTTGGGGCTTACCACGCTCTACAGTTCGGTGATGCGCGACGGGTTGGGCGAGACGTTTCCCATCGTCCACTTCTTCGCCGTCTCTGTGTTCGTGACGGCCTATCACATTCTGTCCGAGTGGTCCAGCCTCCTGGTGCGGGCGCGGGCCGGCGAGAGCGTAAACAAGCTCATGGACCTCCAACCCGAGACGGCGCTGGTGATCCGAGAGGACGGGACCGAAGCGGAGGTGCCCGTCGCAGAGATCAAGGTCGGCGATCTCGTCCGCGTCAGACCCGGAACGGGGATTCCCGTCGACGGCGAGGTGATCGCGGGGGCTTCGACGGTGGACGAGAGCATCGTCACCGGCGAGCCCATGCCGGTCAAGAAGGCCGAAGGCACTGAGGTCGTGGGCGGCAGCATGAACCAGACGGGCGCGCTCAAGGTGCGCGTCACCCGCGTGGGAGACGAGGCGTTTCTCAACCAGGTCGCCCGCCACGTGACAGAGGCCCGGGCGATGAAGCCGGGGATCGTGCAGCTGGCGGACCTTGTGCTCAGCTACTTCGTGCCCGGCGTGCTCGTGATCGCGGGAGCGGCGTTCCTGTTCTGGACGCTCGGTGCCTGGCTCATCTGGGGGGCGCCGCTGTGGGGACGGGCCGCGTTGGTGTTGGGCTATCCGTGCGCGTTGGGCATGGCCACGCCGCTCGCGCTGGTGCGAGGCGGCGGCATGGCGGCCGACCGCGGGATCCTGATGCGGGCCGGCGAGGCGTTCCAGATCTTCAAGGACGTCCAATACGTGGTGCTCGACAAGACGGGCACGATCACCATCGGAGAACCCGGCGTCGTCGAGGTCGTCCCGACTGAAGGCAGAGGCCGGGAGGACGTCCTCAGGTTGGCCGCTGGCGCCGAGACGGGCAGCGAGCACCCGTTGGCGCAGGCGATTCTGGAAGCGGCCGTGGCCGAAGAGATCGAGTGGGCCGAAGGTGAAGGTTTTCGGAGCCACAGCGGTCAAGGTGTGGAAGCCCACGTGGCCGACTCTGACGTTCGGGTTGGAAAACCGGGCTGGCTACGGGAGCGTGGCATCGAGCTCGCTCCGGTCAAAGAGAAGATCAAAGCACTCGAAGAGCAAGGCAACACCGTGGTCGCCGTGGCCACCGATGACGAACTCGCGGGCCTCATCGCGATCGCCGATCGGCTCAAAGGGGACGCGGAAGAAGCGATCGCCCGCATGAAGAGGGCGGGGCTGGTGCCGATCATGCTCACCGGGGACAACGCGCGCACCGCCCGCGCCGTGGCCACCCAGGTCGACATCGAAGAAGTCCTGGCCGAGGTGCTGCCCGATCAGAAGGCCGAGAAGATCCGGGAGCTCCAGGGCCGGGGCCACCGGGTGGCGATGGTCGGCGACGGGATCAACGACGCGCCGGCGCTGACCCAGGCCGACGTGGGGATCGCGATCGGCGCGGGCACGGACATCGCGATCGACTCCAGCGACGTGGTGCTCATCGGAGAGCGGCTGGGCGGCGTGGTGGACGCCTATTACATCGGCAGGAATTCTTACCAGAAGACCAAACAGAACCTAGCCGTCGCGTTCAGCTTCAACGGGGTTGGCGTGCCCGCGGCGACGACGGGCTGGGTCCACCCGATCTTTGCAATGATCGCGATGGCCGCGAGCGTCACTGCGGTGCTCGCCAACAGTTTTGCAGGGCGATTGCTGACGGAGTCCGCATCGGTGGTGGAACGGGAGGAGCGACGTGTCCGGGACGAACACGAGAGCGTAACGCTCCGTGTGCCGACGATGCACTGCGACGGATGCCTGGAGACCGTCATCGAGGCGGTGGCCCGGCTGGACGAGGTCGAATCGGTCGACGGTGACCTGGAGGAGAAGCTGATCACGGTGCGCTACCGGGACGATCGGGACGCACCGGCCAGGATCCGCCAGGCGGTCAAAGACGCCGGTTTCCCGGTGGGATGATCACCAAGCGAAAAAGAGCAGGAGGTGACACCATGGCGATCGAGAACGTGGAGCTGGAAGTGACCGGGTCGAACACGATCCACTGCACAGGCTGTGAGAACCGGATTGAGACGGTGCTGGGCAGGCTGCCCGGTGTGATGGAGATCAAGGCCGATCATAAGACCCAGAAAGTTCAGATCACCTTGGCTCAGAGCCGGACCTCGCTGGACGAAATTCGGGAGAAGATGGAGTTCATGGGATACGAGATCGCGTCGTAGCCTTTAAATCGGATGCACCCGATGTAGGTGAGTGAGAATCACCTAAGATTTTCTCAGAACCAATGATAGGGCGTCTTTCAAACTCTTCAGTGCCTGAGTATCTCCTTTGGAGACACATTCATTGACGCAAGTCTCCATATGGCCTTCCAGCAGCTTGATGTTGACTTGGTTGAGGGCCGAGCGGATCGCGGCCAGTTGAATCAGGATGTCTTCACAGGGCTTGTGCGCTTCCAACATGCTCTTGACGCCCCGGACGTGGCCCTCGATCC
>JBHIAT010000127.1:0-11139 GCA_046758705.1 Bipolaricaulia bacterium
CTACATATGGAGATGGAGGGGATGGTAATGACCATCCACATCCGCAAGCTTCCCTAATGGACTTTAACAAAATAAATGGGTAACATAGAGGGTGAAATCCGCTGTATGGACGGGAGGAGGAGCGCAGCACCATGCCAAAACCCCTGGAGATTACCCTCACCGAGGAACAACGCCGTGAACTGGAGGCAGCACGTGATGCTCACGAGAAGCCCTATGTGCGAGAACGGGCCGCCGCCATCCTCAAGATCGTGGATGGCCGGTCAGGGCGTCAGGTGGCTTACCATGGACTGCTCAAACGACGCAAACCGGACACCATCTACCAATGGGTGCATCGCTGGCAGACTGAAGGATTCCAAGGGCTCTTGCTCAAACCAGGACGGGGGCGTAAGCCCGCTTTTTCCCCCTAAGCACCAGGAGGCTGATCGGGCCCGCGAGGCCATCTTGCACGTCGTCCGTCGCGAACCCGCCCAGTTCGGCTTTCTCCAGAGTCGCTGGACGTTGGAACGCCTGGGCCAGGTCTGCGACTGGCTCCGCATCACGACCGTCGGGGGACTCTCACAGCTTCTCAAGCGGTTGGACATCCGCTACAAACGGGGGCGGGCCTACATCCATAGTCCAGATCGTCACTACGACGACAAACTGAGTCTGATCGAGTTGGCGCGTCTGCGGGCGAAATACGATCCGGAGCGCTATGTATTTTTGTACGTGGATGAACTGACCTACTATCGACAACCCCGCCTCGCTTCAGCCTATGAGGCCACGGGTCGTCGGCAACCGCTGGCGTATCAGAGCTACCGAACCAACACCGCCTTTCGGATCGTCGCCGCGCTGAATGCGTGCACCGGGAAGGTGACCTATCGCCAACGCAGCAAGATTTCCGTTCCACAACTGTCGGCCTTCTATGCGGATATCTGTGCGGCCTATCCGCAGGCGGAGATCATTTATGCGACTCAGGACAATTGGCCGGTCCATTTTCATCCTGACGTGCTGGCCCGGCTCCAGGTGCAAGCGTGGCCCTATCGGTTCAAAGTGCCACCGAATTGGCCGACCGAGCCAACGGCGAAGGCCGTGCATGACGATCTAGCGATCCAAATCCTGTGCTTGCCCACCTATGCGTCTTGGTGTAATCCGACCGAGAAGCTGTGGCGCTGGCTCCGCCAGGATATTTTGCATCTGCATCGGCAGAGTGATGACTGGCAGGGGCTGAAGCAGCGGGCGGCAGCGTTCTTAGACCAGTTTCAGTGTGGCTCACCAGAGTTGCTGCGTTATGTTGGATTGTTACCTGCTTAATTTCTTAATGTTCATAAACCCCGTAGTTTGCGGCGGCTTGACTTATATTAGCCTCTTCCACAAAGATAGGCCGGATCTGTTTTGTGTCGTGTAATTTTCCATTCCATGATCCCGTCATCACGACGGGATGTTGACGAGATTCTGACGGGATTCACCTTCGCCTCCTGCAATGAGTACTTCTCGCATATTCTGCATTAACGACCATCTTAACCTAACAGATCCCTTCTACAAGGGGGTTAGGCAAAGATAAGCAGAACTGCTTAGTCGGATGAGCTACTCAAGGCTTCATCAGGTACAGCGATGTATTCAGCGAAGGCTTGCGACTCAGGAATCGCCAAGCCGTCCTCTAACATCCCTTGCAGATGCATGGCAATCGCCTCATACATATTTCGCTCGACCGCCTCTCGTGTCTTACCCGTTGCTACACAACCGGGCAGATCAGGCGAGTATGCTGAGTAGTTGCTGTTAGTCTTTTCGACGATCACCAGAAAACGATGCATTGTCACTACCTCCTCTTCCGTTCCTTCAAGCTCGTCTGCTTTAGGATACTATTCAATGTTTCAGGAGCCAAATAAAGATTGGGATGACCAGCGATTGTAACTCTTCCCGGCTTAGACGGATGCTTATATTGGCGATGACTTCCCCTTGTCCGAACTAAATACCAGCCATCGGCTTCAATCATCTTGATGATATCCCGGACCTTCATACTGTTAAATACAGGGCTCTTGATGTGTCATTCATCCTGCCTCATTTCAACAATTCGCTCTTCCACCTCCGGATACAAAGCATCGATCTCTTCTTGTAGAGCGATGGTCTGCTGGATCGCTGTTACGACGAGGCAGTACGTCCTGATCTCATCCAGGGTGAGTTCCCGGTTCCAAGGCGAGGGGGACAAAAGATGCAGATCCACCAATTGCTTCCCCAGGGCGACAAGGGCCTGAAATAGCTTGAAGTCAGCGGTGAAGGGAACTCTAGGAAAGTCGATCTTAAGCAATTCGGCGTACTTCTCGCGGTAGATCCCTGCGTAAAAGATGGCATAGATATAATGGAAGATCTCCTCTGGCGTGGGCTCTTGCCTGTAGGTAGCCTTCAACGCTTCCACGACCTTCGGATTGAGGTTTGGCTTCCTCTCTTCACTGAACTCACGATCGCTGAACAGGTTTTCTTTAGAAGTATCCGGGTAGAGGTAGAGAGGGAACAGATAGTTGACTTCTTTGAGCGAAACTGTGTGATGTTGAATGATTTCACAACAGCAAAAAACATGCTCAAACCCTCGACCAATCTCAATCGAACGGGTTGTGGAGAATCCCAAATTCTCTCCCGTCAGCATGTGGCGCATTACCTCTTCACGGCCGAAGTCTATTGCGTGGTAGTGGTAGAAGATCCATCGCGGATCAAAGGGCCGGTAAAGGCAAGGGACAATTTTTTCCTCCCATTCTTCATCCCGTTGGATCAACTTGCGCTTTTCAGACAGCTTCTAACTATACAAATCTTTCCTGAAGATCATGTGCTGCGCTGGTCTACGAAATTGCGTCTCTTCAGCTGGGACATATAAAATTGGGAGAAGGGGAGGAGGAGGGAACTGTGAAGACATTGGTTTTAAGGAGATAAGATATGTCAGAAGCAAAAAAGCGAAGGGAAAGAAAAATTTGTCCGCACTGTGGGAAGGATATTGAGGAAGTTGCATCACCCAACGACGAAGGGCAATAGAAAGTCGCTCGTTAGTAGACCTTCCAACTTTCCTCAAGGTACAGATGCAGTAGTACCGGATGCATCAGAGTGTTGATTTTGTCTTCATGCTGTGGCGCTGGAGTCAACATTCCCTTGCCGAATGCCAAGGAAGCACGCGTGAGTTCGGGGGTCAGATACTGAGTTGTCACAGGAAATGAATCGATATGTTCCAGTGTAGCCTTGACATCTTCCAGGGGCCGATTCGAGCTCCATGCAAGGATCCACCCCCAATCTCCAAAGCTCGGAACGTTATCATGGTAGGGAAGTGTGGTGAGTCCAGTGGCTTCCATCGTACGCCTGATGTTCAGAAATGATTCTTTTGCATGATAGGGTGATGTGGCTTGGGTCACAATCATTCCATTTTCTGAAAGCCGTCCCTTAAGCTTCAAGTAGAATTCTTTGCTATAGAGTTTTGCAAGTTCTATTGAAGCTGGATCCGGGAGGTCTACCATGATGACATTGTAGTAGTCATCGATTTCACGGATGAACTTATCAGCATCTACAGTAACGACTTGTACCGTTGCTACTTTCTCAGTTATTTCTTGTCTCTTGGCATTGACCTGCCCCGTCTCCATAAAGATAGGTCGTACGCCATCGCTTGCAATGGCCCTGGTGATATATCTGTGCACCCGTGCATCAGCAAATGCATTGTTATTGAGTTTTGTGAAGATCGGATGCGTCGCAGCAATTTCGACCATATCCGAATCCAGATCCACCAAGGTTACAGATCGCACATCAGGATACTTGAGTACTTCTCGAAGTGCCAGGCCATCACCTCCACCCAAAATCAGCACACGTTGATGCTCAGGCACTAAGCTCATGACTGGATGCACAAGATGCTCATGGTAAATTGCCTCATCAAGGCTGCTGAACTGAGTATTTCCATTGATGTACAGGCGATACTCGTTGAGCCGACTGTTGTGAGTCATCACCAAGTGTTGGTACGGAGTCGTTTTAGAAAATATCACCGGGTCATCGTAGAACTTCTGCTCTAGCTGTGCGTTCCAGTCGCGATTGTGTGTGTAGCCATAGCTCAGTCCTGAAATAGTAAGAGCTATCGCAACAATCGGAATTGCTTTTAGAGCAACCAAGTGGTGACGCAGGAAGTACAAGAAAGTGATCGCTGCAACAAGGAAGTTCAATCCTGAAACGAGAAAACTGATCTCTGTGATTGGAAACGTCCTGAGCAGAAAGAATGACCAGATAAACGCCCCAATAAAGCTTCCAATATAATCCATACTGAGAATAACCGCTAAATTTGCACGAAGACGTTCCGAGTAAGCCTTGTTAATACGGAGCACAAGCGGTATTTCAAAGCCAATGAGAAAGCCAATTGCCATGACGAATGCGTAGAGCACAAGCTGGAAGTGATCGGTCATTGAGGCGAATGCCGCGTAGATCGCTATGGGTGCAAATCCCCCCAGCAACGCTATCGTCGTCTCTACCCCGAGAAACTTTTCAATCATCCTCCGGTTGCTACTAAACTTTTGTACCCAACCGGCGACTCCCATCATGAGCAACATCAAGGCAATGATAACGCTGAACTGTTGGATAGAGTTCCCGAGGATGTAGGTCGCAACGGTGGCGAGGATGTACTCATTGACGAGTCCGCTTGCACCCGTGGATCCCATGGAGATTCCCAGCAGAATCGTTGCCAACCGAAGCTTCGATCTGCTGATGGCAGGGTTATCAGCGGTCTCAGTTGCTGATGCCACCGTGTACCTCCTCGGTCAATTGTTAGTTTTTAGACAATAGCGCCTGCGATCAGAAGGGCAAGCGCAATCTGCAAACCAACTGTTACTGCGATCGCAGCGGCATTTCTGTCCCTTTCGATCTCTGTTTGGAGATCGGTATGAGGCAGAAATATGAGATCAATAAACCATTGTGCTACCAGCAACACGACAATGCCCTTCAAAGCACTGTAGCCGAAAGTTGCAAGGTCTGCTTGCCAACTTGTAAAATCTCCAGCAATGCTGAACGAGAGAATAATTCCCAGTGCGACCATCATACCGCCAACCATGAGGCCGGCCGCATGGTTGCCATTTCGAATTTCCTCAATTGCCCTGAATGGCGTGAGCCACTCATAGAGCAAAACGAGGACAACGAGTGCTATCTGTCCTAGGAGGAAAAACACAAATGCATTTAGCACACCACCGCCTTCGCCAGAGAAAGACCCCTGAGCAATAAAGCCCGTGGCAATCAGTGCACCGGCTTCGACGAGACCGACAGCTGTATTTCCTTCTCTGATAGCTTCCGTGTTGTCAATGCCGGTGACGATGATCTTGTCGTTTATCCATGTGGCAATAAGCAGAAAAACGGTTAAGACAGCCCCATCGACGGAGAAATCTTGGACGTCTTGGGCAAACCCAGCTGAAGGCCCACTGATAGCACCGAACATGCCCAACGGGATGGCTAGATACAGGGCCCCACGACGAAGACCCACAGCGAGATTGCTCTCTTCTTCGATCGCATGATCTGCGTTGAACCTTGCTCTTGACCTGAAATCAAAGATTTTTTTGGCGATCCACATATAGACAAACGCAATGGCCAGAAATGCTAGATTTTGCACCTCAGCAACAAAATCAAAATCAATCATTGTGCTTCACTCCATTTTTCCATGTGTTTTGATTTGCGAAGCTTTTACTTGCCACCGCCACCAGGGCCACGTCCCCGACTTCCGGGCCCGGCGCCCCGTACTGACGGGCTGACAGATCTCAGCCCGCCCCGTCTTGCAAAGTCAGTCCTCTGATAATTCGGATTATTTTGAACAGTCGAGCCCCGAGTTCCATAAGTCGGGTTGTTAACGTCAGTTCCGTAGTACGGCCTTCTTCCTCGATAGTCTGTATGCCACGTCCTCCAGTCGCTATGGTAGTAGGGCCTGTAGAATCCTGGACCCCACAAGAGAGTTCTCATAAATGCGTACTGGCCGTACCAGAGCCAGAACGAGCGGCCCTCGTCATCTCTTCGCCACTCACCGTATTGCGGGTTCCCGACATACTCCATGCCTGGAGGTGTAGCTTCCTCCAGTCTCTCTTCTTCGTAGTGGCCGTACGGTTTAGTCACGATAGTCATCCCGAGAGAATCAAAATAATCCTCGAAGTCCTCCTCATCCACCTCAACCCAGTCCGTCTCCTCCACCTGTGTGCCATTGATGAGTTTATATTTGTGGTATGTCTTCATAAAGACGTCCCGAATCCAGAACTCGGCGTGGGTGTGCCCTCGAGGCCAGCTCTTCGTTATATTGATCCTGAGCGCATTCCATCGATCTCTGTCTACTCTGACCGTGCTTCCGGTGACCAGCACCTGGTCTTCAGGCAGGCCATCGAAGTACTCCCACGTATCGCCGTTGACCTGCCTGAGCGGGTAAATATACTCCCTGTCTGTAGACCAATCCGACCGATCATTCCATGAAGTTCGACCGATTTGGACGAAGTAATCGACCTTCATATCGATCAGGGCTTTAGAGTAACTTTCGTACAACTCACCGACTTTTGAGCGCAACGCTTCGCCCTGGGTGATGATCTTTTCGAAGTGGTCGGCGACCAACTGGGTGCTGTCCCCCAGTTCGGCATAATCAGCAGACTCTCGGGCTTCATGCTTCTGAAACTCCGCCTCAGCCACCTGAAGGGCGGTGGCGGTCTCACGCTGCAGGGTCCTCCGCAGCGGGGCAAACCGCTGATCGATATCTTCGGATTTGTCCTGATAGTCGCTCTGGGCTTGAGACAGGTATCCTCCGAGCTCCTCCATGTAGGTGTTTATCCGCTCCACATGGCTTCGAGCTTCCCCGATACGCTGTGGAGCGCTTTCTCTTACCTCACGCAAAAACGTCATGCGTCGGTTAGGGTTTTGTGTCAGGTCTTTTGCGTTGACCAGGATGCGCTCAATCCGATCCAATTCGACCTGAAGTTTGCTCTCGTCCTCCGCTTTGTTCTGGTCGAGTATAGGTTTAATGATCGTGTCGAAGATCTCCTGACTGCGATGAAGTTCATTCCGCGCTTCCTCGAAGAACGCATCCCAATTCTCGCGTTGAGCATAGGGGGCGTAGAAGGCAAAGTCATCAGACCGCTTTAGCTCCCGATATCTGGCCTCGCGTTCTTCGACCACGTTTTGGATTTCTTGAATTCGGTCAGGAGTACCGTCCGCCAGCTCTTTCAGTTCGGGGGGGAATCCCCTTGAACATCCTGCCAACACAAGTACCGCTATGACCCCGATGATGGCAAAGGTCATCGGCTTACGTGTCGATTTCACAGCGATCCTTCGCGAGATTCTCTCTTCGTGTTGATCCGAATCCGACTTTGGGTGAAGAGGGTTAAGTCCTCATTGGGGTATGAGTGAACCGTCTTTGCATGCACTAAGTTTCCCTCTAAACCAAGCCAGACAATCGTCTTTGGCGGTTGCGTTTGACCTTTTCCTTGAAACCGATGGACGAGACCGATCTGGTTCTCATGGGTGATCGCTTGACAGACCATATGTTCTCCGTGCTCAAGCTCAGCCAGTCCGGCTTCCCCATATTTCAGCCAGAAGTGGAACTTATAATCTGACCAAAAGGCATCATCTGGTAAACCTGAAACTATATGCAACTTTTGATCCGATAAATCTGAAGGCATGAGCTCCACGGACTCCCGGTGGCCATTCAGGAATCTGTGGTAAGCTCGAAGTGAATCCGTTTTAATCTCAACGCACGCTAGCACCTCATGCAGAGATCGATTTCCTGAATGAATAGACAGGAAATTGCTTGTGCCGATTATCCCTGCTTTAATTTTAAGATTTGGCCTTGTGATTCCATCTTCTTGGAGAATATTGAACTGCAAGTAGTCCAAGTTTCCTTCCAGTAGAGTCAGGCCAAGATCTTTAGCTGATTGGTCAACGTAATCCAGATTTTTGGCCATCTTTCTTGCCTCCGACAGCGAGAACTTCAATAGCATCAGGGTCGATATTTTCTGATAAATATATCCTATAATCGTACTTATCACGTTCGAGATCCACTACCCACTCTTCAATGGTGAGGGTTTTATCTCGAGCGACAAAATCGTAGAAATACGCTCTTTCGCCTTCTTTATCATCATCGCCATAATACGTGGCCGCATAGTCATCTTCATAAGAGAATGTTTGGCCTCGGTAGACTATGTCTTCTTTCTCATCAGCGATTTGATCGAGGTCGTCATCATCGATGCTTTCGCCTTCGTCATCACGAAGCTCGGAGAATTTCAAGGTGTCAGTCGTGATGGAAATCTCGACCTCATCATCTTTTTCCCATTCAAGATAAACGGTCTCACCCGTCTCAAGGCAGAAAAGTCTGAGTTCAAACCACTCATTATCAGTCGTATGCTCAAAGCTCTCGTCTGCTTCTTGGTAACGACCTACCGCTTCAATGCGGTGGGTCTTACCGTTAAAACGAATAAAACCTCCTGTCTGGACACGTTCAATGGTGTAGCGATACCGCTCACCTTCGGCTATGAGACGGCTTGGGTTAAGAGATCGGATTGCAGCAAACTGCGTATCCAAACGTCTTTTCATAGCATTATCGAGGGTTGCCATAGAGAGATTCCCTTTCATTATTCAGATTCTTCTTCGGGTAGCCTCCCAGTAAGTTCTGTGCTCGAGCGCAAGGCCTCAGCCTTACTCTCCAGTTTCTGCGACATTTGAGTAAGCTGTTTAATGCCCTCACGGGCTTGGGTCGTTCCCTCTTTGCGGATTCTTTCAGTCTCATCCAAAGTAGCCATAAGATCATCATACGCGGCTGCGACCTTCTCAAGTGCGAGCACGGGATTGTTCTGTAGATCTCCGATCTCTTGTGTCTGTTGTCTGATCGCAGCTGCATTGGCAGCGAGCATCTCAGAAGCATATTCCTGAGTCTGCTGAACCGCCTTCGTAATCTTCTTTTGGCGGGCCATGGCAGCCTGAATTGCCAGCCCAACTACAAGCAGACTCGTTGTGACCATAACGGTTCGGTCGATAGAGTCGCTGAGGTTAGTGTTGTTCTGGACGGTCAGGTCAATGCTGACAAAGAATTGATAGTTGACCTGCTCCATCGTTCGGAGATCCTGAACCCGCATAGCTCCCCGATGAATTGCAGCAGACAGCTTTTCACGCTCGGCAGAGTTATCGCTCTGGTCGTGAAGCTCTTGAAGCTTTTGCATGAATAGCTCCCCAAAATAGGCATATCTTTGAATGCCAAATTGAGCTTCCTTCACCTGTTGGTACAGTTCATCAAGCTCAATGCTGTCTTGTAGCAGCTGATCTTTGCCAGCGCGCAAGCCGTTAATAATTCCATCGATCTGGGTCTGCACGCTTTCATATTTTACTGCGATATCTGCGAGAATGTCACCGATCTTTGGAACTTTCCTGAGCACTCGGCTGACAACCCCTCGTGGTTTTTCGCTGAGCACATGAGGGTTGATCTCATCCATTGTCTTACGTAGCTCTATGAGGTTTCTAGGAATGGCACCACCTTCTCCTTCTACTTCGTTAAGTAAGTCGCCGACCTTCGTCTTCAAAAGATTGATCTTAGCGCTTGACCTTTTTTGTTCCTTGGCACCAATGCTGCCAAGGCGATTTGTGAGTTGTAAGCCTTTCTCCGATTCCTGGACTTCAACGACCAGCTGGGAGACCTCTTTCTCTACACTCTCCTGATCTTCGTCTGAAAGGTTCGCGGGCGGAGTAGGTGTTACATCAACTTCAGGTACAGCCGGAACATCCGTCTCCTGAAGTGTTCCTTCCTCCTGCTCGGGAGTCCTCTCCTCTTGTAGGTTCCTCTCATCAGCCATCGTCATGTTCCTCCTTTCAAAGTTGAGATGGGTTAACTTACAGCTTTGCAAATCGCGCCTTGAGGAATTTTGCTTTTGCAGCAAATTCCCCTTCTTTATTCTCGCGCACGAGTTTGACGACCTCATCTAAGGCTTCCTCTAGCACCTTCAAGCTTTCAAGCAATAACACCCTTTTCTTATTGCGCTGAGTTGAAGAAAGATCAACATACGGATCAATAACTTTAGGCAAATACACCTCAGCTGTTCGATTGACCTCCCAGGTTAGATCATTTCCTGTGTAGTTTTGATTCATCTCAGGAAGCAGTTTACGAAGCTTGTCGATTATTCTTTCAATCACACTCATGGCTTTGGTAGGCAGGGCTTCGGTTCTGATCTTGATATTGAGCTTCACCAAACCATCAAGAAGCATGAGCTCCTTTGCTGGTTCAGCTGTCTCCACAGCCTGATCGGTATCCGAAGTTGAGTCTTCCCGAGATCTCCTTCGAAGATTTCTGGCAATCGCCCAAGCTATAGCTCCGACGACAACCGCCAGAACCACTATCCACATATAGAGTTCACCTCCCAATTCTAGATGAAGTACCTACCGAGTCCGAACTCGGCATCTAAATCTTATCCACTCTTCTTAGTATAGTATGATTATATGAAAGCGCTGCGGCACTGTGCAATACTTGGGAGGGGAGAGCGGATCCAGACAGTTAAGCTCGCTAGCCCAAACCCAAGGCATTAAGGAGGTGTCGCAGCATGAGTGACTATGTGGGATGTGACGCGCATAAGAAGTTCTCACAGATTGCCGTCCTGGACGAGACCGGTCAGCTCAGACACGAGGCGAAGGTGGTCCACGACACTCGTGGGGCTATCCGGGACTACTTCACCCGGTTTCCTGAAGGGACACCAGTGGCGGTGGAAACGGTGGGGAACTGGTACTGGATCGTTGATGAGATCGAAGCGGCCGGTTGTGAGCCTCGGTTGACCCACGCTGCCAAAGCGAAGCTGATGATGGGTCAGACCAACAAGACTGACAAGCTGGATGCCAAGGGCCTGGCCAAACTCTTGAGGAACGGGACCCTGCCCCAGGTTTGGCTTGCGCCGAGAGAGCTGAGAGATGAACGGGAGTTGCCCCGAACCCGAATGGCACTTTGCAAGGTGAGAACCGCGCTCAAAAACAGGGTTCATTCCACATTGGCCAAGTATGCCATTACCATTGACAAGGTCAGTGATATCTTTGGTCAGGAAGGCCGAAGCTTGATGATGCAAGCAATCCAAAAGCTGCCACCTGAGACCCGCCGGTGTCTTGAGCAGCATCTCGAGGTGTTGGATGAGGTCCAAGAGCAGCTCGACCAGCTCGAAGCGC
>JBHIAT010000128.1:0-10814 GCA_046758705.1 Bipolaricaulia bacterium
ACCTGGTAAATTTGCATAAAGAGAGCACCTCTTTTCTCTTCGTTAGCTCACTTAACGAGGCACTGTTTCAGGCAGAAGAAAATTGGAAGAAAATCGTGATCCCGTTTCACTTAGATAACAGGTTACTTCGACCTTTCCGCGAACAATTTGTGATCCCATACTATGCGCGAAAGTATAAGATTGATATCTTGTTTTCCTCGGGTAATGTGACCACCCTGTTTCCCGGCTGCCATCAAGTACTCACAGTTCAGGGTTCTCTTGTGATTAGGAAATTGCGACAGCAGTATGCCCCTCGAGAGATTCCCAAACTCCAAGCGCTATATTACGACCTTATGCTCCCCTTATCAGTGAAACGTGCAGACAGGGTCATCGCGGTCTCCCAGGACATCAAGCAATGGTTGCTACAGCAAGTGGACATTCCAGCCTCCAAAGTAACAGTTATATATGAGGGAGTGGACCGCGATCTTTTCCATCCTGAAACCCGCACTGAAATCTCAAATACCAACCAGCCGTTTATCTTGTTTGTAAGCACGCTCTTCCGCTATAAAAACGCCGACAAACTTATCCAAGCTTTCTCAGTCTTAAAGCGAACTCATAAGATTCCCCACAACTTAGTGATCGTAGGACGAGATCCGGATGATCAGATGGACCGGCTAAAGAAACTAGCGAAAGACTCAGGCAGCATGAATAGTGTCCACTTTATGGGAAAAATACCTTATGAGGAAGTGAACAACTTGCATCGAAATGCCGATGTGTTTGTGCATCCTTCCACATTGGAAAGCTTTGGACTGCCTGTGTTGGAAGCAATGGCCTGTGGCGCACCCGTCATTGGATCAAATCGGTGTTCTGTGCCTGAGATCATCGGAGATGCTGGCTTGATCGTTGATCCCGATGATATTGAAGAACTAGCCAAGGCAATCTATCGAGTACTGACCGATCAGGAGCTACGCGAGCGTTTGATCCAAAAGGGATATGAGCGAGTGAAGATGTTTACGTGGGAAAAGGCGGCTGAGGAGATGCTCAAGGTCTTCAAAGAGATCTATCAGGAGAGACGGCATGACCAAAGGCAATAAACGATGGAACATTATCGTCATAACTGTGGATTCGCTACGGGCCGATGCGATAGGTGGGAGTGAAGGAAGAGATCAAAGCCCGCCATATTTGGAACAGTTCACCCAGCAAGGAATAGTCTTCTCACAAGCCATCGCTCAAGGACCGTATACGACTGCTTCTATCCCCTCCTTGCTTACTGGCCTTTTCCCCTCCCGGCTGGAGCTGATCCCTTTCCCCGAGATTACCGGCGTCTTACCGGGCAACGAGCTCACATTAGCAAGTTGGCTCAAGAAAGCAGGATATCATACCGCAGCCTTCCATTCTAGTCCGTTGCTCTCCAGAATCTTTGGTTACGCCCGGGGGTTTGATGCCTTTTATGATGACCTGCTGGGGCAAAACCTGAGGCTGCCTCCCAAAGCCAAGTTGGCCCTTAACCGACTGCAACGGGCTTTCAGGGCACAACCCTATCTTCCAGCCAAAACTCTCAACCACAAGGCTCTCGCTTGGCTCGAGGGAGTAAAAGAGCCGTTCTTCCTCTGGCTACACTACATGGACACCCACGGCCCCTACCAACACAAGAAGGGATTAAGATATCTCGAAAAAGTTCGAGCCGAACGGCTATGGCGCAAGGCAGCTAAAGAAGGACGACCCAAGACTGGGCTGTTAACCGGAGCGGAAGTGGAGGAGCTCCGTGCGGCTTACCGGGAAGAGGTGGCCTACCTTGACCGGCAGTTAGAAATACTCTTCGAAAGGCTGGACCGGATGGGGCTATTGCAATCCTCACTCATCGTCTTTACATCTGACCACGGTGATGCCTTCGGTGAGCACGGCTTTTTCGTCCACCCTCATTATCCCTACGAGGAACTCATCAGAGTTCCTTTGATTATCCGAACTCCTGGGATTGAACCCAAGATCATCGATAAACCTGTCCCGTTGGTCAGCTTGACCCCGACCGTTCTGGACTTTACCGGCACTTCAGTGGACACAGCTTTCGATGGTCAGAGCCTTCGGCCCCTCCTCGAAACGGGGGATGACAGTTGCCTCCCTGAATATATCATCAGCGAGGCCGAGTTTGATCCCTACTACATCGGTGCAATACGCACGGTCGAGTGGAAACTCATTCTCAACGAGGAAGCGGGCACAAAGGAGCTTTACCACCTGATCGAGGATCCAAACGAGCGACAAAATGTGGTTCAGGACTACCCTAACATCGCTGAAGAACTGGAAACCAAGCTCAGGGATCGTAGGCATCCAACCCAGAAGTCGGAAGAGATAAGGGAACTGTTAAAGGCAGATCATGAGATCCTCGATAAACGGTTACAAGATTTAGGATACCTGTAAGAACCCAGGATCAGCGTTGTGAAAGGATTGTAATCGGTATGGAAGATAAGAAGACCACAAATTACTTCGACAATTTTACTACACCAGTGTTTCCTGTAGCTAGATACAGCCATACTATCGACACAATAAACAGGTATTGTCAGCCAGGAGCGAGTTTAATTGATATTGGCTGCGGTAATGGCAATACCTTGCAATTCATCAGAGACAATACTCCCGTTGAGAAACTTGTGGGTATGGATGTAAGCAAGAACTATCTAGCACAAGTCAACGAACGACTCAGATGTGATACAGCGTTGGGTTCGATTCTTGACAGCCATTGCATCGCCACGATGGGCAACAAATTTGATTTTGCTGTCATGGGAGCTGTATTGCACCATCTCGTCGGTAGAACAAGGAAAGAATCAAGGCGTCGTGCGAAGCAGGCAATCAAAAATGCTTTACAATTACTTAAAAATGGTGGACACCTCATCATATATGAGCCAGTATTTTATCCTTCTTGGCTAATGAGTATCGTATTTTACCTGAAAAGCTTCATGACCAGACTAACATCAGGGCGTGCTCAACTATTTGCAAAATGGGCCAACATTGGAATGCCGGTCGTGTCTTTTTATACGAACGAGCAACTCATCGAAATGATCGATGAAACTGCAAAGGCTGAACTCATAGGTAAAGAGATCAAAGACAGTAGGCAATTAGCGTTCATCATATGCAGGACAAAGACGACATTAGTTATCCGAAAGGTATGACTATGACTTCGGTCCACTGGGTATAACAGGAGTGAGCTGAGTGCAACTTAAAAATCGTTGCGGTATTAGAAACTTAGGATGAATATCATTCTTTATGTCCTTGATTCACTGCGAGCGGATCATCTGTCATGCTACGGATATCAACGTGAAACATCTCCCCATATAGATCAGATCGCGACAGACGGGGTTCTCTTCAAAAACGCCTTCTCTCAGACGACCTGGACCCGTCCCTCGGCCGCCTCCATCCTAACCTCAACCTATCCCAGCGTCAACGGACTCATCTACCGGACCGACTCTTTCCCGTCTCAATTAACCACTCTACCGGAGATGCTCAAGGCGGAAGGATTGCTGACCGCGGGTGTTTCGACGATAGGAAATGTCTCTTCCGTGTTGGGTTTTGCAAAAGGATTCGATAGATTTGTCGATCTCTATAAACGGAAGGAGCTTTACCGAACGCGAGATTTCATTAGCACAGCGAAAGAACGGCTGACCCATGAAGACGTGAACCAGATCGTTCTCCCGCTTGCTGAGGACATGAACGTGGCCGCACTGTCCTGGCTAGAAGCCCATCGCAAACAGGATCAGTTCCTTTTACTTTGGGCCATTGATACCCATGATCCTTACAATCCTCCTCCAGGCTTCGACAAATTTTGTGATCCTCACTATCGAGGGAAGATCGATGGAAGCCGAGACAGTTTGCGGCACGCCCGGTCAAAAGAGGACGTCCAGAGGCTCGTTGACCTTTATGACAGCGAGATCTTCTACAATGATTATTGCATAGGACAGCTCGTTGATCACCTTAAAGAGATTGACGCTTATGAGGATACGCTATTAATCCTCACCAGTGATCACGGTGAAGCATTTCACGATGATCATGGCAATGTCGGCCATGGCTACATCCCTTACGAAGAGCTTATCCACGTGCCCCTCATCATCAAATTCCCGAACTCAGAGCATCGGAAGACGCGGGTATCACAGTTAGTACAGCTTATCGACTTGATGCCCACGATTCTGGAAATTATAGGATTCTCTGGCAAAGACAAGGTCTCCCCAATGCAGGGGAAAAGCATATTGCCAACACTGGATGGGAAACCAATCCATAAGTATGTTTATTCGGAAACCAGTCCCACAGAGATCCAAGATTACCATCGGTCGATTCGCAGCACGCATTGGAAATACATCATGACAGAGTCGTCGGGATTACGGTTTCGAGAAGCCATACGCAATTATTGGAAGCTGTTCTCTAACCGTGCTTTTCTGCGAGAGTTACTGATCAACCCCGTCTACTACCTGCGTAAGCAGTTGGGGGCTGAACCGGAGATGCTATTTAATCTGGTGGAAGACCCTCAGGAACAGTATAACGCTAAGGACCAGCACCCAGAAGCTGCCCAGAAATGTCAGGAAGCATTAACACAATGGTGTGAGAAAAATAAAGTATTTTCAAATGAAAATGGCACTTTCTCGACTGAAACATCGAAAATAGATTTAAAAACAGAACGTCATTTACAAAAACTAGGATATATTGATTGAATTTACATAAGGGGGGACAAGATGGGCAGGAAGGCGCTGATCACCGGCATCACCGGTCAGGATGGATCCTATCTGGCTGAACTGCTTCTCTCCAAGGGTTATGAGATCCACGGCCTGATTCGCAAGGCCAGCACGTTCAACACCGATCGCATCGATCATCTCTATCAGGATCCGCATGAGCCTGAGGTGAAGCTGTTTCTGCATTATGGAGACCTCACCAACCTGGAGCAGCTCTCCAACCTCATCTACAATGTCCAACCCGATGAGATCTACCATCTGGGCGCCATGAGCCACGTCGGCGCCAGCTTCGCGATGCCGGAGTACACCGGGAATGTGACCGGGCTGGGGACCACCCGGATTCTGGAGGCGGTCCGCAACAGCGGGAT
Source organism: Bipolaricaulia bacterium (assembly GCA_046758705.1). Classification (GTDB taxonomy): domain Bacteria; phylum Bipolaricaulota; class Bipolaricaulia; order JBHIAT01; family JBHIAT01; genus JBHIAT01. The sequence continues at coordinate 5,057 of JBHIAT010000128.1, forward strand.
TGAGACCCGGTTTTATCAGGCGAGTTCCTCGGAGATGTTCGGGAACGTTCCCCCACCGCAGAATGAGACCACCCCGTTTCGACCGCGCAGCCCCTATGCGGCCGCCAAAGCCTACGCCTACTGGATGACGGTCAACTACCGGGAAGGTTACGACCTGTTTGCATGCAACGGCATTCTGTTCAATCACGAATCGAGCCGGCGGGGTGAGACGTTTGTCACCCGCAAGATCACCCGGGCGGTTGTCCACATCCTCGCCAGCAACCAGAAAAAACTCTACCTGGGTAATCTGGATTCCAAGCGAGACTGGGGCTATGCTCCAGAGTATGTTGAGGCGATGTGGCTCATGCTTCAGCAGGACGAGCCCGATGACTACGTGCTCGGAACCGGAGAGTCCCACTCGGTCCGGGAGTTTGTCGAGGAGGCGTTCGCCTACGTCGATCTGGATTGGCAAGAATATGTGGAGATCGATCCCCGCTACTTCCGGCCCACTGAGGCGGGGTTCCTGTGCGCTGACGCTGCTAAGGCCCGGGAGAAGCTGGGTTGGGAAGCCAAGATTGCCTTCAAGGAATTGGTCAAAATCATGGTCGACGCGGATATGGAAGGCATCGGTCTTGAGCCGGTCGGGGAGGGCAAAACGATCTTAGAGCGGGAGTTCGGCGACTGGCACCGATGGACCTCCAGCGTGACCGCTGTCTATCAGAACGCCGGTCGGGGGATAGAGTGAATGAATAGAGTTGAGTGGTCGAGTAGTCAAGTGGGAGGGGTAGTTAAGTGGTTGAGTAGTTAAGTAGGATTATTTTTCCCTACTCAACGACTTAACCACTCAACCTTGCACTACCCAGAGAATCATGACCTTCTGGACGAACAAACGTCTCACCGTAACCGGTGGAGCTGGATTCTTAGGTTCCTACGCCGTTGAGAAGCTCAAAGAGCGGGGTTGCTCAACCATCTTTGTGCCGCGCAGCCACGACTATGATCTTCGAGAGAGAGATGACATCATCCGGATGTATGAGGAGAGCGAACCGGACATCGTCATCCATCTGGCGGCCGTCGTCGGGGGCATCGGGGCGAATCAGAGATATCCGGGCCGATTCTTCTATGACAACGCCATGATGGGCATCCAGTTGATGGAATACGCCCGACAGTTCGAGGTCGAAAAATTTGTGGCGATCGGGACGGTCTGTGCTTATCCCAAATATACACCGGTTCCGTTCAAGGAGGAAGATCTGTGGGGCGGCTACCCTGAGGAGACCAATGCCCCTTACGGCCTGGCGAAGAAGATGTTGTTGGTCCAGGCACAAGCCTACCGGCAGGAGTACAGCTTCAACGCTATCTACCTGTTGCTGGTAAACCTCTACGGTCCCCGAGATAACTTCGATCCAGAGTATTCCCATGTCATCCCGGCGATCATCAAGAAGTTCGTCGATGCCAAAGCTGAGGGACGGGATAAGGTGGTCGCCTGGGGCACCGGGGAGGTATCCCGAGAGTTCCTCTACGTAGAGGACGCGGCGGAAGGGATCATTTTAGCAACCGAGCGATACAACAAACCGGATCCTGTGAATCTCGGCTCAGGGGAAGAGATCAAGATTAAGGATCTGGTGCATCTGATTGCGGAGCTCACCGGTTTTGACGGGGAGGTGGAGTGGGACACCTCCCAGCCGGATGGTCAACCCCGCCGACGCTTGGACACCACCCGCGCGAAGCGGGAGTTCGGCTTCGAGGCCAAAGTTCATCTCAGGGACGGATTAAAGCGGACTATAGATTGGTATAAACATCAAGTTGTCAAAGATGTACCATCGGAACTGTGATGAAACAGCCGATCATAAAGCGGGCAAGCTGGAGGTCGCCAAGTATGAATGGCAGCAAATTTGGGCACAATTGTACTAAGAGGTCAATACACGATGGCGAACCATGTCTTGGTCACCGGGGCCGGTGGGTTCATCGGACACCATTTGGTGAAGTTCCTGGCCGCCAAGGGATATCGGGTCCGGGGGATTGACATTAAGGAGCCCGAGTTTGAGCCCAGCCCAGCCCATGAGTTCGAGCTCCTCGACTTGCGGCGCTGGGACAACTGCCTGACCGCCACGCATGGCATTGATGAGGTGTACAACCTAGCGGCGGACATGGGTGGAATCGGCTACATCACTGCCTACCACGCGGATGTGGCACGCAACAACATCTTGATCAACGCTCATATGTTAGAAGCCAGTCGGATCAATGGGATCTCCCAGTTCTTCTTCTCCTCTTCTGCGTGCATCTACCCAGTGTACACGCAGAAGAGCCCCGATGTCACCCCACTCAAGGAGGAGGATGCCTATCCGGCTGACCCCGAAGAGGGATATGGCTGGGAGAAGCTCTACACCGAGAAGCTCTGTCAGTACTACCGGGAAGACTACGGCCTCGAAACCCGAGTGGTACGTCTCCACAACGTCTACGGACCGTTTGGAACCTATGAAGGAGCCCGAGAGAAGGCACCGGCTGCCATCTGCCGCAAAGTGGCTTTAGCCCAGGATGGTGGCGAGATTGAGGTCTGGGGTGATGGTCAGCAGACGCGGTCGTTCATGTACATCGATGACTGCGTCGAGGGCATCTATCGTGTGATGCAGTCTGATCATCCTGAATCGCTCAACCTGGGGACAGATCTACTGGTGACGATCGATGAACTGGTCGATCTTGTAGCTCAGGTCGCCGGCAAACGGATCCAAAAGCGGCACGATCTCAGCAAGCCACAGGGTGTGCGAGGGCGAAACAGCGATAATACCCACCTCAGAGAAGTCCTTGACTGGGAGCCCTCCGTTCCTCTGAAGCAAGGCCTGGAGATCACCTACCACTGGATCGAACGCGAGCTTAGAAAGGCCAGCCGACTGCCTGAGGCTGTGGAAGTGAGCTGAGCACCGGTGAGCACCCACTCAGCGACCGAGATCCTCTCTCTCGTGAACCAATCTCCCTGCCAGAAGCTGTTGGTGATCAACCAGTATTATGCTCCAGATGTCGCCTCCACAGGGCAGTATGCCGCTGAAATCTGCAGCAGTCTGACACGACAGGGATTTGAAGTACACGTCGTGACCGGTCAGCCGAGCTACACCACCTTGGCCCCGCAGGCGCCGTCATTTGAGGTGCTGGACGGAGTTCATGTTCACCGCGTCTCCCTGGGACGGGCCCGGGGGCGCGAGCGCATGCAGGTGCGGCTAGCTGGGTACATACGGTTCCTGTGGGGGGCGTGGCGCATGGCCCGGACATTGGTGAAATCCGAACGTCCCGACGGCGTACTTACCTTTCACAATCCACCGTTCGTCGGGATCATCGGAGCCCACCTCGCCAGCCGATATCGATTGCGATACATCTATGCTATGTACGACATCCACCCTGACGTGCTGATCGCCACCCACTGGGCCTACCTGCCACGCCCGGCCATCTGGATGTGGGAGGTGGTGAATCGTTGGATCTTCCGGCAGGCTGAAACCATTATCGTTCTCGGAGAGGGAATGGAGCGCACCCTGGTCGATGGCAAAGGCGTGCCGTCGGAGAAAGTGCGGGTCATTCCTAACTGGGGCCGCCCAGAGCTGGAGCCGGCATCGCGGACGCAACCCATCCGCCGGGAGCTTGGCATCAGCGACGAGGAACTGCTACTGCTCTATGCTGGCAACATGGGAATCATGCATCCGCTTGATCCTATTTTAGATGCCGCCGCGTTGCTTCAAGGTTTGCCGGTTCGTTTCCTGTTCGTGGGCGACGGAGCGAAGCGACAACAGATGACGAACCGAGTTGAGCAGGAAAAGCTGAGCCAAGTGAGTTTTCTCCCCTTCCAACCGGAGGATCACTTTGTCCAGCTCCTGGCCGCCTCAGATGTCTGTTTCGTCGCGCTTGAGCCCGGCCTGGAGCGACTCGCCGTGCCCTCCCGATCTTATACCTTCCTCTCCGCCGCCCGGCCGCTGATCACCCTCATGGCACCCCATGCCGATATCGCCCGATTGGTCACCGAGGCTAGCTGTGGTTGGAATGTGACTACCGGCCACGAGCTCGCCGACCTCATTCGTCAACTCCTCGATAATCCCCAAGAGCTCGTCCATCGAGGCCAACAGGGAAGAAAAGTGTATCAGGAACGATTCCGACAGGAGCGGGTGATCGAGGAATACGCCAAGGCCCTACGGGGATAGTTGCACTAGACCATTGTCTAAAGGTAAAGTGTCTACATGAGAGTTTTGACCGTCTTTGGCACCCGGCCCGAGGCCATTAAGATGGCTCCGGTGGTCCGTGAGCTTGAAAATCACCCTGATCGGATCAAATCGGCCGTCTGCGTGACGGCTCAACACCGAGAGATGTTAGATCAGGTCTTGGATCTCTTCGACATCCAACCGGATATCGATCTGGATCTGATGCAACCGGATCAGATTCTGCCGGAGTTGACAGCTCAAGTCGTTTCGGCCATGACCAGAATTCTCGATCGGGAAAGGCCGGACCGGATCCTCATCCAAGGGGACACCACCACGGTGATGGCCACGGCCTTAGCCGCTTTCTACTTAAAGATCCCGGTGGGGCATGTGGAAGCCGGTCTGCGCACCCAAGACCGCTATAACCCGTTCCCCGAAGAGATCAACCGGCGTATCGTGAGTACGCTGGCCAGCTACCACTTCGCACCCACCCCGGCGGCCGGACAAACTCTCCTGGGGGAAGGCGTCGATCCAAACACCATCTTCGTGACCGGCAATACCGTCGTCGATGCCTTGTACTGGATTCTGAAGCGGCCTCTTTCAGAACAGTCCAAGAAGCTTTTGCAGGATCTGGGTTTAACCGATCCCGATTCGGTCGGTGCCGTCGAGCATCCGGTTAGGTTGATTCTCGTCACCGCTCACCGCCGAGAGAGCTTTGGGCACCCGTTCGAATCGCTGTGCCGCGGGCTACGAGTGGTCGTTGAGCGGAACCCAGATGTCTTACTGGTATACCCGGTCCATTTGAACCCCCGGGTACGAGATCCAGTACAGCGTATCCTCTCAGGCCATCAGCGGATTCGTCTGATCGAGCCGCTACCTTACGAGCCATTCGTCCGGTTGATGAACGCTTCCTATCTCGTTTTAACCGACTCCGGGGGGATCCAGGAGGAAGCGCCGGTGCTGGGAAAGCCGGTGCTGGTCTTGCGACAAGAGACGGAGCGTTCGGAAGCCATCGCAGCAGGGGTAGCTAAGCTGGTGGGAACCGATGAAGAGCGAATCGTGGCTGAAACCGAGCGGCTATTGCACAACGAAGCGGCATATCAAGCCATGGTCAAAGCGGAAAGCCTCTTCGGAGATGGCCATGCAGCGCGGCGCATCGTGAAGGTTCTTCTTAAGTTAGTCGGATAGTCCATAGTCTTCAGTCAGATAGTCCCTGACTTTGGACCATGGACCAATTGACTGCGGACTAACCGACCCGACCATGGACTAATTGACTATTAGACCAGGTCGACTTCGTCTCTGTATAGCTCGCTTTTGTGGAAATGGAGAGAGAAAGCTTATAATCATAGATTGGAAGGAAAGAAAATTTATGAACCACGCCATTGAGAGTTGCAGTTTCTCCATGGTCTGTTGAGGTTATGCCGGTCGTTCCTTGTAAGTAAGGGGCAAAATTCAAGACGTAAACAGACAAAAGCGGAATCAGAATGAGAAAAAGTTTGAATCTTGGGAAGAATTGCCCGGAGGAGGACGGCGATACTGGTGTCAAGCACCTTCCCCCTAAACGGGGAGGGCTTGAAGGAGTAGAACATGCCGAGTCCGAAACTGCA
>JBHIAT010000129.1:0-10750 GCA_046758705.1 Bipolaricaulia bacterium
TCCGGCCCTGATCCAGGGAGCGATGAGGGCGAAGGGGACACAGCCGCGGCTGGGGTTGGGAAATACCAGCTTGTGTCGCAATTGAGCCCGAGCTCACCTGGAAGCTCCTACCAAACGGCCGCGTAAGCGAGGTTTGGTAGGAGTAGTTCACTTAGATCTTCACGGACGTACAGGTACACGATGCCAGGACCGCCCAACAGCCACTTCAAGCCCCCGGTCACCAGAAAATCCACGTCGGATTCCTTCACGTCGATCGGGACCTGCCCCGTCGCCTGGTAATCGTCAATGAACAGGTAAGCGCCGTGGCGGTGGGCGATCTCGGCGATCACGTGCTGCGACAACGCGCCCAACGAACAGGTGTTCAAATACGTTTTCTTGTTTAGAATCGGGAACTCTGAGCGCAGTTGCGACCAGTCAGCTTCGGCAAGCGATTGGATTTTGCTCGACATCAGCACCTCGATGAGGTCACTTCAACCATCGCCTTTAGAACCACTCATCCTCCATCGTCAGAAATTCGGTCGCCTCCCGTTTGGCCAGCCGATCGTGTAGCGGATACCGGTCGTTGATCGGAGCCCGGAGAGCGCGGTGTAGCAGCGCTTCAAACAGCGCCTGATTGTCGGCCGCGGTTGCATAATAGCGGGCGTACATCGTATAGTTGCCCAGGAAGCCGGGGTCGAGCTCCAGCGCCCGGACGAAATGCTCCCGCGCCCGCTCCAGGTCTCTGCCAAACAACCGGGGCAACTCTGCGTAGTAGGCACCATAGACTCGATGGATCCCACCGGCGAAGTAGGTTTCATCCAGCTCCAGACTGCGCTCCCACATCGTCCGGAGCGTGGGAAGCGTCCGCAGCGATCGAAACACACCTCTGAACTGAAGCAGCCGACCCCAGTTGGTGGCGGTCCAGAACAGAGCTTCGACGTCGTCAGCGCCTCGCACCGCCTCCCGGAACCCCTCGTCCGCCTCGACCTGGGCAAACTCGGGATCACTGCGCAGGCTGCGCATCCCGTACTCTTTCCCTTGATCCAAGACCCGTTCCTGAGCCTCCCGGTCCTGGAGGTGGAAGGCGGCCAGCTCATAATAGGCCTTGCTGAGGCGGTTCAGCAGGTATCGGTTTCCCGGCTCCTGCTTGAGTGCTGCCTCGTAGATGGCGATCGCTTCCCGCAACCGGGCCTCAATATGTCGGTCCCGGTAAGCCGCGTCCCCTTGGGCGATCGGTTCGGCCTGCTCCACCGCCATCGCCCAGGCCGGGATCAGAATCAACAGAAGCATCGGGAGAACTGGCCATGGGATCCGGCTTATCGGATAGACCCCCATTGGGATACCTCACTTTCTGTTCTATATATCGTAATCCTGCCGGTCAGGTCAAGTTGAAAAATCGATCGATCATCGGGTATATCTTAAGTAAGGAAGATCACCTGACGACCAGAGGGAGGTGAGCGAGGTGATCACAGTGCATCGACCGGGAAACTGGACCGGACACAAGACAAAGCAGATGGAGGTTGAGGAGTTGCGACAGACGTTCGATGAGGAGGTGGAGTCTCTATTTCGCAAGGGAGCGACGGGGACCTACGAGCGGGTTGAGGTTGAGGAGGTCCAGGATAAAGATGAGGTGATGATCCTCAAGCGATTGCGCGGGGGGTAGATCGAATTCATCGGGCGGATTCGAACCCTAAGGCCGGGTGCGGAGTAGCCAACGGACGATTCGGCGGAAGGAGGGGCTTATGAGTGTGGGGCTCCGGGTCTTCTTTTATGGACTCGGTGCTGTGATGATCATCCTCTTTAGCTTTTTGACAGGCATCGTGTTCAAGATCGCCATCGCCCTGGGTGTGGTGGGTTTGCTGATCTTGATTCGGGTCTTTATGAGGAATCAACGCAGGGCCGAGCGGTTCCTGGAGGCTGTCCTCGGGGAGAAGCGGTATCGAGAGTACAAGTCCAAAGGGTTTCTCCTGATCAACGGATATGCGATCACGACGGAGGGGGATGTCTTTGGGTTTCGAGGGAGTCGGATTGAGCCGTTCGGACTGCGCACCGGCTATCTCTATCCCGGCGATAACATCGTCGCGAGGATCATCTACCTGGACAGCGATCCGCAGAGTATACGACGCACAGCCTGCGGGGCGGGCCCTTATCCGCCGGCTGAGGTTGTGGATGCGCTATTGCAAGATCGACGGGAAAGGGAGGAAGAGAGGGGAGAAACGGCCTGAGGGCCAGTGGTCGGACGATCCGATCCAGCCTCGTTCCCCTCTGGATGTCTCTCCGTCATGATGGTGTTTGCCAAGCCAACGTTGTTCACCCGGTTTCGATGCTTACCCCTGCCTTCCTGATCTGTGCTGGACCGCGTTGCATGACACACAAAGAGGGTGATGATCATGTCAGATTTTCTATCCACGTTGCGGGAGGGGATGGCGAGCATCTACATTCGCGCCGTGGTCATTTTAGCCGTCTCGATCGGTCTGGCCAAACTGATCGATGTGCTGTTCACCCGGGTGTTACTCCGGGTGGCCGCCCGGACACAGACGGAGTTGGACAATCGAATCATCAACATGCTACGTCGCCCGATCTTTTACACTCTCCTGCTTGTCGGCCTTCGGCTGGCCATCTTGCCGATCGTGGCCAACTTGCCGATCGAGGACCAGGAGCAGGCCGGCGTTTATATCTTCGGAGCGATCGGGACGCTGATGGTGCTCATCTGGGTCCGGGCACTGACACGGATTTCCAAACTGTTCATCGAGAAGGTTGGAGATCAGGCGAATCGCTGGAGGTTCATCACACCTCAGTATGTGCCGTTGTTCCACAACCTCAGCCGGGTTCTGATATTCGTGATCGGAACGATGCTGGTGTTGTCGATCTGGGAGATCCGGATCACCGGGTTCATCGCCTCGGCAGGCATTGCCGGGTTCGTCATCGCGTTTGCCGCCCAGGATACCCTGGCCAACTTCTTTGGCGGGTTGTTCATCTACATCGATCGTCCGTACAAGATCGGGGATTACATCACCCTCGACTCCGGCGAGAAGGGGGTGGTGGCCGAGATCGGGCTGCGAAGCACCCGGGTTCGAACGAAGGATGACGTCGAGATCATCGTTCCTAACGCCAAGATCGCGAACGCCAAAATCACCAACGAGAGTGCGCCGCGGGGGTTAACCCGGGTGCGGGCCCCGATCGGGGTCGCCTACGGCTCGGATATCGACCGGGTGCGGGAGGTGCTCATGGAGATCGCCCAGAAGACCGATCAGGTCGTCGACCGCCCCGAGCCGCGGGTGCGGTTCCGCTCGTTCGGCGACTCCTCGTTGAACTTTGAGCTGCTCTGCTGGGTCAAGAACCCTCTGCTGCGCGGCCGGGTGCTTGATGCACTGAACACCCAGATCTACAAGCGGTTCCATGAGACAGATATCAAGATCCCCTTCCCACAGCGGGACCTCCATATCCGGGACCTCCCCGAGCGCGGGAACGGTCGGATAGAACTATGATGATGCCTTGCGGTTGGCGGTTACCTCTCCTCGTCGACCTCGACCTCAGTTTCAGTTTCAGTTTCGGGCTCGGCCTCGATCTCGATCTCGATCTCGATCTCGGGCTCGGCCTGGGCCTCGATGGTCGCTCGGTCGACGCGCAGTATCACCCGGTCGCCGACCCTCTCGATCTCGGTTGCCTGGATCTGATATCGCCTGCGCCGAAACCAAGACCCGGTCCGCACCACGATGCCGGTCACCGTCCCCAGATTCAGGTTGAGGTAAATATCGTCAACCTTGCCGAACTCCTCAACATTGACGTCGAGGACACGCTTGCCGAGCAAATCCTTGACGCTGATCTGCTTCAGGTTCCCCCGTCTTGCTTCTCGGCCCGGTTCCTCGGTCATGACGTTTCCCTCCTCATCCCTAATGTATCAGCATAGCAATTTCTGTGAACCTCTATCAACCATGGGATGGGGCACGGTTGCCTGTCAACGGGAGATCATGATTCGCAATCGCCCTCCGGCATTCTCCATATGATCGACGACGTTTCCGATCTTCAGCACGATCTGGATGAGGTGGTATTTGGCGAACGGATCGAGGGTTTGCCCACGGTAAATCATCTTGACAAGCTTCCTCTCGATCAAGTCTGCCTCATGCTCGCGGTCGTTCACTTGGTTGATCAACGCGGTGATCTCCTCGATCTGATCTCTGGCGAACGAGGTCTCCAAAACCTTCGACAACTTCTCCATCATCTCTGCATACGTCTCGGCGGTCTGAATCATCGCTCGGGAGAGTTCAAGGAACGTTTCCCGCATCTCCGCCGGCAGGTCCACCTGCATCAGCTCGAGAAGCAACGCGGTATCCTGGCAATTATCGGCGATCTGATCCTGTTGCCAGAGAAACTCGAGCAGATCCGAGCGCGCGACCGGCATTATCAGTCGCGACGGCAGTGCGTTGCGGATCGTTTGTTTGATTTCATCGGCTTCGTGTTCCAGGATGGAGATCGTCTCACTCTCCGGCGTTTGCCCGTCCACGTATCGGTCGATCAGCTTGGCGAGTTCATGGACCGTCTCTTTGACCTTTTCGGTGTGGAGGTACAACGGCTTGAACGGGGATTTAGAGAACAGCTTGGCAATGGTCCGTTGGAACGGCATCTTTTCCACCCCCTCTTACTTTCCCAAATCTACAACCCGAGCGCCCGAAGCGCCACATATATCCCCATCGTCAGGACGGCGGCGGTGGGGACGGTGATGATCCAAGCGATGAAAATATCTTGGATCCGTCTCAGGTTCAGCGCCGCGAACCCGCGGGCGAGACCCACACCGATGACCGAGCCCACTAAGGTGTGGGTCGTCGAGACCGGCAAGCTCAGAGACGAGGCGATCAGGACCCCAGTGGCGGCGCCGAACTCAGCGCTGAACCCACTGATGGGAACGAGGGTGGTGATCTGTTTGCCCACCGTCTCGATCACCCGATACCCCCAACTGGTGACGCCGATGACGATCCCGCCTCCCCCTAAAGCGAGCAACCACAGCGGGATTTGGGATCCCGTTCCGCCCAACGCCACAGCCATCGGCCCGATCGCGTTGGCGACGTCGTTTGAACCGTGAGCAAAGGCCACGTATCCAGCCGATAGGATCTGCAATGTGGCAAATATCCTGGTTAATCTCCTGTATCTTACCCGATGGAGCATGGTGATCACAATCAGCTTGAAGGTCAAAAAAGCGAGCAGGCCGCCCACCAACGGCGAGACCACCCAGCTGGCGACGATTTTGAGCAAGACTTTCCAGGCAATCTGCTGGACACCCACCGAGACCAGCCCAAAGCCGAGCGTCGCCCCCACGATCGAGTGGGTGGTAGAGACCGGCACCCCTCGCAAGGTGGCCAGGGTAATGAACAGGCCGGCTGCCAGGAGCGTCGCCAGGCCCCCCACGGCAACGACGTCCGCCTCCAGGGTGTCTAGGGGGACGATCGCCTTGGCCACCGTCTTCGTCACCCGGGATCCGAAGAAGACCGCGCCGACGAATTCCAGGCTCCCCGCGATGAGAACCACCTGCCAGATGCGCAGGGCCCCACTTCCCACCGAGGTTCCCATCGCATTCGCCAGATCGTTGGCCCCGATGTTCCACGCCATATAAAATCCGACGATCAGGATCACGATCGCGATGGGATCGAATATCTCGATCATGAGACCGACTCAGTGGGGGCGATGGCTCCACCGACTCCTCTCAAATCTCGATCCAAATCACACCCTCGAGCTAACGACTGAGGTCGGGTGGGATCAGCTTGCGAATTATTACGCCGCCGAAACTGTCAGCACTCCACAACCCGATGCCGTCCCAGACGAGCCCCTCGGAGTTCCCCTCCTCCTCGTGGAAGCTAAACGCTTCGACCACCATCCCGTCTTCGGGACGGATCCGATAAACGGCTCTATCATCGTTGTCGGCAAGCCACAGGAAGTCGCCGTCCCAAGTCAGGCTGTTGGGGCCACTCCCCGGTGCGTCGAACGAATCGAGTACCTCACCGGTATCCGGGTCGAGCTGGTAGATGCGTCCTTCGCTGCTATCTGCGTTCCACAGATGAGTGCCGTCCCAGGCGAGTCCTTCAGGGAACTGCCCTGGAGCCGGGAACGAGTTGACAATCTCCCCGGTTTCGGGATCGAGCCGGTAGATGAACTGCTCGGTGAGATCAGCATTCCACAGGTGGGAGCCATCCCAGGTCAGGCCGGTCGGTCCGGGGCCCGGAGTGGCGAGCGACAGGATGACCTCACCGACGGTCGGATCGATTTTGTACAGGGTGGCGGTGTCAAAATCTGCGTTCCACAGGAACGCGCCGTCCCAGGCGAGTCCGTCGGGCGCGGTGCCAGGCGCGGTCCATGTCACGTCGATCTCCAGGGCGTTCCGGAGTTCTGTCACCACGGAGATATCAGGTTGCGACACCCCGAGGCTGGTTTCCAGGTCGACGATGTTGAGCATCTGATCACCACTGTGAGCGCTCCACAGCCGCGTCCCATCCCAGGCGAGGCCCTCAGAAAACCCGGCGGGGATGGCGAAAGTGTCGACGGCCGACCCATCCGTCGGGTTGATCTGGTAAATGACCCGGTCGTCATTGTCGGTCAACCACAGAAAACCATTAGCCCACTCAAGGCTGTTGGAGTTGCCCCCCGGTGTGTCGAACGAATCGAGCACCTCGCCGGTATCCGGGTCGAGTCGAAACAGCATTTGTTGGTCGGAATCAGCGTTCCACAGATGCAATCCGTCCCAAGCGAGCCCTTCGGGGAACTGCCCCGGAGCCGGGAACGAGGTGATGACCTCACCGGTCTCGGGGTCGATCTGGTAGAGGATCGCTTCGTTGAGATCGGCGCTCCACAGATGGGAACCATCCCAGGCGAGGCCGGTGGGTCCGGAGCCCGGAGCGGCGAGCGAGGTGATGACCTCGCCACTGTGGATGTCTATCCGATACAGGGTGGCGGTGCTAAAATCGGCGTTCCACAGATGAGTGCCGTCCCAGGCGAGCCCGTCGGGTGCGGGACCCGGCGAGCTGAACGGGCCGATCTGAACCACCAAGGTGCGGCTGACACGATCGGTGGCACCGGCGTCATCGGTCACCGTCAGCGTCACCGTGTAGTTTCCCGCCCGGCGGTAAGTGTAGGAGACGGTGCTATCGCTGGTGAAGCTGAAGCCGTCCCCGAAGTCGAATTGGTACCGGGTGATCGTGCCGTCCGGATCTGAGGAGGCGATCGCATCGAACTGAATCGGTTGACTGAATATCGGTTCCTCCGGCGATATCGACAGCCTGGCCGTCGGCGTTTCAGTCGCCGGGGTCTGTGATCTCAGCGCGAGGGGGCCGCAGCCGGCTGCGACGATCAGGACACTGATGATGAGCAGCGCGCCGCCGAACTTGCTCTTGGGGAGGGGGGTTTTAGGGAGAACGGGCATAGTAGCCTCCTTGATATGGTTTGAGTCCAATATAACCCAAAGCAGAAGCGGGAGGCAAATGTGACGGCGAGCCGATCGCGATAGTCGATCAAGCGGTTTCGAACACGAACGCCCCATCCCGAACGTCCACGGAGACGGTGTCGCCTTCGTCGAACCGGCCCTCGATGATCTCCAGCGACAGGGGGTTCTCGATCTGCTTTTGGATCACCCGTTGCAGCGGACGGGCACCGTAGGTCGGGTCGTACCCCTTCTCGACGAGCAGCTCCTTCGCCTCGGGGGACACCACCAGCGTGATCTCTCGCTCGGCGAGCCGGCGGCTCAGCTCATCGAGTTTAAGCTCGACGATCTGTTTCAGATCTTCCGTGTTGAGCTGCTTAAAGATGATGATCTCATCCAGTCGGTTGAGGAACTCGGGTCGGAATTGCCCTCTGAGCGCCTCGATGATCTCATCCTGAACCTTGTGTGCATCGATCCCTTCGGTCGTGAACAGCTCGCTGCCGACGTTCGAAGTCATGATGATGATCGTGTTCTTGAAGTCGACGGTCCGGCCCTGGCCGTCGGTGAGCCGGCCCTCGTCGAGCAGCTGGAGCAGCACGTTGAAGACGTCGTGGTGAGCCTTCTCGATCTCGTCGAACAGGATCACCTGGTACGGTCTTCTGCGGATCGCCTCGGTGAGCTGGCCGCCCTCTTCGTAGCCGACATAGCCCGGCGGAGAACCGATGAGGCGAGAAACCGAGAACCGTTCCATGTACTCGGACATGTCGATGCGCAGCAGCGCGTCCTCATCGTTGAACAGGAGCTCGGCGAGCGCCTTGCTGAGTTCGGTCTTGCCGACCCCGGTGGGGCCGAGGAACATGAACGTGCCGATCGGCTTCTTCGGGTCCTTGAGCCCGGCTCGCGACCGGCGGATCGCCTCGGCGACGGCGCGTACACCCTCCTCCTGATCGATCATCCGTCGGTGGAGCAGATCCTCGATCCGGGCGAGCTTGTCCCGCTCCTCCTCGAACATCCGTTCGACCGGGATGCCCGTCGCCAACGACACGACCTCGGCGATATCCTCCGCCCCGACCTCATGTCGCTCCTGGCTCTCGTCGAACGAGGCATCGACCCGGATCTTGGCGGCTGCTTCATCGATCAGGTCGATCGCCTTGTCAGGCAGGAACCGGTCTGAGATGTAGCGATGGGAGAGTTTGGCCGACGCCTCGATGGCGGCGTCGCTGATCTTGAGCCGGTGATGATCTTCGAAGCGCTCCCGCAACCCATTCAGGATCTCGACCGTCTCCTCGACCGACGGTTCCTGGATCAGCACCCTCTGGAACCGCCGTTCGAGCGCCGAGTCCTTCTCGATATGCTCCCGGTATTCATCCAGGGTGGTGGCCCCGATCATCCGTAGGGTGCCGCGAGCCAGCGACGGCTTGAGTAGATTGGAGGCGTCGATCGCCCCCTCAGCGGCGCCGGCGCCGACCACCGTGTGCAGTTCGTCGATGAACGTGATGAACTTCCCGTCGCTGGCCTCGATCTCCTTGATGACCCCGGTGAGCCGCTCCTCGAACTCACCACGAAACTTGGAACCGGCGACCATCGCGCCGACGTCGAGCGTGATAAGCTCCTTCCCATTGAGGATCTCGGGTACGTTTCCGTCGACGATCCGCTGGGCCAAGCCCTCGACGATCGCCGTCTTCCCGACGCCAGGTTCGCCGATGAGCACCGGGTTGTTCTTTTTGCGCCGGGCAAGGATCTGAGCCACCCGGCGGATCTCCCGCTCGCGGCCGATGACCGGGTCGAGCTTCCCCTGCCTCGCCAGATCCGTGAGGTTGACGCTGTAGCGCTTGAGGATCTGGTAACGTTCCTCTGGGGTGCGGTCGGTCACCCGCTGCTCCCCCCGGATCTCGTGAAGGGCAGAGTAGATCGCTTCAGGAGTGATCCCGTGCCGGTTCAGAATCGTCTTCAGCTCCATGTGGGTATCCTGGCTGATGGCGATCAGCAGATGCTCCGCCCCGATGTACTCGTCCTTCAGCCGCTTGGCCTCATGCTCGGCGGCCCGGATCATGTGGTCGAGGCGGGGGGTGATGTAGATCTGCTGGCCGGTGGTGCTGGAAACGGTCGGCTTCTCGCTGAGCAGCGCGTCCAGGTCGGCGAGCAGACGATCGATCTTAACGCCCATCTCCTTCAGGATCTCTTGGCCGACGCCGTCCTCCTGAGCGGCGAAGACATAGAAGATGTGCTCGATATCGAGCTGGTTGTGGTGGTATCGCTCCAGGAGCTCTTGGGCATCTTGGAATAATTGCTGGGTCTTCTCGGTGAAGTTCTCAAATCGTATCATCAGAACCCATATCCTCCGGTGGTTTGCCCTGAATTAGCAGTCAGATAGTGAGATTGCTAATTCATTATACTCAAGAGCGGGAGGGATGTCAAGCGGTCCCGCTTCGACTACCGCACCGAATCTTGTGCCGCCTTCAACGTGTTGCGGAGGAGCATGGCGATCGTCATCGGACCGACGCCGCCAGGAACCGGGGTGATATACCCGGCGACCGGCCGAGCACTCTCGAAATCGACGTCCCCGACCAGTCCTTCCTCCGTCCGATGCACCCCGACGTCGATGACCACCGCGCCCGGTTTGACCATCTCCCCGGTCACCAGCTTGGGCTGCCCCACCGCGGCCACCAGCAGATCCGCTTCCCGACATCGATCTGCGAGGTTTTGGGTCCGGGAGTGACACAGGGTCACCGTCGCATGGCGGGCGAGCAGCAGCAAGGCCGTCGGCTTCCCCACGATGATGCTTCTACCTATGACGGTCGCCCGTTTGCCCTGGATCTTCACCTTGGTCGAATTGATCAGTTGCAATATGCCGGCGGGTGTGGCGGGCACCGGGCTTGAGATATCCTCGATATCTTTGGCGGCCAACAACCTCCCCAGGTTGATCGAGTGGAAGCCGTCCACATCCTTGGCGGGGGCGACCGTCTCCAGAATTTCCCCCGGGTTGATATGATCCGGCAGCGGGAGCTGGACCAGGATCCCGTGGATCTTCTCATTCTGGTTCAGCTCACGGATCACCTTCACCAGATCCTGCTGGGAGATCTCCTCCGAGAGCAGACGCGTCTCCGAGTAGATTCCAGCCTCCTCGCACGCCTTCACCTTCATGTTGACATAGAGCTTAGAGGCGGGGTCCTCTCCGGCCAACACGGCGGCGAGCCCCGGAACGATCCCCGTCTCCGCCTTGAGTTGAGCGGTTTCCTTCCCGACCTCATCCCGGATTTTTTGGGCCAGCTGCTTGCCGTCGATGATCTGTCCCATAACGACCTCCTGTTGACTCTCGGTTCGCTAACTTTCCTGAGCAAAAACGAAATTTGTTCAGGCGCTTTC
>JBHIAT010000130.1:0-10702 GCA_046758705.1 Bipolaricaulia bacterium
GTATCTTGAAGATCCAGGACAAAACCTTCCAACTGGGCCCGAGTGTTTGCATCAACGAGTAACACGGTTTCCCCATCGTGTTCCACCACTTGATCGTCTTGTCGCTCCGTATCAAGTGTTAATTGGTATTCACCCTGTTCCTCCATAAGTCGAAGGGATTGTCCAGTCTGAGTTTCCGCATTATCGAAGATCTTCTTTAGCGCTTTGCGAGCGCTTTGGGTGACGGTTAGCATGAGCTCTGACCTCCTTTCTACAATAGATTTGTTAAGATACTCTATCTCTATCATCTCTATCTCTACCATCGTCCGTCTCATGAGGGATCCTCCTCATAGCAGACCGTGGTTAACCCAGCATATCATGATCTTGTCTTACTGTCAAATCTCTGGAGTTGAATTTCTCGTCTATTTCGGTATAGATAGCCTCTTTCATAGTAATCCATGGCAGATATTTGACTATGACAACGGGGTTATACTGGAGTGGCTTCAACTTGAACGGGTTGAGGAGGGAGACTCCCGCTCCCGCATCGAGCGCGTGCGAACCCATTGGATAATAACCAGCATGACAACCAGCAGCGGCACCGATAGAAACATCCCGATTCGGATGTCGGTCGCCTCGGCGATGATCGATATCAGCCAGGGAGAGAACGTCCCTCCAAAGGCAAACGAGGTGTACAGAACGCTGGTCATCTCATCGGGACGTTCCGGGTGGATATCGCTTCCCAGAGCCAACGACAGCGGAACGATCCCAGCCATACACAGGCCAGTCACGAAAAACCATAGAGTAGCAAAGCCCTGATCAGGGACGGTCAACCCCAGGGAGAGGGTCACGATCCCAACACCGATCACGATCTGCAGCAACGTCTCGTATCGAAACCGGACCCGATGGATGATCTGGCTGAGCAGGAATCGCCCCAGAGTCATACCGATCCAATATACCAGCAGACTGTCAGCTGCCTGGTCGATCGATGAGGAAAATGAGAACTTCAGGTAGGTGGTCAGCCATCGGTTGATCCCCACTTCAGTTCCAACTCCCAGCGTGACGGCGAGTCCTAAAAGCAGCAGTGTAGGATGTCGTAATGGATGGAACCTTGGGGCTGAAGCATGATCTGGGAGGCCGGACCGTTGATCCCGATGCAGGGGCGAGGGCAGCCTCTGGAAGGCGAACAGCACCAGCAGCACCCCGAACAGAATCCCGTTGCTCAGATAAGCGGATCGCCAGTGATCGGTCCAGGCGAGCAGTGTACTGGCATACTTCGGACCGAGGATCGCTCCGACACCGAAGAACATGTGCAGAAGATTCAAACCGCTGCTGCGTTTCTCCATATACAGATCGATGGTGATCGCGTTCAGCGGGATCTCGATCAACCCGGCGCCGAAACCGATAAGAAAGCCGAAGAGTGCGTTGAGGACGAGCAGGGGGCCGATCCCAAAGGTGGTGGCGCCGAGGATCATCGAGAACAGGCCGAAGATCAGCATCTGCTTGCGCCGTAGCACTGTGACCAGATAGTTGCTGAGCAACACCGATGTCAGGAAGCCGGCAGAGATCGCGGCGACCAATACCCCCGCCTCCGAGAGCCGTAGATCCAGATCGGTGATGATGGCCGGCAATAGGGCTCCGGTGGTGGCAAACGACAGACCGATAAACACCATGCCCATATAGGTTAGGAAGAGAAGGCTACGGTTCGAGGTCATGCGATATTCTAGCAAGCCATCATGGTTGTGTCTATGTGGACAGACTATCTTAATCGGATGCGCGGGTTGAGCCAGGCATACACCAGATCTGCGATCAGGTTGGCCAGGACCACACCAACCACCACCACCATGGTGATGGCTTGCAGCAGAGGCAGGTCGCGGCGATCTATGGCGAAGATCAACAAGCGCCCCAACCCTGGATAGTTGAAGACGTTTTCGATAACGATGATCCCGCCGATCAGCCAACCAAAGCTGATGGCAATGACGGTGATCGTAGGTAGCAGGGCGTTGCGCAACACGTGCTTAACGATAACGGTGCGTCGTGGCAGGCCCTTCAAGATGGCGGTGCGCGTGTAGGGCTTCTTCAACTCTTCGATGACCCCGGCTCGCGTCAGGCGGGCGATGTAAGCGAGCAGAACAAGGGTGGCCGTCAACGCCGGTAGAATCAGGAATGGCAACGCTTCAATGAAGTTTGCATCGGGAGCAATAGCGGAGCTGGCTCTGAAGAGTTTCAGCTTGTGAGCGAGGATTTGAATCAGCACCAGTCCGGTCACAAACTCGGGCAGTCCCACCACCGACAGGGATACGATACTCACGGCATTGTCGAGAAACTTGTTCTCGTTTAAACCGGCCAAAACCCCCAGCCCGATCGCAATTGGCACGGCGATGATCAAGGTCACCCCGGCCAGCATCAGCGAATTTCCTAACCGATCGAGCACGAGAGGGCGAATCCCTGTCTCTGATCGCATGCTGAAGGACTCACCCCAGTTTCCGCGGACGAAATTCTTCAGCCAATTGAAATACTGTACGGGCAAGGGATCATTGAGGCCCAACCTCTCCCGCAGGTTTTCCAGTGCGGCTTCGCCGGCCTCGCGCCCGAGAAGAATGCGCGCCACGTCGCCGGGCACAAATTGGGTCACCATGAAGATGATGATCGAGGTGAGTAGCAACGTCAAGATTAGAAAGCCAAGACGGCGCAACACATATCGACCCATCACACGTCCTCCCCATCGTGCTCGATTTGAGTTTGAGTTTGAATCTGTTGAAAGCGAAACGCGGGCTTCTGCTGTCGGCGCAGCTCGTCCAGCGGAATGTGGCAATAGATGCGATGGCCGTTTTCGTCCTCCTGCCAGGGTGGCTCCTGCTCCACGCAGATATCGCCCAGGAACCGTGGACACCGGGTATGGAACGGACAGCCGCTGGGCACGTTCGTCGGGCTGGGGATCTCGCCCTCCAGTCGAATCGGCGCTTGTTGAGCGTTGGGATCGATTAGAGGAAACGCTGACAACAGAGCCTCAGTATAGGGATGGTAAGGCGGGGCAAAGAAGTCTTCTGTGCGTCCCATCTCCATGAGACGTCCCAGGTAGATGACCGCAATTTCGTCCGCCAGATAGCCGACGGTTGCCAGATCGTGCGAGATGAACAGGTAAGCGCTACGTCGCTCCCGTTGCAACTCGTTGAGCAGGTTCAAGATCCTCGCCTGTACCGATGCATCTAAGGCCGAGGTGGGCTCATCGTAGATGAGCAACTCAGGGCTGGCCGCAAAGGCTCGAGCGATGGCCGCGCGCTGTTTTTCACCGCCACTAAGCTGAGCCGGTAGGCGTTGAGCGTAATCGGCCTTGAGTCTCACCATCTCTAGCAGCTCGTCCACAGCTGCATCGGCTTCCCGTCGTGACTTTCTCTGCAACTTCATCAACGGGCGCCTCAGGGTTTCGCCGATGGTCAAATAGGGGTTCAGCGCTTCTTCGGGATTTTGAAACACTATCTGCAACCGGCGCAGGATTTCGACGTCGCGCTGAGAGAGCTTTCTGGGCAACGGTATGCCGAGCAGCTCGATAGAGCCATCGGAGCGTTCCTCCAATCCCATGATCGCATTCGCCAGCGTGGTTTTGCCGCTCCCGCTTTCGCCCACCAGTCCCAACGTCTTGCCCCGCTCGATCTTCAGACTCACCCCATTCACTGCCTTGACGGTCGAGGCGCGCTTGCCGGTAGCGAGATCTATCAGTGGAGTGCGAAGGCGGAAGTGTCTTTTGAGATCCTTGACCACCAGTGCGGGTTTGGCACCGTCATCCTGGGAGGAAGAGGAGTCGGTCTCTGATGCAGCAGCTTGCTTGGCGCTCACCTCGCCTACAAGGATCTCGCGCCAACGGTGACAGCGCACACGGCGATCCTCTCCATCCACGATCTCCAGCGGGGGACGCTTGTTGCAAATCTCGATGGCTAACGGGCACCGAGGGGCAAACACGCACCCTTGAGGTAGATCGTTCAAATCCGGGATCTGTCCCGGCATGGAGGTCAATTGAATCTCGCTTTTGTTCTGCCCCAAGCGCGGCACACTGTCCAACAGGCCTTGGGTGTAAGGGTGGAGCGGCTGACGATATAGATCTTGGGCGCTCGCGTCCTCAACCAGCTCTCCGGCGTAAAGCACGGCCACCCGATCGGCAAAACGGGCCACCACGCCCAGAGCGTGGGAGACGTAGAGGGTGGCCATGTCGCGTTCCTGGATCAAGTCGCAGAACAGATCCAGCACTGCCACCTCGGTGGTGACATCCAGACCGGTGGTCGGTTCATCCAGCACTATGAATCGGGGGACAGTGCTCAGCGCCATTGCGATCATCACCCGCTGCTGCATGCCGCCGCTTAATTGGTGTGGGTAACTTCGGGCGACCCGTTGAGGGTCAGCCAAGCGCACGCTGTTGAGCAACTCCACGGTGCGGGCTCGGGCCTGAGACGAGTTCAGCCCCCGGTGATGTCGCAGTACCTCAGCGATCTGCTCGCCGACGCGCAGAGACGGGTTGAGAGATGAGAGGGGGTCTTGCGGCACCAGGTTGATCTGCGATCCCCGGATGCGTCGGAGTTCCTTTTGACTGAGTATCGAAAGGTCGTGGTCAGCGAACTCGATGCGCCCGTGGCGCACTGCGCCGTTTTCGCTGAGGTAGCGCATAATGGCCAGCGCCAGGGTGGACTTGCCGGAGCCGCTCTCGCCCACCAGCCCGTACGTCTGGCCGGCCTCAATGCGCAACGAGACGTCGCGGACGGCATCCAGCCACGTGCCATCCTGGTGATAAGAGGCGGTCAAGTCCTCAATGGTGAGGACGGAAGCGGAAGCAGCAGCGGCTGACGATAGCGTGCCGACCGCCTCTTCCCGGTCGATCTCTTTCTCGGCGCGTAAGGGAGAGGAAACGTCTGGCGCTCGAGCGGACGTTGCCACAGCGGGAGATTGCAGCACACGCTTGAGGCCGTCGGCCATCAGATTGACCCCGATAATCAGCAACGAGATCGCTCCGGCCGGAAAGAACAGTGCCCAGGGTGTCAGCCCGACGAAGGTGCGGGCTTCGTTGACCATCAGTCCCCAGTCTGGATTGGGGGGCTGTACGCCAACGCCCAAGAACCCGAGGGAGGAGACGAGAAAGATCGCGTAAGAAAAACGCAACGCCGCTTCTACAGATAGCGCGGGCAATACCGAGGGCAGGATCTCGCGAAACAGGATGTGGGATATGGATTCGCCCTGCAGTCGAGCGGCTTTCACGAATCCCTTGGTCTTGATCGCCAGGACCTCGCTGCGTACCACCCGGGCGACGATTGGAATATACACGACAACAATCACGATCAACACGCTGGTTTGCGACGGACCGATGGTACCCAAAAGCAGCAGCGCCAGCAACACGGCGGGAATCGCCAGCAGGCTGTCGAAGCTGCGCATCAGAATTTCGTCGAACAGGCCACCCCGGTATCCACTGGTCAGGCCGAAAATAGTGCCACCGATCACGGCCAGCAACGTTCCCAAACCGGCCAGCGCCAGAATGCTTCGTGTGCCGAGCATGACCCGGCTGAAGACATCGCGACCCAAGTGATCTGTGCCAAACCAGTGTTTCGTCGATGGGCCTTGTCGTGCGTCCGTGAGGATTTGCTGGGTAGCGGAGTAAGGCGTCAACAAGGGGCCAAAGATGGCGATCAGCACAAAGAGCAACACCACCGTTGTACCCAAGGCGGAGGCGGGCTTTCGATAAAGTTGATCCAAGGCGTTCAGCAGACGCCGAGCACGGCGGGAAATCGTCTTGACTCCAGACGGGGTAGAGGCGAGATCATCTCCACCCCCGCCCCCAGTTTTGGAGATGCCCATGGTGGTTGTCAGTCCTTCAGCCTACTTCAAGCGAACCGTGCGAAGATCGCTGCGCCCGGGGAACGCTTTCAGGGTGAAGCCTTCAAACCGATCGCTGATGACCGCATTCTGGGCGAAGAAGTAGGGGATGATGATCGGTCCACGCTCGATCATAATGCGTTGGATCTCAGCATAGACCCGTTCGCGCTCTGCTTCATCCAAAGTAGAGCCCGCGATGCGAGCCAATTCATCCAATTCGGAATCACAGAACCGGGACTCGTTCCACTTCGCTTCGCAGACCAGCATGACGTCCAGGTAAAACTGCGGCGTCGGTCGGGAGCCCCAACCGGTGATCCCCAGGTCGACTTCCAGCCAGTTCCCCTGACCGTAATAGACGCTTTCTGGCTCAACGATGACGTTGATGTCAATGCCGGCTTCGGCCCATTGTTCTTTCAAGATTACAGCGAAATCAGGGCGGCTGCCGGTGTCAGGCGTATGTAAGTCGAGCTTCAGACCATCAGGGTAACCCGCTTCAGCGAGCAGGGCTTTGGCCGCTTCTATGTCACGAGGCGGGATAGGCACCGCTTCGCTAAAGTAGTCCTTGTACAGAGGACCTATCGGACTGTCGCGTCCCATTGCCCCAAAGCCCAGTTGAGTTGCACTGAAGATCGATTCGCGGTCTGTCGCCAGCTTGAGCGCTCGGATGACACGAGGGTCGTTTCCCGGCTCGCGGTCGGCGCGTAAACGCACCAGATCAAAGGCGTTTGTTGGGACAACGATGGCGTTAAGACCTGGCTCTCCTTGAAGGATTAAAAACAGCGCATTGGACATCCGCCAGGTGACATCTACCTGGCCACTACGCAGCGCATCGATGGCAGCCGCTTGATCGTTGAAGAAGATGAACTCTAATCTTTCCAGTTTGGGCAGATCTTCGACGAAGTAATGGGAGTTTGCCACCATCTCAATGCGATCTTCAGGACTGTAGTTGGTAACGATAAACGGTCCGGTGCCGTTGAAGTCAGTTGCCTCAATGGTGCCGGCTTTAACGATCAGGGCGTGGTTATCGCTCAAGTCGAACAGGAAGAACGGATTGGTCTCCTTCAGTTTAAAGGTGACTCCCAAGTCACTCGTGGCTTCGATACTCTCGATGTTGCTGTACAAATTCACCGTGGGGGATCCCAAAGCAGGATCGCGCAGCCGATCGAAGGTCCACACCACGTCCTTGGAGGTCAGTGAGCTGCCATCGTGGAAAGTCACCCCGTTGGCCAAGGTGAAGGTGTAGGTGAGGCCGTCATCGCTGACCGCCCAGGCGGTAGCCAGACGGGGTTGAATATTGTTGTCCGCATCGATATCCACCAGATAGTCGTAGATACTGTTGGCGACGGCCACTTCAGGGTCTGAGGAGATAAAAGCGGGATCGATTTGGACGATCGGTTGCGTTGCCAAACGTAAGATGCCTTTGAACGTTCTATCCTCTGCGAAGCCGTTCGTAGCAATGGTGCCATAGGCCGCAACGGTAAGCGCCAGAACGAATCCTACTTGAACAATTCGGTCTCGATTGGACATCGACGATCCCTCCTTTCCGGGACGAAGGGTTTTATAACGATCCAGTTTACCCCCA
Source organism: Bipolaricaulia bacterium (assembly GCA_046758705.1). GTDB lineage: Bacteria > Bipolaricaulota > Bipolaricaulia > JBHIAT01 > JBHIAT01 > JBHIAT01. The sequence goes on from JBHIAT010000130.1 coordinate 7,415, forward strand.
TTCTAGGAGGGATGGCAACTCTGCTCCATTGGGTAAAAACCCTGCACTTGCCAGTGCGCACAGTTATGATTATTATTAAGTATTATATGTAATGAAGTAAAGATAAATCAGGAGGTCAAACGCCGAATTCTTATAGGTAAAGCGATTCAATGAACTGTCCTAATTGTCAGACGAGCAACCCCGCTGATGCCAGCTTTTGTATGAAATGTGGCACCGCGCTGGTCGCTACCTGTCCCAACTGCGGGGCAGAGGTGCCCCCGGAGGCCCAGTTTTGTATCCAATGTGGTCACCGGCTGGCTGAACCCCAGGCCGACGCTGCACAGGACCGCCTCCAGCAATACATTCCCAAAGAGCTGCTCGCCAAGCTGGAATCCGCCCGCACCAGCGGCGGTATGCAGGGTGAACGGCGCGTCGTGACCATGCTTTTCTGCGACGTCCAAGGTTCCACCGTAGCGGCCGATCAACTCGATCCCGAAGAATGGGCCGAGATCATGAACGATGCCTTCGAGTACCTGATCGCACCGGTCTATCGCTATGAGGGAATCCTCGCCCGTCTGATGGGCGACGCCATTCTCGCCTTCTTCGGTGCGCCCATCGCTCATGAGGATGACCCTCAGCGGGCGGTGCTGGCCGGACTGGACATCGTCCAGGGCATTCACCCCTATCGTGAGCAGGTCAAACGTCAATGGGATCTGGACTTCAACGTTAGAGTGGGCATCAACACCGGTCTGGTGGTGGTCGGAGAGGTTGGCACGGACCTGCGGGTGGAGTATACCGCCATGGGCGACGCGGTGAACCTGGCAGCGCGCATGGAGCAAACGGCAGAGCCGGGCACCGTGCAGATCACGGAGGACACCCACAAGCTGATCGCGCCGTTGTTTGAGTTTGAAGACCTGGGCGGGATCGAGGTCAAGGGCAAGGATGAGCCGGTGCAGACCTATCGAGTGCTGCGTCCGAAAGCGGAACCCGGCCGGTTGCGCGGGATTGAAGGGCTGGAAGCCCCGCTGGTTGGCCGTGACCAGGAGTTGAACCGGCTCCGAGATGCGATTACCGCCCTGCGTCAAGGCCGTGGCCAGATCGTTTCGGTGATCGGCGAGGCCGGCCTGGGCAAATCACGGTTGATCGCTGAACTGCGTCAAGCGCTGTTTGCCGAGGTTGAGTCCGGTGAAGGTGCGGGCATTGCTACTGAAACGACCATAGGTTGGTATGAAGGTCGTTCCCTGTCTTACGAATCCTCCACGCCATACGCGCCTTTCGTGGATTTACTGAGCCACTACTTCGGTTTGCAGGCTGAGCAGACGGATGCGGAAAAATACGACAACGTAAGAACGAAAATCGCGGAATTATTGTCCGATCGCGTCCCAGAAATCGCACCGTTCATCGCCACACTGCTGGGGATTCAGCTCACCGGTGAGGACCTTGAACGGGTCAGATATCTTGAACCGCCGCAGTTACGCGACCGGGTGTTCCGCGCCATGCACGATTTTGTCCAGCAGTTGGCGGCCGTGCGGCCGCTTGTGCTCGTGTTCGAGGATTTGCACTGGAGTGATCCGACCTCGCTCGACCTGCTTGAGCAATTGATGCCGCTCACCGACCGTGAAATGCTGATGATCGCTGCTCTGTTTCGCCCGCAGCGACAGGAACCGTCGTGGCGGTTTCACGAAATCGCCACACGGGATTACACGCACCGCTACACTTCGATTGTGCTTGAACCGTTGGACGAAGGCAATTCGCGCACGCTGGTGGCCAATCTGTTGCACGTCGAGGATTTGCCCGAACAGGTGCGCACGCTGATTTTGACCAAAGCGGAAGGCAATCCGTTTTTCGTTGAGGAAGTGATTCGTTCGTTGCTCGACGCGAAATTGGTCGTTCGGGAGAACTCGCATTGGCGCGCGACGCGCGAGATCGAAAACATTGCCGTGCCGGATACGCTTGCAGGTGTGATCACCGCGCGACTGGATCGGCTCGACGAAGCGTCGAAACGTGTGGCGCAGACGGCATCGGTCATCGGTCGCCAGTTTGAATTCAACACGCTGACGGACGTTCACGAGACACCCCAGGTTTTAGACGAGGCACTGACGGATCTGCAGCGACGTGAATTGATCCGCGAAAAAAGTCGGATACCGCAGCAGGTTTATATGTTTAAGCACGCATTGACACAAGAGACTGCGTATGCTTCGCTGCTGTTGAGCAAGCGCCGTGAACTGCACCGGCGCGTCGCGGAGTGCCTGGAGCAGACAGACCCAGAGCGCGTGACCGACATCGCACGGCACTTTTTCGAGGCACGGGAGCACGCCCGCGCGCTGCCCTGTCTGGTCGAAGCGGGAGATCGCGCAGCCCGTGCCTACTCGACGCCCGAGGCGATTGAGCTTTACATGCGGGCACTGGAGATCGTGCAAACGGTGAAAGATTTACCGTTGGCGCGGCGTGCGTTCGAGGGGTTGGGCGGTGCATTGGCGTTTGCGAACGATGTCCCACAAGCTGTAGAGACGTACCAGAAAATGCTTGAGTTCGCGAAAGCGCACGATGACATTCCGATGGAAGTTTCCGCACTGAACAAATTGGCGTTCGTTGTCGGGCTGCGGCTGGGTCAATTTCCGGAGGCCGTAAAACATCTGGACGACGCGGAACGTCTGGCGCGTGAGCACCACGATATCGGGGGACTTGCCGAGCTTCATATGATTCAATGCAATTTCTGTACGGCGACCGCGGATTTTGAAGGTGCGGTGGATCATCTCAGTGAAGCAGCTCGGATCGGTCGCGAGTTAGACCTGGAAGAGCCGAAGCTGTACGGGCTGACCCACATTGCGAATACACAGACGTTTATGACACGTTTCGAAGACGCCTGGCAAACCGCAAACGAGGCACGCCAATTCGCCGAAGAGGTGGGCAATCGTCAGTACCTGTCTGAGCTTCTCACCTTTTCGATTCCGTCATACCATTTGCGCAACGGCGACCTGGATGCCGTATACCATGAAGCGGAAGAGGGTATGAACATGGCGACCCAAATCGGATCAGCGGCCTCTGAAGCTTCAGGTGCATATTTTCTTGGCAAGATCGCGTGGCTACAAGGGGAATACGAGCGAGCCATTGCGTATCAGCAGCGCGCGCTTCAAGTCGCGCGTATGGCAGGGATACCCTGGTATGAGGCGATGATATTGTGTGCATTGGGCACGGCCTATTTGGATATCAGCCCAGAGCTCGTTGACCAGACGGCTGAATTTCACGCCCAGGCCCTGCAGGTGATGGAGCAACCCGGGGGCATCATATCAGGCGCGACCGCGTGGG
>JBHIAT010000131.1:0-10699 GCA_046758705.1 Bipolaricaulia bacterium
CTACTCAGCCTGTCTATCCCATACATGGGTGGACAACCACTCTGCCGTTTTGCGCAATCCCTCACGTAAGGGTGTATTGGGAACCTCGCCGAAGATCTTACTGCATCGGCTCATGTCAGTCTGGAACACCTTCCGCTCGCCAATTTCCTGCTGCTTGTATTCGATAATGGGCTCTACCCCTAGTATGTCGGCGCAGAGCTTGATGACATCGATGATAGCAGTTTGGATACCACTACCCAAGTTGACCGTCTCATGGGTCTTGTCCGACTCTTCAACAGCCCGTGCGACAAAGCGGACAACGTCCTCCACAAAAACAAAGTCCCGCGTCTGCATGCCATCGCCAAACACAAAGACCGGCTTTCCCTCGTGCATACGTGTCAACACGGTAGGGATCAAACCACCCGTTGCTGGATGTTGCTTGGGACCATAGACGTTAGTAAATCTGAATATAAAGCAATCTATGCCATGCAATTCATGATATACTCGGACCAGATGCTCGCCCATATACTTTGTGATGCCGTATATCGTCTTGGGAAGCTTTGGGTGCTCCTCATCCACAGGGGTATACTGCGGGACGCCATAGACGGATGACGCCGATGAATAGACAAACTTCCGCGCCTTGTGTTTTCTAGCAGCTTCCAGAAGATTTAATGTACCCTCCACGTTGATGCGAACGTTGCGCTTGGGATTCTCGATAGAAGTTCTCAGATTGCTCACGGCCAGGTGGACAATACCCTCGGTACCGTTCAGGATTCGATCCAAATGACTCTCATCCAGGATATCACCCTCAACAAGTGGGAACCTCCGGTCCAGCACACCTCTGCGGATATCAAGGCCCAGGCAGTCGAGGCCGCGCTCCGCCAGTATCTCTACAACGTTCGCACCGATGAACCCACCTGCGCCACTAATCAGGACTTTGCTCATGTGATTCACCCGTCTCGATCCTGATTGTCGTTGAGCTTTGCACATGCTCCACTTTTTTAGGGGATACCTTCCTGTACCTCTCTCCGCAGGCTTGACATCGAGCCTCTCCTGACTCAAAGTGAAGTTCGTTGGCACAGCGACAGACCCAACCGGTTATCCGGGCCGGCACATCGATCACGAGGGCGTAGTCTGGCACATCTTTGGTTGCCACCGCCCCTGCTCCCACAAAGGCGTAACGGCCTATTGTCACACCGCAGATAATGGTGCAGTTGGCCCCTAAGGTCGCTCCCTCTCTGACCAAGGTTCGGCGGAACTCGCTTTTGCGTTCCACTTGGCTACGAGGGTTAAGGACGTTCGTGAAAACCACAGACGGCCCGCAAAAGACGTGATCCTCAAGGACCACCCCTTCGTAGACCGACACATTATTTTGAATTTTGACCCCATTTCCGATCATCGCATTGCGGCCCACGAAGACGTTCTGACCTAAGACACAGTTCTTCCCGATCTTGACTTGTGGCATGACGTGACTGTAGTGCCAGATGTGGGTGTCTTCTCCTATCTCACCCCCGGGGTCTATCGTAGCAGTGGGGTGAGCAAAGTAGAAACGCTCTTCTAAGTGGGGATCAAGGGTTACCAGTTGCCCATCCTGTTCTAGAGACTTCTGGGCCGTCTCCAAAACCCGCAACACTTCCAAACCGCTCTCTCCATCTGTGAGTGGCTTTTCCCTGGTTTTTATGCAGTGGAGGAAGTGCTTGCACTCGGCCATGAGAGGCTCGATACGATCCAGCTCCACGGAGATGGCCTCGGACTGGCAGGCTACAGGAATACGGCCCTCGACCCAGTCCACTTTGTGGGGATAAAGGACCAGCTTCTCCTCCCACGGAAGAACGTCATTGAAGACAGCCATCTGGCGATGACCCACAACGACCAGCTTATGCTCCTTAAAGGGATGGAGCCAACTGACGAATATATGAGCCCGGATCCCGCTGGGAAAAGTGAGGTGCGTAAGCGTGGCATCCGCCACCCGATGGCTGAGATAAGCTCCCCCTTGGCAGGAAACGGTTTGTGGCATCTCCGTAACGAGGCGTTGGATGATCGCTACATCATGTGGAGCGAAACTCCAGAGGGAGTTCTCCTCAGTACGAATATGACCTAAGTTGAGCCGGTTTGAGTAGATGTAGTAGACTTTCCCCAACTCTCCATGGGATAATAACTCTCGCAACTTAAGAACGGCCGGGTGGTATTCCATGACATGGCCCACCATAAGCACGCAACTGTGGCGTCTTGCGGCCTCCACCAACTGCTCTCCTTGCATCACACTAAGGGCCATGGGCTTCTCGACCAGCACGTCCTTGCCAGCCTCCAGAGCCTTCAGGGCCATTTTGGCGTGTGTGACTGAAGGAGTTGCTATGGCAACAGCCCGGATGTCTTCCCGCGCCAAGATCGCTTCAAACTCCGTGCTCAATTGCACCTGTGCAAACCGTTCCTTCACTTTTTCTAGGCGCTCCGGCTCCTTGTCGCAGATGACTCTCAAGCCCCCCAAGGTGTGGAAGTTCCTGGCCAGATTTATTCCCCATGCCCCGCATCCTATTAAGGCAACCCCGTTCATGCTGAAATAGTCACCTCCCTCACATATTTCTTCATGATTGGATAACTCTTATCCAATTGGCGATCGCTTTGAGATAGTCATAACTTCCTTCGATCCATGCTTGAAACAGGATATAGGACATCCCGACATCCAGACTGTCACGGTGAAGACGGTACCGGTCCGTCTTCGTACGGTTGAACCCCGGCACGATGGTAAACGCTCCGTGGTAACCGGTCCGACAAACGGTCTCGATCGCACGCTCCGAGTAGTTTAGCACATCTCCGAACGGATAGGCAAAGTAACAGACGGTATCGCCCAGCTCTGTCTCGATCTTAGCCTTGTCCTCCACAACCTCAGCCTCCAGGTTTCCCTCCTCCCCCTCCACCCCCAGATCCACATGGCCGACGGTGTGGCCACCAATCTCAAACCCATCTTGAGTGATCTCTCGAAGATCCTCCCAACACAAGCTTCCAGTCGGCCGGATCCCCAGCCGCTCGGCCGCATAGCGGTGGGCCTCGGACTGGGGCAGACCGATGAAGCCGGAGGGGATGAACAGGGTTGCCGGGAGCTCAAGTTCCTTCAGGACCGGGATCACGTTCTCCTTCCAGCTCGAAAAACCGTCGTCGAAGGTGAGTGCCACGTTGATCTTGTCGATCGAGAGATTACGACGCTCGAAGTAGTCATCCAGACCGATGACGTGATAGCGGGCCTTCAACCACTCGAGCTTCGTTCGAAACGCTTCGACATCTTCGTCTGCGATCCGATGGAAGACGAGCACCCGGGTGAGTGGCTCTCCCCGCAGACGGAAAATCAGATTCCTCAGCCGGGAAACGCCCAAGAAATAGAGCTTGAGGATCAGAAGATCTCTGAGCTTGATCTTGACCTTCTCAACCAAGGTATCCCAAGTCCTTGAGTCTCGATTCAACCTGCCGGTCGGTCTCCCGAGCTGGCCCCTGCTTGCCTCGCTCCAGCTCGTCGGTCCGGTTCTGGTATCGAACCTCTCGGGCGTGCGGATCGCTCCCGTCTGTGAAGATCTCGGTGAGCACCCGACCGTCCATCTCCTCGGAGACAGCTTCCCCCATGAGGTGGAGGATCGTGGGGGCAAGATCGGTGATCTCGACATCCCGATCGAGCCTGCCAGTCCGGATCCCGGAACCCCAGGCGGCGAACAGGCCGATTCGGGCGTTCTCCCCCTTCCAGCGCCCCGGTAGCTCGAAGACCGACCGAAAGCCGATCGAGTTGCTGATGTGAATTCCGTCGTTCTGATCGATGATCAGATCGGGAGCCCGTTCCAAGTACGGGCCGTGATAGATCTCCTCTTTGGTGTGAACCGCCCGGGCGATCTTCCTCCCTCCATCACAGGCGAGTTCGTTGAGCTTCCTCTTGATCTCCTCCCTCAGCAGATCGCGTTCTCGATTGCTCAGATGGGGGCTGAGATGGATCGGGCCCTGACCGAGCCCGTAGGCCTGGGTTCGCTCCCAGTCGATGAGCACCGCCTTCCCCGCCGACATGACCGCTCCTGTCTCGGTCGGCAGGATATTCCGGACTGACTGAGATAGCTTTCGCTTCACGAGATCCTTGAGGCCCAGCCGGGTGAGGAGCCTGGAGACACTGTCCTTGTGAACTCCCAGTTTGAACAGCAGCTCCTTGGCCGGCCGTTTTTTAACGACCAAGTACCCCTCCGAGGCGAGCCAAGTGTTGACGTTGAACTTGCACCGAATTCGGTTGGTCCCGTGATCTGACATCAAGAACACGGTCACATCATCGAATCGTTTCAGGCAGTTGCCGATTCCCCGATCGATGAGCTTCCAGGCCTCGAGCACCCGAGGGGCGTCGCCGAAATGGTGTTGCAACACGTTGATCAGGTAGATCGTCAGATGGAGGAGGTCAAGATCGAACTCCTCGAGGAGTTCCTGACCCAGCTGAAACCGCAGCTCGATCAGTTCAAGAACTTCGTCGATAGCCCGCCGATCCCGGTCAGGAAGGAAGGCGATCCGTTCGGGCAGGATGCGATAGCCCCGCTCGGTCAACCGTCGCTCCAGTTCAGGGGGGTGACAGAACCCGGACTCCAGAGCATCGGGTCCGCCAGCGATCATGAAGCCGTTCACCGGCCGGGGCGGGTAACAGGTCGGCATGTTGACGATTCCGACCCGTTTCCCTGACTCCCCGAGGTAATCCCAAAGTTCGGTACCCGTGAACGAGGTGGAGCGGGGTGTGATGATCTCCCCGCGCTCGAAGTCAACGATCTCCCACCAGAAGACACCGAGCTTCCCGGGGTTCGTGCCGGTCGCATAACACTTCCAGTTCGGCGAGGTGACCGGTGGCAGGCAACTCCTGAGTCGTCCCCAGCTTCCTTGCTCACGGATCCGCCTCAGGTTCGGCAGTTCCCCGCGCGCTATCCAGTTCTCCAGAGGGATCCAACTCGCCCCATCGAGTCCGATCACGATCACCTTCATCTTCGACCTCGCCCCGCCTCATCCACCCTCTGCGCAATGATCAATAGCCTCATCGGATCTCCTGGAGCGCCATCGCCAGCATCTCGGCGAAGCTCTCACTATAACTGCGGTTCGAAAACCGCTTCACCACAAACTCCCTGCCCCGCTCTCCCATCTCGGCTGCCAGGTGAGCATGCTCGATCAGATACGAGATCCGCTCGGCCAGTGCTTCGACATCATCGGGCGGAACCAGAACGCCGGTTTCCCCATCCCGGATCAGCTCCGGGAGTCCGCCCACCGCTGAACCGATCACCGCCGTTCCACAGGCCATCGCCTCCACAGCCACCCGAGACAGCCCCTCGGAGAGGGACGGGACCACCACCATAGAAGATCGCTCCATATGGTGTTTCAACGTCGTCTGATCGAGGAAGCCGAGGAACGACACACGCTCGTCCAGGCCGAGCTGGGTCACTGACTGCTCCAACCGACCCCGCTCCGGCCCATCACCGGCGATCCAAAGCCGCGCCGTCAGATGGCGATCGGCCACGATCTTGAAGGCGCGGATCAGGACATGAACGCCCTTCACCGGCCTCAGCATCCCGGCGTACAGGATCAGCGACCGCTGTCGCAGATCGGTGCCGTTCTTATGCTCATCGAGAAACAGATCGAGATCGGTGTATGCGGGAAAGGTGATGACCGGCTTCTTCCCCCACCCGCCCAGCTTGGCCGTGGTAAACTCCGATATCGTCCGAAACAGATCGGCATACCTGAAGGCGAACCTGGCGATCGCCCGATTGATCGTTTTGATAAACCGCAGCAGCAGTTGAGAACGGTCTCCTCTGTAGAGCGCTGGGGCCGCTTCCCAATCCCCGTGAAGCTCACAGACGACCGAGACTCGCCTTCTGAAGGGCCTGATCAGCAGTTTGGCCAACGCGGCAGCCGATCCTTCGTAGATACTTTGGCCGATGAGCACCTGGATCCTCCGCCTCCAGATCAGATACACGGCCACGGCCACGGCCGCGCTCAGAAAGATCGGATAGCGAATCGGCCACGGGAACTTCACCGGGATCAGGTAGAAGGTCGCGCCGTCCGAGAACCGCTGGAACCGGTTGGTGGTCGAGTAGCCGAACACGTAGTTCTCGGAGATGGGCTGCAACGTAGCGAACTTGTTGCGGTGCATTCCCCCTAGAGGGCGGTCGTACCGAGTTCCCCCGATGAACAGAACCCGCAGCCGCTCGTCACCCATAGCTCTCCTCGCTCCTCGCTACGTTCTATTATACCCGTGTCTCGGCCTCCAGCACCCTTACCGTCTGGGTAACCATCGCCTCCAGGCTGAATCGGCTCAACGTCTCCCGCCCCGCTTTCGCGAACCGGCCACGGAGTTCAGGGTCTTCCAGCAGTTTGATGATCGCCCGTTTCAGGGCATCTCTATCCCCAGAACGGATCAATATCCCATTCTCACCGTCTCGAATGATCTCTCCCGTCCCGCCGACGTCGGTGGCGATCACCAGGATCCCAGCCGACATCGCCTCCAGGACGATGTGCGGCAACCCCTCATGAGTCGAGTTCAAAACGAACAGATCGCATCCCTGCAGATAATCTGTGACCTGAGGCTGAGGGATCCTCCCGGTGAACAGAACCCGGTCGCTGATCTCCAGATCCTGCGCCAACCTGACGAGCGCATCTTGCATCGGGCCGTCCCCGACGACGACCAAGCCGACCTTCGGGATCTCAGCGACGACTTCGATGAGCTCATCCACGCGCTTCAACCGGATGAGCCGGCCGACCGTAATCACCTTAAATTCTGTTTCTAAAGGTAAAGTCACCGGATTAGAGGAGCCGTTGTGCGGTTCGAACGCATTGGGGATCACAACGACTCGGTCCGCGTGGATGCCCCACCACTCGATCAACATCTTCCCCAGATACCGGCTCGGGACGATGACTCGATCCATCCGACGGGCGTAGAAGTTTCTCAGAATCTGCAGCAACCTCACCCGCCCTCCATAGTGGCTTTTCTGGAATTCTTCGAAATCCTCATCGACCCATCCTCGTTGGTGAGCTCGTTCCCAGGCCCAGTCACCGACGACCTTAGCGACCATCGGCTTTCGTAATAGGAAGTTGGAGATGGCTGCCTCCAGCCCCAGGCCGTTTACATAAAGGAGATCGGCCCGACGCCCGAGTCGCAGGATCTTTGCGATCGTCCTCAGAATGCGCAACGGTTTGAACTCGCCTCTCCGGATCCGGATCACCTCGAACGGGTCATCTCCGTCCGTTTCGAGCGATCGGACCTCGCTCAGGGTGATGACCGTGACCCGGTCTCCCCGCTCAACGAGCGCACGGGCGATGATCGGCACGTAGGTCGCTGGCCCGCCGCTATCGGGCGGGAAGATGCCGGTGATGATCAAGACGTTCATGCTTGTTGTTGCCAGATCCAGCTTACTCCAGCTCGATCGCCTCGTCGATCAGCATCACCGGAATGTCGTCCCGAATCGGGTACTTCAGCCGGCAGTGCTCGCAGATCAACCCGTCCTCTTCCTCATCGAGCCGTACCTCTCCCTTGCACTTGGGACAGGCAAGGATCTCCAGGAGCTCCTTGTCAACACCCACGGTGAATCCCCCCTTCAGATGGTACCAGAACTGCCCGGCGCCTTGCCATAGAGTTCTTCGCGCATGGTCCACGGAGAGCTAGCGACGCTGGAACAGGTAGATCATATACCGCTTGTGCTGAGCAAACAGCTTGCTGTCCAGAAGCCGTTCCTGGTCACAAAGCATTTTTCTCGCCCAGTTTCTGAAGATGGCACGGGTCATGCGGTAGGGAATGGACAGCAGACTCTGCTCCAGGATCGTATCGAGCAGCAGCACGGTCGGTTTGAAGTAACGTTTGTAGACGGACAACGCCAAGTCCAGGGACGGGGCCACCCGGTCGGTGATGTCTTCAGCGTGAATGATCTCAAAACCATGCTCTTCAGCGGCCTTCAGGTAATCTCGTTCCAGATGCCCCCCCCCGCTCAGGACGTCATACTTATCGAGAGGGTGTCTGAGGAAGAAGTCGGAGACGAGCAGAAAACCGCCGTCGTTGAGGACGGTCCGGCAATTGCGGAAGCCCTCATCTATCTGAATATATTGAGCACTTTCACCCATCAGGACCAGATCGTAGCGATGCTCAGGCTGAAAATCCTCGAACCGAGCCAGGTGGAATCTCATCGTCCCGTTTGTGTTCGCCTCGAACACCTCACCCAGCTCCGGATCTGGAGACAGACCCTCGACTTCGAACCCGGCTGCTCGGAGCTTGAGCGCCGTCCCCCCCACCCCGCATCCGACGTCCAAGACCGTCCGCACCCCCTCCGGGATCAGATCGATCAGCCGTTCCGTGTACCGTTCCTGGGCCCGGTGTGAGTTTTCCAGCGTCAGCTCATCCTCTGGCTCCCAGTATCCTAGATGCAGATGATCGGTCTGGAAGATCTGGGCGTAGTACCGCAGTGCAGGATCGACACGATAAGCGGTCTTTGAAGAGGTGAAAACCCGGTCTATCGTGGCATATAAACCCTGGGTGAACCGCTTCCTGACTCCCTTCTTTACGGTCTGCTTGCTCATGAGTCTTCCTTCAGATTGTATCAGAACCATTCAGCACTTTGCCAGGGAGTCGCTCATAGAGCTGCTCGGTCCTTTCGACCATCTGATCGACACTAAACCGCTGTTGAAACCGGGCCCTTGCCTTCTGACCTAGTCCCCCCCTTAAATCAGGACGTTCGATCAGCAGGGAGAGTTTACTCACCAGATCTGTGAGAGAGCTCCTCTGGAACAGGAGACCGCTCTCGCCAACGACCTCTTGGGTTGCGGCTAGATCGCTTGCCACGATCGGTTTGCCCGCGCTCATTGCCTCTAAGGTGGCTAAGCCGAAGGACTCCGCCTCGGAGGTCGATACGTATATGTCGAGCATTTCAAGATGGTCGGGAGTATTATCGATGAAACCCGTGAAGATCACCCGCTCTGCCAGACCGAGTCTGCGGGCCAACTGCTCAAGAGCTCCGCGTTCTTTTCCATCTCCGATGATGATAACCGAAACGGTGTTCGGAAGCCGCGCTGCCGCCTCTAGCAAAAGCGAGATCCGCTTCTCCTTAGACAGTCTACCGATCGTCCCTAGAACCAGTTCACTTTCTGCGATTCCATAGGAAGCCCGGGTTCGCTTCGCTCTGTCCTCGTCTGCCACAATCGCTTCGGTTCCATGGTGAATTACCGTAATCTTCTTCGGTGCTAATCCCCTGTTGACGAGTTGTTGTTTCACGATCTCAGAGACCGCGATGACCTTCTCGGCGAACAGATTGCCGAACAGGGTTATGAAGTAATACTCAAGCCTATAGATACGATAACCGTATGTCCCGGCTTCTCCTCCATGAAATTGACTATGACTGGTGAAGATCAGGGGCGCTTTGACTCCGCTCAACTTGGCGAGCAACAACAATTCAGCGCCGCTATGGATGTGCACAATGTCGGGTCTGCTGTCTTTGTAAACTCTCCTCAGCTTCCTGATAAACTCCGGCGGGCCGTGGAGGAGCCGCCACCCCATGAGGATCGGGAAGTGAACCATCTCGATATCTAGTCTTTGAAACCGTTTCAGAGATTTCCCCTTTGGAGCCAGCAGAATGATTTCATGTCGATTCCGCAGATGCTTGATCAGCTGAAACAGGTGTTCTTCAGTGCCTCCCACCTCGAGGTAGGGGGAGATATAAAGTATCCTCATGTCGCTCTTACGATATCAGGCATAGGGATTCATTGCAACCGATTCCCCGGATGGATTGTGTTGAATTGGTACCTCCTTCTGAGCGCCTGTTACTCGCTCTTGCGTTCCTGGTGCTTTGAATTATATCCTAAGATAAGGAAGGCCGAGCAATGCCTGCGATTAGACTCCTAATCTACATACTAAGATTCACACGGTTACCCAGATGGTTTCGTTTTTTGGCGCCAACAAAGATACCTGAGAACACAGTTCTTATGCCTATACTGGGTGGAATCGGTTTTAAGAGAAGCAGACCGGCATATTCCTGGAAGACCTTCCTCCTGCAACGTTTAGTAAATCTTCGACCAGGCATCTTCGCGGACGTGGGTGTAAATCTAGGTCAGACTCTAATCGATTTACGTTTAGTGCACCCCGACAAGGAATACCTCGGATTTGAGCCAAACCCCGAGTGTGTCAACTACGTGAATACCCTGATCCGGATTAATCGCTATAGCACCTGTACTGTAGTTGCCTGTGGGCTTTCCGACAAGATGGGCGTGGTAACTCTCTATCTACACCGAGGCAAAACAACGGATGATTGCGCTACTATACTCAAGGACCTTAGACCGGGTCGCCGATTCGACATCAAGTACGTTCCTGTCTTGAAGTTCGACGAAATCAAAGATACTTTTGGCTCGAAACCGATAGGCTTCATCAAGATAGACGTCGAAGGTGCCGAACTCGAAGTTCTCTCGGGGATGCGGCGAAAGATTATACTTGATAGGCCGCTTATTTTATGCGAAGTTCTGTTTACAGACAAAAAAGCAGATCTAGCAGACACCAAAGCGCGTAATGAGATGCTTATGAATCTCTTGAGCGAGTGTGACTACACAGCCTGGCAGCTGCTCAAGTCAGGTGATCAGGTTACAAAGGTGAAGAAAATCGAGACTTTTGAATCGGCCTATTGGACACCTTTTAACGCCAACTTGTGCGACTACCTGTTTATCCCTCAGGAGCATCAACAGGCAGTCTTGC
>JBHIAT010000132.1:0-10617 GCA_046758705.1 Bipolaricaulia bacterium
AGATAAACGGCCTTTCGATCAGTTGCTCGCGGTCCCCCGCCACCATCGAGGCCAGCTCGATGACCTCGCGCGCGCCTTCCACCGTGTAAGCATTGGCCATCACGTGTTTGGTAGTGTTCGCCAGTGAAGCGTAATACTTGTTGACATCCAGTTCTTCCTTGGGGATATCTTGGGCCACCACCGGGCGCAGGAAGAAGTGGATGTGGTCCAAAGCGTCGACCAACCGGGCGATATTCCCCAAATCCTCCAACGTGCCCGTGCGCACCCGGTCCGTGTCCATGTCCAGCACCTGGACGGCTGCTCCGCCGGTGCCCAAATACACCCGTTTGTCTTCCAGCTCCAGCGTGTGCTGCTCCTCCCGCCCGTAGAGCGTGACATTGGTGGGGACGACTCCCAAAGCCCATTCCACCACTTTAGCGGGAAACTTGACGATCCCGTTGTCGTGATCGACCTGGGCTCCGTGTTCGCCCAACAGGTTTCGCACCGCTTCATCGGCAATCCAGACCCCCACACGCTCCAGCACCTGCAACGCTGTGCCATGGATGCGCTCCACGTCTTGATCGGATAACACCCGATACTGCCCGCCCTGCAGACCCTTGTAAGCCATCCTTTACTATCCCCGATGGAGGTTCATCGGTTAAGACGACCGCCCGAGGGCGGCCGTCTTATCCTGACTGAACCCCTGATTGCACCTACCTCAGTGCTTAGATCAAGCCATGTTGGACCAACCACTCCCTAGCGACATCCTCAGGATCTCGCTTGTCAATGTCCACTATGGCGTTCAGCTCTCGCATGGTATCCGCATCCGGTATGGTGGTCACCAGCCGGTTGAGCAGCCTCACCACTTCGGGATGCCTGTCGGCCACTTCCTTCCTGATCACCGGGGCCAGGTCGTAGATGGGGAAGAAGTTCTTATCATCCGTAAGAACTCTGAAGTTGAATCGCGCATTTTGCGGGTCCGTTCCGAAGACCATGGCGACATCGACTTGCTGCTCGTTGAGGGCTTGGTGGGTGAGCCCGAAGCTCATCGTCTTGATCTGAGCCGGATGGAAGGCAAATTCGTACTCCTTCATCAACCCAATAACCCCATCTGGGCGGGAGTAGAACTCGAAGTTTGTGGCAAACGAGACCTTCCCCTCCTGGCCTTTCACATGGTCAGCCAGATCAGAGAGCGTCTCGATGCCCAGCGCTTCAGCCTGATCTTCTCTCATGGCCAGTGCATACGTGTTGTTAATGAGCATGAGGTTCAGCCACAGGAGGCCGAGCTCTGCGGACTCCGCTTTGACCTTTTGATACTCCTCTTCGCGAGGCAGGATCGACGTATGGCCCAGATGGACGAGCCATGCCGTTCCCGTATACTCCATGTAAACGTCGATATCACCGGCAGTTAACGCTTTCCAGGCAACCACCGTTCCCAGACCGGGGCGAAAATCGACTGCATAGTCGTTCTCTTCCAACAAAATCCTCATCAAGTGTCCCACGATGAGCTGCTCGGTGAAGCCCTTCGCGCCAACCGTGATCCTCCCCTTCTCAGCAAGGACGGTCCCAGAGAGGGAGACCACCAACGTCAACACCAAAAGCAATGAGACAACCTTTTTCATCTTGCTCACTTCCTCCCTTTTTTGAATTTGATTATGGAGTTGACCGATCCGGTCAACTTGAATCGTTCATCTACCACCTCCCCTTTTTCTTTCTCATCCAACCTTCAGACCGCGCGGCGTCATCCAGTTCTCTATCCCGTTCAAAGCGGTATCGAAGATGATCGCCAAGCCCGCTGCCGGAGCTGCGCCCTGGAGCATGAGCTCAGTCGCGTTCAGGCTGAGGCCCCGGATGATCAGCTGACCTAACCCGCCGCTTCCGATCAATGCGGCCAGGGTGGCCACTCCGACGTTGATCACCGTGGACGTCCGGATTCCCGCCATGATGACCGCCCGAGCCAGGGGAAGCTCGATCTTTCTCAGGATCTGGCCCGGGGTCATTCCCATCCCTCTCGCCGATTCGATCACACTGGCATCGATGTTGTTCACGCCCGCATAGGTGTTTCTGACGATGGGCAGGAGGCCGGAGATGAGCAGAGCGACGATAGCAGGCCAGAACCCGATCCCTAAAATGGGCAGCATGACCGCGACAACGGCAAGGCTGGGGATCGCCTGACCGATATTGGTCACCCCAAGGATCAGGGGAGAGAGCAACTTGAAGCCGCGTCTCGTGATGATAAAGCCCAGGGGAATTCCGATGCCGATAGCCAGTAACTCAGCTACGATCACCAACTGGATATGCTCCCACGTTCGCAACCGAATCTCTTGCGAGGTGGCGAGGTAGAAGGTCCCCCCCGTTTGCGTCGTGAAGATGGTGAGGAAGATCAACAACCCCAGCAACAGGATGATCACGATGGACCGTCCTAACACCCGCTGCATTCAGATGCCCCCCTTTTCGGTGTAGGTCTCCCCTAACACCTCCCGCAACGCGTTGAAGGTCAACACTCCGACCAACCGGTCATCATTATCGACGACGGCGATATTTCCGATCTCGCTGCTGAGCATGAGGGAGACCGCTTCGTTGAGATTCGTATCAGGGGTAACCGTCTGTGTCGGGGGCTTCATCACATCCTTCACCCGGTCTCCCCGCCTGTATTCGAGGTCCGAGAGATTGATCCAACCGCAAAACTTGTTATCATCCTCGACCACGAGCAGATATCGGACATCTTCCCGCTTCATATAGTCATGAACGGCCTCGGCCTCCTCGCTCGTCTTCACGGTGACGGGAGATCGCCTCATAACCTCCTTAACCTGCATCAAACGTAACCCCTTGAGCGTTCGGTCCGCTCCGACGAAATCCTTCACAAAGTCGTTGGACGGATGGGCGAGGAGCTCAGCGGGAGAATCATACTGTATCAACTTACCGTCTTTGAGCAGGGCGATCTTGTCCCCCATCTTGATCGCTTCGTTGATGTCGTGGGTGACGAAGACGATCGTCTTTTTGATCTCCTGCTGGATCTTCAAAAACTCATCTTGGAGCCGCTCCCGAGTGATCGGATCGATGGCACCGAAGGGCTCGTCCATCAGCATAATCGGTGGGTCAACCGCCATCGCTCGGGCGACGCCGACCCGCTGGCGCTGTCCTCCGGAAAGTTCGCCGGGATAGCTGTACAAGAATTGGGCCGGGTTCATTCCCATCAGATTCAGGAGCTCCTCGGACCGCTTCCTGATCTTGGACTTGGACCAGCGTTTCAACGTCGGAACCACCCCGATGTTCTCTTCAACGGTCATATGCGGGAAGAGGCCGATCTCCTGGATGACATAGCCGATATTTCGTCTGAGCTCGTTTGCATCGATCTGGGTGTTGTCCCTTCCGTTGATATAGATCTTCCCCTTGGTGATCGAGATTAGACGGTTGATCATCTTCATCGTCGTGGTCTTCCCACAACCTGAAGGGCCGACCAGGACACAGAGCTCCCCTTCTTTGATCTCGAAGCTCACGTCATCGACGGCTTTGCTATCGTCATCGTAAATCTTGGTGGCATGCTCTAGCTTGATCATGTTATCTGTTGACCTCGCTTCATCCCCTTGGGTGTGATCCATCTCTCCACGAAAGCCATCAACCCATCCACAATCAAGGACAATAGGGATACGAAGATGGTACCGGCCAGGAGCACATCATACCGTGTGCTCGCGATCCCGTTGAATATGGGCAGTCCCAAACCCCCGGCCCCGATGAAGGCAGCGATGGTTGCAATCGCGATGTTCATGATGATAGCCGTCCTCAGACCGGCCATAATGACCGGCATCGCCAACGGAAGCTTGACACGGCGAAGGAGCTGTCCCGGGGTCATTCCCATTCCTTTGCCCGCTTCGATCATCGCGGGATCGACGTTCCTGATCGCGGTATAGGTGTTCCGGATGATGGGAAGCTGACCGTACAGGACCAACGCGATGACCGCTGGGAGAAAACCGATGCCCGGCAAGCCTACTCCGGAGAGCAGAGGAATCATCAGACCGAAGAGCGCGAGGCTCGGGACGGTCATCATGATTCCGGCCAGATAGAGGACGATATCTGCAATTCGTTCCCGCCCCTTTCCGGAGATAAAGATGCCGATTATGACCCCTAAGATGACGGCAATACTGTTGGCCACCGCGATGATTTTGATATGCTGCCAGGTGAGTTTAAAGAGTGTATCCCAATGGCCGTTGATATACTCCCAAGTCTCCATCCTGCCCTCCAGGCAATAACGTATCATGAATCTTGACTTGCCGTCAAATCAAATCAAGATATATGATGATAAAAATCAATTATCACGGTGAATTGGATTTTTCTCAAGTTCCCCGATAAGATTCATTAGACCTGCACAACCAAAGCTGGGAGGACCGATCAACAAAGACTTATGAATATATCACCCTTAGAATTGACGATCGCAGAGGCTGCGCAACAGATTCGTGAAGGCAGTCTTTCCCCGGTGGCGCTGACCCAGGCAACGCTCGACCGAATCGAACAGCTCAATCCTAGATTGAACGCGTTTCTGGCGGTGACGGCCGACGAGGCGCTGCACACCGCCCAGCAGCTGGAGCAGGACGCTTTGGACGAGCGGCTGCTAAACGGCATCCCGGTTGCGTTGAAGGATCTGTTCGACGTCCAGGGCGTTCCCACCACCGCGGGCACAAAGATCCTGTCCGACAACGTTCCAAGCGAAGATGCAGCAGTGACCGAGCGACTGCGTCGCGCGGGCGCGGTGCTCGTCGGAAAACTCGCCATGCATGAGTGGGCACTGGGTGTGACCAATGAAAACCCGCACTTTGGCCCGACACACAATCCCTGGAACACCGACCACATTCCCGGCGGTTCAAGCGGCGGGTCCGGTACGGCGGTGGCCGCCGGCCTGTGCCTGGGTGCGTTGGGCAGTGACACCGGTGGATCGATCCGCATCCCGGCGGCACTTTGTGGGATCGTCGGTCTGAAGCCGACGTATGGCCGGATCAGCATACGAGGGGTCGTCCCGCTGAGCTGGTCGCTCGATCATGTCGGCCCCATGACCAAGACAGTGGAGGATGCTGCGCTGATGCTCCAGGTGCTTGCCGGGTTCGACCCGATCGATCCGACCTCTCCGAACGTCCCCGTGGATGATTATCGCGCCGGATTAGAGACCGGCGTGGAGGTGGAGGGTCTGGGGATTCTGGTTCCCACCCACCACTTCTTCGATGATCTGAATCCCGAGGTTGACGAACTGGTTCGTACAGCGATCATCACTCTGAGCAAGCTGGGCGCGACGGTCCAGGAGGTTGTCGTGGAAGCAATCGATGTAGCACTGATTGCCGGTGGGATGATCCTGCTGGCCGACGCAGCCGCCTACCACGAGGATGATCTGAAGCGTCGGGCCGATGAGTTCGGCTCCGATCTGCTAACGCGGTTACGACGGGGGAGGGAGACGGAAGGCATCGCCTACGCCCGGGCACGCCGTGCTCAGATGCTGTGGCGACGTTCCCTCGAAGGACTGCTCTCAGGGGGGGCGGTGTTGGCTACCCCGACCACACCTATCCCCGCACCGCGCATCGGTGAGCTAGATCCCGTAGACGCCGCCCGGACCCTGACCCGGTTTACGCTGCCGTTCAACCTCGCCGGCCTGCCGGCGATCTCGGTTCCATGTGGTTTCACCCAGGCGGGTCTGCCGATCGGCCTACAACTCGTCGGTCGCCCCTGGGACGAAGCGATCCTGTTGCGTGTCGCCCACGCCTACCAACAGGTGACCGATTGGCATCGCCATCATCCTTCCCTATAATGACGGACTTGTCCGCTCGATCTTCAGGACCGTCCCATCCTTCCGGTCAAGCGGCAGATCGATCATACCCGCCTCGTCGATCCGGAGTCGCTCGCCGGAGCGCAGGTCGGTGGCTTCGGACCCGTAGATATCCGAGAGTGCCTCGTCCAACTGAATCCGAGCGATTTTCTGCCTGTCACCCAGGTTGACCGCGACCAGAACGTACCGATCATCGGTCTCGAAGAACGCCGTGTGGACGCCTTCAGTCAGCGTCCGGGTGTAGATCGAGACCCCGAAGTGCCGGTGGAGTGCGACGACCAACTCCGGCGTGGGTCGCACACCGATGACCACCAACCTTCCCTTTCCTCGCGTCTCTACATAGCCGACCGTATACTCCCGACCGGCAAGCCAATTGTGCTGAACGTCATCCTCTTCCATCGAAGCCAGCTCCCGGACCCGTCGCCCAGAGATCGGTTCCCCAGGAACGTCCCCGTAGCAGAAGATCGGGCCTTCGGCCCGGACGCTCCCACCTCCCACCTCCCACCTCTACCTCAACCTCGCGAACGGTTACGATCCCATCCGGCGGCTGAATCGCCAACCGATTTAACGGTTCAAACTCCTCATCCCAACGAGGATAAGTGTTGAAGCAGATCAGTATGCCGCCGGACTCGACGTAATCGCGCAGCCGCTCGTTCGCCTCGCGATCGAGCCAGTCTTCCCCGGCGTAGAACAGCAACCGTTTGTCGATCTCCCCCGCGGCGGTGTCGAACCACTCGTAATCGATATCCCCATCATAAAGGGCGTTGAGCACCGCCTCCCCCGGCGATCCGGCCGCATGATGAAGCACCGAAAAGCTGATGGCTGTCTCCGTGCGTTTTCTTAATTCGGGAACCTGCAGCCGTCGGTACAGATCGACGATCTCCTGAAAGACCGGGAACAGCTCGTTTCGCTTCCGGCCCCACTCGTTGATCGGGCTCAGGTACCAGTTGTCACGGTTCACGAGCATATACCAATTCCAGCCAGCGATCCCGGCGGCAAGCGCCGACAACGCGAGCAGCCGGTAGTGGTTGGGAGTCAGCACCCCGACCTGGTAGATCCAGTCGTGCCAGATCCCCGTCTCGAACTCGGCGATGAACGGGATCTTCGAGCAGATACGGGTATAGCGGGCCAGCTCCATGAACCGCCGATGGCTCCAGATCCCGCCCTGAAACTCGACCGCCGGGTAGATGTCGATCCCGGTGATCTCCACCTCGGCCACTTTATGGACCGCCCGCCAGTCCTGGACATCCCAGCCGGCGTAACTGTTGAAGTAGAGCGGGACGTCAATCCCCAGCTCCCGATACTTATCGGCCATCCAGCCCACCGCCCGGTTTACAAACCAGTGGAGGAACCGTCGGTAGTCCAGGTAGCGCTTGAACTCCGCCTTATCCTTCTCATCGGCGGATGTGGTGGCCCAGGCTGCCTCGAAGGAGTCGTAGTCGGTTTCCCAGACGTGGTTCAGTGCCTCGACCGTACCGTACCGCTCCTCCAAAAACTCCTGGAACAGACCCGATCCACCCTCCAGCCCGAGCTGATCCGAGAAACAGTGGACGAACGGATCGAGCTCGTTGTCCGGCTGGAGCAGAATGATCCGGCCGCCGTTCGTAGCCAGATGGGGTTTCAACACAGCGCAGACCGCCTCTATATACCGTTCCGCCGCCTCCAAGAACTTCGGATGCAACCGATGGTAGCCGACTACATAGCTGGGCACACCTCGGTTGACCCATTCGCTGTAGATGTACGGGCCGGGTCGAATGACCGCCCACAAATTTTTCGCGTTGAGCAGCTCTAAGAAACCCGCCAGATTCCGTTGCGGGTCGGTCGTCCCCTCGAAGTCGAACTTTCCCCGTTCGTACTCATGGTACTGCCAGGGCACATAGCTAGAGATAATCTCCACGCCCAGCTCCCGGACGACATCCAAGATCCGCTCCCAGTTGTGGGGGTTGAGCCGCCAGTAGTGGACCTCGCCGCTGAGCAGCGGGAGTTTTTCCCCGTTGACGATGAGCTGGCGATGAGCAACGGTAATCTCCATGGTCAATTCAATGCTCCTTTTTCTTTTTAGGGAAGACGATCTTTCACCGACAGCAACGGTGGAAACGGCCCGTGAGGTTCAAGCTGATACCAGTAGGCGGTGCTCGAGTAATCGTCTGAGCGACGGTTGGCGTGACCGTGCTCAATTGTCACCCGGATTGACTTCGAGAAGTGGATTGGATCCTCGATGTGATAGCGGTAGAGCGTGATCGGCTCGGTCCAGCGCTCCCGCCTCCCAGGATGATCCCATGGTACGGGCTGCAGAACTCCTGTCTTGGACCCCAGGCGGTGTTGAAGTAGTCCTCGGTTCCGGTGCCATGGAGCGATGGCGGCCACTCCTCTCCATCGATGAAGATCATGTCGTCCCCTTCGCCGTACCATTCCGAGCCATTCGTGTCTTGGAGAGTGCGGATGTCCAGGTGGCAACCGACGTAGTGACCCTGGCCCTCGGCCTCTAAGATGACGTAGTTCCCCTCCCCGGTCCGGTTTTCGCCGCCGAGTTGGAACTCCTCCATGCTCATATCCCCTTGAGAGATCCCGTCACAGGGATTCTGTCGGCGCCATTGAGTGTGAAACCGACCCAAGTCCTCCGTCAGCGTCTTGTAGGCCTCATAGTCCACGTAATAGTAAAGGGTGACCGGTTCGCGCTCACAGTCGCTGGTCACCTCGACCCGGGCGCCGTCGGCGAATGGCATCGGGAAGAAGCAGTTGAACCCCCGGCCATCTTCAGGACTCATCGCCAGTGGCAGCGATGCAAAATTCTTTGTCAGCGCGTGGCCTATTCCGAAGAAGTCACCGATCGGAACCTCAACGCTCGGCTCCGCCTCCCCATCCCAGAAGATGCGCAGCACGACCTTTCTCAAGAAGGACCGTTCAGGACAGGCGAGCGTCATCCAGATGTGGGTGATGCAGCCGGCCCCCTCGATCTCGGCGGCCGTGTGGGTATCGCCAGGTGCGATAAGCACGAAGTCCCGATTGCCCCCGGTTCGGTCCCAACTCGACGCCCGCTTCCTGACCACATCTCGAATCCTGGGAAGATCCCTCAACGGGCCGGACCCCATAGACATATTCATGGTTGCCCCCCTCCTCAGTGAACTGACTTCATTATGCCTCCTGATCATATCGATCCCGTTTCTAACCGATCAAATCAAACTCCAGCCTGGCATCAGGAATCGGCAAAATCGGATATTCCAGAAAGCCGTCCTCATGGGATCTTCATGGTTAACAATCGCGTTAACAATTTTTTAACGTTCACGGGATATACTTTCTACAGTGCAATGAAACGGTTTCGAACCCGGGTGAGGATCTATGAACTGGGCAATCTTGCAGGTCGCGTTCCTGTCGCAACCGCAGAACTGATCCAGTATAATTCAGTAAAAATCAATGAAGCCTGTAGTGCCCATTCAGGCTTTTGAGAGGGGGAAAACATGGGAGAGAGCAAACGTGATAGATACTCATATCGTTCAACATTCTGGCCTATTGTGATCGTCGGCATCGGTCTAATCGCGCTGTTGAGGAACCTGAACGTCATTTCTAGTGAGAATCTGGAGGTGCTCTTGCGTCTGTGGCCGATATTCCTGGTTTTGATCGGCCTGAACTTGATCTTGGGACACAGATCACCACAGCTTAGCGCATTGATCGGTATCGGTACGGTGACACTGGCCCTCGTTCTCGTGGCGGTCGGTCCGTCGATGAGGTTGACCAGCAGTGCAGAGTTGAAAACTGAACAGTACATCGAACCGCTTGGCAATGCAACCTCGGTACGCGTGGATCTGAGCTTGAGGTCAGGACGTACAACGGTGTCCGCTCTATCCGACTCGAACGGCCTGATCGATGCGGAAATGACCTATAGGGGCGATGTTGAATTTGATGTCCGTGGAAATCAGGAGAAAGCCGTCAGGCTGCGACATCTCGACAATCGCCGCGGCTTCCTCTTCTTCGACTTCGACTCGACCGATGTACGTTCGGAGATCGGTCTCAGTCCGAACGTTCCTATGGAACTGGACATCAATCTCGGCTCAGGGACTTCCACGCTCGATCTGAGCGAACTGCAACTGACGGACCTGAACGTAAACAACGGTTCAGGGAGAGTCGATCTGGAGCTGCCTGAAACGGACGGGCGATACAGTGCCCGATTCAATAGCGGCTCAGGCACAGTTGATGTCGATGTGGCTGAGGATGCGACCGTCAATATGCGAATCAACCTGGGCTCGGGTCGATTTGGCGTGAACATCGAGGATGGTGCCGATGTCAACGCGAACATCTCCGTCGGTTCCGGTCGTTTCACCATCGACGTGCCGGACGATGCCGGCGTACAGATTGAAGCAGACGTCGGTTCGGGCAGTGTGAGCGTCCCTTCGCAGTTTGACCTGGTGCGCAGCGATCGCGACCGAAAAGGTGGCACCTGGGAGACGCCCGATTTCGACAGCGCCGAGCGGCGAATCATCATCAATGCGAATATCGGCTCTGGCAGTCTGAGAGTGCGTTAGCCCGGTTCAGCTTCCGGACGACATCGGAAGGTTCCTTAACCACAGGTCGGATCCTATAAACCTGCTCATGGTTGCCCTTCCTCAGTGAACCGACTTCATCAGCTGATATTTTCAGGAGCTGTCGGCCAAGCCCTTCAGCAGACGTGCCCGTAACCCGATCAGGGTCAGCCCTACCACTTCTTTGCGAGCTTCGTCATAGCGGACAATAACCCCTTCGCCGATGTCCACTCCCACAGCCACCTGAGGTTCTCCGATAGAGAGATAGAGGACATCTGCCTCTTCGTCGTAGTCCCAGTGGATTGCCTCCGG
>JBHIAT010000133.1:0-10423 GCA_046758705.1 Bipolaricaulia bacterium
GTCGCGCAGATGCTCGAGCAGAGAGCGTTCCAGGTCGCGTTCCTGTGCCTCAGGGGCAAGGGTGAGAAAGTCAAACACATAGGGATCTTTGACGAGCTCACGCGCCAGGTCGGACTGGGGCGCGGGCAACGTGCGATCAAAATTCGTGATGGCCTTGCCCTGTCGGTGGTATAGTCCACTCTCGATCTGATGCACCAGCACGTTGCGGCTCCAGCCGTGCTCGATGGTCTGTTGGATGTACCATGTGCGCTCGGCAGGGTCTTTTACCTTGTCCAGCAGTACGCAATTGTGAAACCAGGGAATTTGTGCAGCAGGCTGCTGCACAAATTGCTCGTCAGGGTAGGCCTCGGCCAACGCCCGCATGTACTTGAGGTTGCGGGGTGAGAAACCCTTCATGTCGGGGAACTCGTGCTGGAGGTCTTGGGCCAGTCGGTCAATGACCTTGGTCCCCCAGCCCTCCTGCTGCTGCCGCTTGAGGGTTGCACGGCCGATCTGCCAGTAGAGCAGCACCAACTCACGGTTGACCGAGAGGACAGCTTTGACTTGGGCCGAACGGATACGCGCTTTCAGGTCCTCCAGTAGCCCCGCATAGCTGGCGGGCAATGATGCAGCAGCCTGCTGCACCTTCTGCCGTGGGGACTTGGATCTCTTGCGTTTAGCTACCATATCCCAGCTTCCTCCCAAGCCATGTAGTCCTGCTCATGCTTCCAAGTGAGCGGAAGTTCTTCACCCAGCTTCTCTTCGTACTCCTCAAACTCCATGCCGTATTTCTGCTCCAGCTAGGTGATTTGCTCTCTATAT
Source organism: Bipolaricaulia bacterium (assembly GCA_046758705.1). Lineage (GTDB taxonomy): Bacteria > Bipolaricaulota > Bipolaricaulia > JBHIAT01 > JBHIAT01 > JBHIAT01. The sequence continues at coordinate 802 of JBHIAT010000133.1, forward strand.
TCAGCGATCTTCTGCTCGAGATAGCTCTTCAGCAGGATACCCAAGCCGTCTTCAACATGCTCTTTGCCGGTCACTTCCTGAATGAGCTTTCTCAGCTCTTGTTCCTTCAGCATCGTTGCCCTCCGTTCACACTATAACTATAGCATGACCCCCGGAGCGTCTCAATCTATCCTGGGAAGTTTCTCGAGCACCGCCTCTGGGATCGGGATGACCTTCCCCGAGTCGTCGACGAACAGGTGCTTCGTCTCCCCCCGGGCTGCCACCTCCCCAGTCGCCTCTTTGATCGCCTGGTAGCGGAAGTGCAGTCCCCGATTCCTCAGCGGCGCCACTGTAGTGCGGATCACCACCACCTCGTCGAAGCCGACCGGGGCTTCATATTCGCAGCGGGCTTCGACGACCGGCAGATGATATCCGTTTGTTTCCAGGTCAGTATAGGGAAACCCTAGCTCACGCATCAGTGTGACTCGCCCGACTTCGAACCAGATGAAATGGTTCGAGTGATAGACCACACCCATGGCGTCCGTCTCCGCATAGCGAACCCGAATCTTGGCCTCAACGGCTTCGGTCATCGGTACGGCTCCTTTCTCAGTTCCCGGTTGAAGATAAAGGTCAGACCTCGTGAACCTTGATCAGGTTCGTGATCCCAGGGACGCCGAACGGGATGCCGGCGGTGATGACGACCCGTTGCCCTGCCCTGACCAGCTCCGCATCACGCGCAGCGCTCAACGAGTCTTCGATCATCTCATCGGTGTTCTCCGAGAACGGGATGCGAAGCGGGATCACCCCCCACAGCAGCGCGAGCTTTCGGTAAACCCGATCAGACGGCGTGGCGGCAATGATCGGCGTCTCAGGTCGAAATCGGGAGGCGAGCCTGGCCGTCGATCCTGAACGGGTCGAGGTGATGATCGCTGCCGCGCCCAGTTTGCTGGCCAGCTGACACGCCGCCTCGCCGATCGCGGCCGCGACGCTCTCTTCCAGATCGGGAAACCTCTCGAAATCCCCCAGCGCCTCCAGGTGCTCGCGTTCGGCCCGTCGGGCGATCCGGCACATCATGCGCACCGCTTCGACCGGATAGCTCCCGATCGCCGTTTCCTCGGAGAGCATCAGCGCGCTCGTCCCGTCGAAGATCGCGTTGGCGACATCGGTGACCTCGGCGCGGGTCGGCCGCGGCTGGGTGACCATTGAGCTGAGCATTTGGGTGGCGGTGATCACCGGCTTCGCCGCTTGACGGGCCATGCGGATCAGCCGCTTCTGGACCAGCGGGAGGTCTTCGACCTCGATCTCCACCCCCAGATCCCCGCGGGCGACCATCAGACCGTCGCAAGCTTCCAAGATCGCCTCGATATCGTCCAGGGCCGCCCGGGTCTCGATCTTGGCGATCAGGTCGATCTCGGCTTCGCCGAGCGCGTCCCGGACTTCGGCCAGATCCTTGGCACGTCGCACGAACGAGACGGCGACGTAGTCAACTTTCATCGCGGCAACGAGCTTGAGATCCCTGCGGTCCTCCTCGGTGATGCTCGGGGTGTTGAGCACCACACCAGGGACGTTGATCCCCTTATGCTCGCGCAGCATCCCGCTGTTTTGAACCTCGCACTCGGTTTTCCCGTCGCGGACCGTGGTGACCACCAGGGCGATCCGTCCGTCGTCGAGCAGGATCCGGTCTCCCGGAACGACATCCTGGGACAGGCCACGGTAGTTGACCGGCAGCCTGCGCCCGTCGCCGATCAGATCGTTCTCAACGAGCGTCACTCGCCCTCCGGCCTCAAGCGGGACCTCTTTGTTCTTCAGTCTTCCGATCCGGATCTCCGCCCCCCGAGTGTCGACCATGATCGCCAGCGGGCGACCGGCGGCGACCTCATGGAGCCGGGCGATCGTCTCCCGATGCTCATCGGGATCCCCGTGAGACAGGTTGACCCGGGCGACATTCATCCCGGCCTCAATCATCGCCGTCATCGTCTCTGGGGCGTGGGATGCCGGCCCGATGGTGCAGACGATTTTGGTGCATTTTTGCTCTGGCTTTCGTTCCACGCTGAGCCCCCCGTTTTGTCTTGGGCCATTATTATAGGATCCGAAAGATCGGAAGTGCAATGATCCCACCGAGATTGACGGACGGGACCACGAGATGATATAGTGACAAAAAACCAATGGGAATACTGGCTCTCGAAGACGGACGTACATTCTATGGGGAGCCATTCGGAGCCTCAGGAACTGTCTACGGCGAGGTCGTCTTTAACACCGGCATAACCGGCTACCAGGAGGTGCTCACCGATCCCTCCTACGCCGGTCAAATCGTGGTGATGACCTACCCCCACATCGGCAACTACGGGGTGACCTCTCAAGACCAGCAGGCGAACCGTCCGCATCTCTCCGGGTTTGTGGTCCGAGAATACAGCCGATTCCACTCTAACTGGCGTGCCGAAACAGATCTCGAAACTTATATGAACCGCCACCGGGTGATCGGTCTCACCGAGGTCGACACCCGGGCGCTGACCCGCCACATCCGCGATGCGGGCGCGATGCGCAGCTGTCTTTCGAACGAGGTGGACGATCCCAACATATTGGTGATAAACGCGCGACGCGCTCCCCATCTCGCCGAGCAGCCGCTCGTGGCGCGGGTGACCTGCGATCGCATCTATGGATGGAAGGCATCGGATGACGACATCGATGTCGGGAACCGGACCGATCTTCATGTGGTGGCTTACGACTTTGGCGTCAAACATGAGATTCTGAGACAACTGAAGGCACGGGTTCAACGGGTGACGGTCGTCCCGGCGAGAACGTCCGCCAGGACGATCCTGAGGCTCGAACCGGACGGTGTATTCCTTTCCAACGGCCCCGGCGATCCGGCGGTGCTGGATGGGATCATTGCGAACGTGAAGCAGCTCGTTGAAGTTGGAAATCTTCCGATCTTCGGGATCTGCCTTGGGCATCAGATCTTGTGCCTTGCCTTGGGGGCACGCTCCTACAAACTCAAGTTCGGCCATCGGGGGAGCAACCAACCGGTCAGATGCCTTGACCGAGACCGGATCGATATCACCACCCACAACCACGGCTACGCGATCCAGGAGGAGACGCTCCCCGACGGACTGGAGTTGACCCACGTCAACCTGAACGACGACACCGTCGAGGGGGTTCGGCATCGGGAGCTGCCGATCTTCAGCGTCCAGTACCATCCGGAGGCCACCCCCGGCCCCCACGATGCCCACTATCTGTTCGATGAGTTCGTGACCATGATCGAGCGAAGCAGGTGATCGAGTTTGCCGAAGCGCACCGATATCGACAAGATTCTGATTATCGGCTCCGGGCCGATCATCATCGGCCAAGCGGCCGAGTTTGACTACTCGGGCACCCAGGCGTGCAAGGCGCTCCTGGAGGAGGGGCATCGGGTCGTTTTGGTCAACAACAACCCGGCAACGATCATGACCGATCCGGAGTTCTCGCATCACCTGTATCTGGAGCCGCTCATCCCCGAGGTCGTCACCCGGATCATCGAGCGGGAGCGACCCGACGCGCTTCTGCCGACGGTTGGCGGTCAGATGGCGATCAACATCGCGGTGACCTTGGCGCAGCAGGGGATTTTGGACCGCTATGGGGTCGAGCTGATCGGTGCCAAACTGAAGGCGATGGAGATCGCCGAGGACCGTCAGCAGTTCAAGGAGACGATGGACCGAGCGGGGATCCCGACCCCGGCGGGCGAGTTCGCCAACACCCTGGATCAGGCGCTGGAGATCGTTCAGCGGATCGGCCTCCCGGTGATCATCCGCCCCTCTTACACCTTGGGTGGGGAGGGGAGCGGGATCACCGAGGAGATCGACAGCGTCCGAGAGGCGGTGGTCCACGGGCTGGCCCGCAGCCCGATCGATCAGGTGCTGATCGAGGCGTCGGTCATCGGGTGGAAGGAGTTCGAACTTGAGGTGATGCGCGACCTGGCCGACAACGTGGTGGTGATTACCTCGATCGAGAACGTCGATCCGATGGGGATCCATACCGGGGACAGCATCACCGTCGCCCCGGCCCAGACGCTCTCGGACCGTGAATACCAGTGGATGCGCAACCTGGCCTGCCAGGTCATCCGGTCGGTCGGCGTGGAGACCGGGGGGGCGAATATCCAGTTCGCTGTCGATCCCGAGGATGGCCGCATGGTTGTCATCGAGATGAACCCGCGGGTGTCGCGGAGCTCAGCGCTCGCCTCCAAGGCGACCGGTTTCCCGATTGCCAAGATCGCCGCTAAACTGGCCATCGGCTACACCTTGGATGAGATCCCGAACGACATCACCCGGGAGACCCCGGCGAGCTTCGAGCCGACGATCGACTACGTCGTCGTCAAGGTGCCGCGCTGGGATCTGGAGAAGTTTCCGGACGCCGACGATCGGTTGGGCACCCAGATGAAGTCGGTCGGCGAGACGATGGCGATCGGCCGGACGTTCAAGGAAGCGTTGCAGAAAGGACTTCGATCGCTGGAGATCGACGTCCCAGGGTTGATCGCTCCTGAAGGACCTGAAGGGCAGGTGGTCGCGTTAGAGACATTGCGGATACCGACCCCCGATCGGATCTTCCGAATCTACGGAGCGCTTCGGACCGGGGTTCCCGTCGAGCAGATCGCAACGCTCACTCGGATCGATCCATGGTTCATCGATCAACTCCGCCAGATCGCAGACCTCGAGGCTGAGCTGCAGCGGTTCGAGCTTGCATCCGTCCCTAAGGCATTGCTGCGCCGGGCGAAGCGCTGGGGGTTCTCAGACGAGCAGCTCGCTCGGATCTTTGAAACCGATCCGATGTCGGTACGGGAGGCGCGGCACCGCATCGGCATCCGCCCGGTCTTCAAACAGGTCGACACCTGCGGAGCGGAGTTCGAGGCCCACACCCCCTACTTGTACAGTTGCTACGACGATGAGGACGAGGTTTTGCGAAACGACAGGAAGCGGGTAGTGATCCTGGGGAGTGGACCGAACCGGATCGGCCAAGGAGTAGAGTTCGACTACTGCTGCTGCCATGCCGCCTTTGCCCTTCATGAGATCGGTTACGAGACGATCATGGTCAACTGCAACCCTGAGACGGTCTCGACCGACTACGACACCTCCGACAAGCTTTACTTCGAACCGATTGCCTTCGAGGATGTCATGAACATTATCGAGGCCGAGGCGCCCGACGGCGTCATCGTCCAGTACGGGGGCCAGACGCCCCTGAAACTCGCCAGGATGCTCAAGGCGGCCGGCGTTCCGATCTGGGGAACCGATCCCGACGATATCGATCTTGCCGAGGATCGGGGTCGATTCGGTCGCCTGCTCGAAGAACTGGGGCTCGAACGGCCCGAATACGGGATCGCGACCTCGGTCACCGAAGCGCTCCACGTCGCCCGAAAGATTGGCTACCCGGTCCTGGTGCGTCCGTCCTACGTCCTCGGCGGGCGGGCGATGGCGATCGTCCACGGCCAGGGGGACCTGGAGCGTTACATGGCCAACGCCGTCCGCGTCTCACCCGATCATCCCGTCCTGATCGACCGGTTCCTTGAGGATGCGATCGAGATCGATGTCGATGCAGTGGCCGACGGCCATCGCTGCTTCATCGGCGGCATTATGGAACATATCGAGGCGGCCGGTGTCCACTCTGGGGACAGCGCCTGCGTCCTGCCGCCGATCTCACTCGATGAGGCACAGATCGAGGCGATCCACCAGCGAACCGCCCGACTCGCTGCTCGGCTGCGCGTGGTTGGCCTGATGAACGTCCAGTACGCGATCCATAGAGATCGGATCTACGTGTTGGAGGTGAACCCACGGGCCTCCCGGACGGTGCCGTTTGTGAGCAAGGCGACCGGGAGGCCGCTGGCCAAGCTCGGAGCGCAGGTGATGGCTGGATTCACCTTAACGGAGCTCGATTCAGGTGAGGCGGCCTCCCCGGGCGGTTATTACATCAAGGAGGCGGTCTTTCCGTTCGATCGCTTCGGGGAGGTCGATCCAGTCCTGGGCCCTGAGATGCGCAGCACCGGTGAGGTAATCGGGATCGCCCAGGATTTCGGAAGCGCGTTTGCCAAGGCTGAGATCGGCGGACGGAACCACCTGCCGACCTACGGAGCGGTGCTGATCAGTGTCAACGATCGGGACAAGCCCGGGATGATCCCGATCGTCCGCCGACTGGTCGAATTGGGCTTCCAGATCATCGCCACCCGAGGCACTGCTGGCCATCTGCGACGGAACGAGATCGCTGTCGACCCCGTCCGCAAGCTGAGTGAAGGGCACCCCAACATCATCGATCAGATCGAGGCAGGACGCATCGACCTGATCATCAACACTCCGTCGGGGCCGGATGCATACCGGGATGGCCGGGCGATCCGAATCAACGCGATTCGACATCGGATTCCATATATCACGACCCTAGCGGGCGCCCGCGCCGCTGTCGCCGCGATCACCGCGCTCCAATCCGCCGACCTGCACCTCGAAACCCTCGATCGTTATCATACTATCGTCTGAGGGCATAATATGAAATTGGGAATGGTTGAACTTCCTTCAAGCGCTGTAGTAATATTACCTTTCAGTATCAATATGCGGTGAGGAGAAAAGGAGGAGGAAGTTGTACAAGTTCGTGAGACGAGGCACGCGCAGAGCCGAAGCCATCCCAGTACGGGGGATCGAGCTATATCACCCCTCTGACTTCAACCATCTGCTGATCTTCCGGTTGTCCCAAATCGCTCGGGAACGGCGTTACGGTCGATGGAAGCTGCGTCTTTCCCGACGTGACATCTACTACCTGGAGACGTTAGCGGAGGGGCTCACCGCACTGATCGACTCCTATCGAGGATCTTCAACTGAAGAGAAGCCGATCCTGAAGGTCGATCAGGAAGGCGATCTCTACCAGGTCGACCGGTTCAACCCGATCCACGAGCGCCGGCTCCAGGACACCGCGATCATTTTCAACAAGCGACGTGACTTCGAAGATCTGTGGCTGATCGGCATCAGCTTCGAAACCGACAAGCAAATCTCTGGAGAGAGGTCCCTGTACATCGTCAGGACGGAAAAGTATCTGGCTCCGTGGTATAAGGGCCTGAACAGCCTCCGCGACGCGATGCAGGATGATTTTTGAACGTTACCCTCAACCCATCTTCCATTTAATCGTACAGCCGATCGGTTCGGTCTTGGGGACCGGAACCTCTTCTCCGTTGAGCAGTGCCTCGATCGCATCACGGAAGTAGGGTTGTTCCACTCGGTCGGGGTCCTCCCAGTTGTCGTCGGGGCGTCCGTGGTAACGCAACCGCAGATCCGAATCGAACAGAAAGATCTCAGGGGTGCGTTGGGCACCGTAGGCCTGAGCGACCTGCTGACTCTCGTCTCGAAGATAAGGGAACGGAAATCCTTTCTGGTTCGCCCGGGTCACCATGTTATCGAAGCTATCGTCCGGGTATTGCGAGTCGTCGTTTGCGTTGATTGCCACCAGGGCCACATCGCGATCGGCGTACTCTCGCTGGACGGCGATGAGCCGATCCTCATAGGCCTTGACGTAGGGACAGTGGTTGCAGCTGAAGATCACCGCCACCGCCTGTTTCCCGCTGAAATCCTGAAGTGAATAATTTTGACCATCGACACCGGGCAGATTGAAGTCGAGTGCGATCTCACCGAGTTGCACCACGATTCCTCCTTTTTTTCAAGTATAATTGAGGGCTCGGATTCGTTTCAAGGGATGGAGTGCTTGATCTTTGACGCACCTCAGGAGATACGAGATTTCTCGTTAGTTGGTAGTGATCTCCCAGTCGGCCGTCTGTAAAAACCTTTCCGGCAAATTCCCTCGACTTTGCATAGCGCGGGATTACATGTAGATGGACGTGAGAGTCTTGATTCATCAAAAACGCATAGTTGAAGTGATTCGGCTGGAAGAGTTTAGAGAGAGCTTCTTTGACGAGGCGCAGCAGTTGCCAAAATTCTGCCTGCTCTGCGGAAGTTAATTGGGTCACATCCGTCTCATGTCTCTTGAGCACGAGCATGACCTTTCCCAGATAATTCTGGCTGAAGTTGACAACGGGATGCCAGTGAGGCCACGATCCCACGAGATCTCGCTCATCCACTTGATCCTGACAAATGTCACATAGCGTGACCATCTCTATAATCTCTCAGAAAACTCAACAGCTCTTCTTCACTCTCTACGACATAATCCAGTGGGACCTTAACCATCACGTTCAGTTTCATGTCCAGAAACGCCCCTCGCATATCCGTCTGCAAACCGACAATGAGTCTGTTGGGCTTCTGCAGTTTTTTGTGACAGTAGACGATTCCTAACTCCACACAGGCTCCTTCATCTGGCACTCGGCCGTCCAAGATAAAGAGAAAAATATCCGACTCCAGCACTTTCTGTTCATCAATCTCAAAGATCACTTTCACGCGCTCTTCCGCTGGCATCTGGTTGTAAGAGGGCTTTTCGTCCTCAACACCATCTCGCTGGGGCAAAAACACCTCGAACCCCAGAGCTTCCAATTTCTCCGTTAACTCAAGATTAAATCGTTTCTCGGCTTCGTTGAACAGTGGACCGGCGAAATAGATCAGCATAGCCTATGACTCCATTCAGAGATCTTGACCTTAACTTCAGTAACTTCAATTCCTCGCTACATCCCAATTTCCACAAGCACGGATGCCACCTGAATCGGCGTGCCTGCTTGCACCGAGCGCCGCACTGCCTCCATGATACCAAAGGTCTCCAAGCCCTCTTCCAAATCCGGTGAATAGTCGTGCCCCTCTAGCAGAGCTATGGCAAAATACTCAGCATAGTTAGCGAACTCGCCGTAGTGCATACCGTGCACTTCATCGTTGAAATAATAGGTGCGTTTGCTATAGAGAAAATCCTCTTTGATCTCACCACCATCGGACCCTGTGTGAAAGTAACGCATGTCATGATACTGGGCCATGCTTGTCCCTTCGGTGCCATAAAGCACAAGTTCGATCGCATTGCGCGCCGAAGGCAATTCATGCAAGCCATAGTTGCCCATCGCCCGGCCAATACGCTCGTCTGCACTACGGAAGCTGACGGTATAGATATCAAAGGATTGAACGTCGTATTGGAGAGCTAACGCTGAACGATAGCCGTACGCATGCACCTCCACAATTGGTCCCAAGTACCAACGCACCAGGTCAATCGGGTGACTCATCCCTAAAAAGGCCCAATCGGTCGTCGAGGTGGCCCAAGGACTTTTGTCATAGAACCAGTCCATGCGGTGGATGTAATGGGCGTCGACAAATTCTAGCTCGCCTATCTCGCCCCGTTCGTATGCGCGGTGCTGACATCGAAACGATTCGAAAAAGCGCGTGCTCTGGCCCACCAAGAGTCTACGATCGGTGCGACGCGCAGCCTCCAACACCTGACGCGCGGCTTCCAGCGAATTGACCAACGGCTTAGTGCAAATCACGTGTTTGCCCGCGGAAAAAGCCTGAATGATCTGTTCGCCGTGCAATTCGTCCGGAGTATAAATCGCAACAATATCGACATCATCTCGCTTAAGCATCTCGGCATACGAGGTCGTATAAAAAAGATCTGGACAGGTGTCTCGTGCCTCCTCGATCTTCTCCTGGCGCAGGTCACAGCCGGCCACTGCACGTACATGATCAGGTGTAAAGCGATTACGGTTGAGCGCCACCAACAGAGT
>JBHIAT010000134.1:0-9944 GCA_046758705.1 Bipolaricaulia bacterium
CTGGAGCAATCGGAACATCAGCTCCAGATCTCTCTCACGGTTCTGCGTTTGCTTTCTCCTGGCCATCCTATACAATTATGTGCCACTGGATGAACTTCTAGAACGTTAGGAAGTGAGAAGTGGCCTTCAGCGGCGGCTCTGCTCGTGGACAACCTCCACAAGTCGAGCTACATGATCAACGGGCGTATCGGGAAGGACACCGTGCCCGAGATTGAAGATATGGCCGGGACGATTTTTCGCCCGCTTCAGGATGTCGGTTGTTCGCTTCTCAACTTCAGCGAACGGACCGAGCAGGACGGCGGGATCGAGGTTCCCCTGGATCCCCACCCCTTCGCCCAGAAGCACCCAGGCCTGATCGAGGGGAATCCGCCAATCGACTCCGATCACATCCCCGCCCGCCTGACTTATGAGCGTCAGTAACGTGGCCGTCCCCGTCCCAAAATGGATGCAGGGAACATCCATCCCTTCGAGACCCTGAAAGATCCGACGGGAGTGAGGCAGCACGAACGCCTGGTAATCCTGAGGGCTGAGGCAGCCCACCCAGCTGTCGAAGAGCTGAACCGCCTGGACACCACTGCGAATCTGGGCGCGTAAATATTTTACAACGACCTCAGACAGCTTTTCCAACAGGAGGTGCCAAAGTGCCGGCTTTTGGTACATCATGCGCTTGGTCTGTGAAAAATTTTTCGGCGGACCGCCCTCGATCATATAGCTGGCCAGCGTAAACGGCGCTCCGGAAAAACCGATCAATGGAACGTCAAGCGTCGGCGCTTCCCGAAGCATACGGATCGCTTCCAGGACGAAGAGAAGATCCGCCTCAGGCTCGATGACACGAAGGGCGTTTACATCGGTTTCCCCACGTATCGGGTTGTGAATGATCGGTCCCACACCCGCTTTGAATTCGTACTCAACGCCCATCCCCCCCAGAGGCAGCATGATATCCGAGAACAGGATCGCCGCATCCACCCCAAGCTTTTCTATCGGCTGCAATGTCACCTGGGCACAGAGTTCCGGGATCTTACAGATCTCCAGGAGACTGTGTTGCTCTCGGATCTTCCTGTACTCTGGCATATATCGACCGGCCTGACGCATGAACCAGACCGGCGTACAGTCTACCGGTTCGCCGCAACACGCCTTCAGAAATCGATCGTTACTCGGACCCGGATTCATCGACGAACACCTTTTGCTGATGCCAGGGCAACGTGCTCGAGGGTGCGCTCGGCCGTTAGCGCACCTTGATGGATGCAGTCAGGCAGGCCGACCCCTCGGTAGGCCGCCCCGGTGAGGAACAGACCGGGAGCAAGTCTCTTCTCCAGAGTATCGATCCGGTCGAGATGCCCCACCAGGTACTGAGGCATAGATTTCTCCCAACGGTAAATCCGGGTCAACACGGGCGCTTCGGTCATCCCCATGATCTGTTCCAGCTCCTCCCGGACAACGTTCGCCAGCGCCCCATCGTCCAACCCCACCCATTCTTCACGCCCGGCTCCGCCCAGAAAACAGCGCAACAACACATGTTCCTGGGGAGCGCGATGAGGAAACTTCGAGGAGGTCCAACTGCAGGCGATGATCCGTCGGTTTGCGGTCCGGGGCACGATAAAACCATATCCATCCAGAGAATGGTGAAAACCAGATCGCTCGAAGGCTAGTGAGACGGTCGCCGTCGAGACGTAAGGGATTGTACTCAGCAACTCGGCAGCCTGGAGATCAATATCCTCCAGAAGATTGGCGGCGACGTGGGCGGGTGTAGCAACTACGATAGCGTCGGCAAGCAGGCGGGTATCGTCATCGAGTTGAAGCTCGTACGGCCGAGTCGAATCTCCCCTGCGGATGGACAAGACCCGTCTTCCCGTCACCAGTGAGGTGCGCTTCAATCTGGAGACCAAGGTGTCGACCAGCTCCCCGAGCCCGCCGCGCAGCGTCATGAATGCGCTACGATTTTGCGAGCTGTTCGCTTGTTGACCACGCCTGTTGGCCAATACTCCGGAGATCAGGTTGCCATGTTCCGTTTCGAGTGCACGCAGCTGGGGGAAGGTGGCGTTCGTACTGAGCCGGTCCACATCACCGGCGTAGATGCCGGCCATGAGCGGCTCGGCCACCCGATCAAGCGCCTCGCGACCGAGTCGGCGTCGCACAAACGCAGCGAGCGATTCGTCCCCCGCCTCTCGACGCGGGGGAATCAACAGATCCAAACCCATCCTGAGCTTGCCGCGCAGCGAGAACAGTCGACTGCGCAGCACAGGCGAGATGCGTGTGGGAACGACCAACATCATGCCCTTGGGCAACTTCACCAGCCTGTCCCGGTGCAGCACGTAAGTCGTGCGATAGGTTTCCCGAGTGCCTATGAGACGGTCCCCGAGCCCGATCTCCTGACAAAGCTGCAGCGCCCAGGGTTTTCGGACGAGGAACGCGTCCGGCCCTCCCTCGATCACGAACCCTTCGACCCGTTCCGTCAAGACCTTGCCCCCGAGCCGGTGATCGCTTTCGATCAGGACAGACTCGACCGGCGCTTGGGCCTGCTCAGCCTGTCTCTCTAGAAAGTAGGCGGTGGCCAGTCCCGAGATCCCGCCTCCAACGATAGCCACCCGTCCCGAAATGTTCATTCTATAGGCTGATAAGGACACAGGGGATCGCTTGCCAGGTAGTCACCGGTCTTTGCATAGGCCCGGGCCCGCGATCCACCACAGATCCCGTTGAACTCACACCTCCCGCATTTGCCCCGATAGTTACGGGGATCGCGAATGCTCCTGAACAGCTCCGAATTGCGATAGATTTCTACGGGACTGGACTCCCGGACGTTCCCAGTCGCCAGCGGCAAAAAACCGGATGGGTAGACATCGCCGGTGTGGGAGATGAACATGATGCCGTTGCCGTCACGCACGCCAAATCCCATGCCGACGGGGCTTCTCCAGATGCTGTCGATCTCCCGTCCCTCCGCCCGCATCCTCAGCCAGGTCACCCGTCGAAAGTGTGGGGCTTCGGTCGCCTTGATCGCAAACGGGGTCTCCTTAGAAAGATCGTAGAGCCATTGATGCAACGCCTCACACTGCTGAGGGATGATCTCACCTAACAGGCGCCCCCGACCGACCGGGATCAGAAAGAAGAGACTCCACCGTATGATATCCAGCTCGGTCATCAACCTATAGATCCGGGGGAGATCTTCCAGCGTATCGGCTGTAACCAGCGTGTTAACCTGAAGAGGAAGTCCGGCTTCGTGGGCAAAGTGTGTTGCCTGGATCGTCCAGTCGAAGCAGCCCGGAACCCCGCGAAACGCATCGTGTCTTTCCGGACTGGACCCGTCCAAGCTCAGAGAGATACTGTTTACCCCACTGAACTTTAGACGACGGATGACATCGCGAGTTAAGTTATAAGTCCCGCTGGGGGCAACCGATAGGCGCAGCTTCAGACTCGTGCCGTACTCCAATAACTTGAAGAAGCCGGGCCACTTTAACGGATCGCCACCGGTGAGCACCAGGTGCGGGGCGGGATCTCCGAAGGACCGGATCTGCCGGATCAGCGCTTTGGCTTCAGACAGGCCCAGTTCGCACGGATCACGTCGGTTCATCGCCTCAGCGCGACAATGCTGGCAAGCCAGATCGCACGCTCGGGTGAGTTCCCAATAGACGAGCAGAGGCGTCTCAGAAAAGATCCGTCCGCCGATCTTTCCCCGACTCTCAGCCACCTGTGATGGCTCCATCTTAACCTCCCCTATTGTTGCAGATGGGCGAAAACAGCCGTTTTCATCTCCTGAACCAATTGCTCAAAGGTCGATCGAGCCGGAACCAGATCGACCTTGATTTCATAGCGTTTCAACCCCTCCGCCGTCAGGGGCCCAATCGCCCCGACAAATTTCTCGTCGATCCGGGTGAGCACTTCCGCTTTGTCTGAAGAGCTCTTCAGGAAGTGGTCGACGGTGAGTGAACTGGTAAATAGCAGCACGTCAGCTTGGTTTAGAACCGTTTCGATCGCTTGCTCATCAACGCGAGGGCGCTCTAGACGATAGAGCACCGTCTCATGCACGAACGCACCGGCCTGATTCAGACCTTGCAACAAGATCTTTGATCCTGCTGAGCTTCTGGCGACTTCGACCCGTTTGCCATGGACCCGGGGCGCGAGCCGTTCGACCATCCCTGCCGACGAATACTCTTCGGGAACGAGATCGACCGGTATGCCCCTGACCTGCAGCGCTTCAGCCGTTCTTGGTCCGATAGCGCAGACCGTCGGCCGCTGCAGCGCCTCGGCGGCGATCCGGTCGCAGGCGATCTGTACCCCCTGGGCACTGGTGAAGATGATAAAGTCCGTGTCGGTGAGCGGCGCCAATCCAGTGGTCTGGATCTCCAACAGCGGCACCGAGATCACTTTAAACCCCAAGCTCCTCAGAAAATTCACCGATCGTTTCTCGTGTCGTTTCGGTCTGAAGATGGCTACGGTGACCATCGTCTTAGCCTCATCCCCAAGCTCTCGATTCGGTTCATGTCCTCATCGGAAAACTCGAGGGATACCTGCTCCGAGAAGCGCTCCCGGTGCTTTCCATCGGGGGACAGGATCTCCGCCTCGATCTTCACCCCCGAGTCTTGCCCCTGAGCCAAGATCCCCATCGGGCTCGCGCACCCCCCGCCGACCACGCTCATCACTTTTCTTTCGGCTTCCGCCTCAATCCGACTCCGGGGATGATCCAACCGGCGGATCACCCGAAACGGTTCACCCGACTCCTGCGTCGTCACCGCAATCGCTCCCTGATTCGGGGCGGGGACGAACGGCAACCTCCAGGCGGAGATTTTCCGTTTTAACCCCAACCGCTCGATGCCCGCCTCGGCCAGGACGATGGCGTCGTACTCGTTGCGGCTTAACTTTTCCAGGCGGGTCTCGACGTTCCCTCTGAGGTTTTTGACGTTGAGATCCGGTCGGTGGCAAATCAACTGAGCGCGACGACGGACACTGGACGTGCCCACCACCGCGCCTTTGGGCAAATCGTCCAACGACAGGCCATCGCGGGTGATGAGCAGGTCGAAGGGTGAAGCCCGCTTTAACACGGCCGCGATCGCCAACCCTTTGGTCAGTTCGGTCGGGATATCTTTCATGCTGTGAACCGCTGCGTCCAATTCGCCTGCCAGCAGGAGCCCATCGAGTTCGCGCACGAACGCACCTCGTCCCTTGATTTCATGGATCGCCCTGTCGTTGAAGATATCCCCGCTCGTGGAGACCGAGACCTCCTCCACCGGGATCCCCATCTCGGTCAGCAGGTCACAGACCTGCCGACACTGGCTTCGTGCCAGCTTGCTCTTTCTCGTCCCGATCCTCAAAAGCATCTCTGGTAGGCCTCTATTGTGGTAGCAATATCTTCCTCTGTATGGGCTGCGCTGATGAACTGGCTCTCATATTGGCTCGGCGGCAGGAAGATCCCCCGGTCGAGCATCCCTTTCCAGAGAACCTGCTTCCACCTTTCTGCGTCGCAGCCGAGTGCCTCCTGGTAGTCTTGCGGCGGTCGTTCACCGTCGGTAAAGAAGACCTGGAACATCGAGCCGATGCCGGTCACAGAGCACCCGGTGTCCTTCAGTATCTGGTTCAATGACTCACGCAGTTGCTTACCCAATGTATCGATCTGCTCATGGATGCGATTTTCCTCGATGTACTTGAGCGTATGGTATCCGGCGATCAACGCGATCGGATTCCCGTTGAAGGTCCCTGCCTCATAGGTCTCCCCGGCGGGTGCGATCGTCTCCATGATCTCCCGTCGCCCACCGAAGATGCCGAATGGGAAGCCACCCCCGGCCACCTTCCCCAGTACCGTCAGATCTGGCGTGACCCCGTAGTAACCTTGGGCTCCACTCATCCCGATCCGAAAGCCGGTGATCACCTCGTCGAAGATCAACAACAGACCGTGTTCCTCTGTCAGCTTCCGCACGCCTTCCAGATAACTCGGCTTTGGCAGGATGACGCCCACATTGCCCATCACCGGCTCCATGATCACCGCCGCCAGATCATCTCGGTAGGTCTCTATCGCGGCTTCCATGGCGGTAAGATGGTTGAACGGCACCTGGATCGTGTGCTCGATGAAGTTTTTAGGGACACCTTTCGAGGCCGGGATCCCGATGGCACCGCTCCCCGCTTTCACCAGAACCGCCTCATGCGCTCCGTGGAACCCCCCATCGATCTTGATAATCTTATTGCGACCGGTGAAGCCTCGGGCCGCCCGGATCGCCCCCATCGTCGCCTCGGTCCCGGAGTTGACAAACCGGACCATCGCTATTCCCGGAACCCTTTCGACAATGAATTCGGCGAACTTCACCTCGATCTCGGTCGGCATGCCGTACAGGATTCCCCGATCGAGTTGAGCCACGATCTCCCGCTTGATCGGCTCAGGGAAGCCATGTCCCAACAGCAGTGGACCGTACCCCATGCAGTAATCGATATATCGGTGGCCATCCACGTCCCAGACGTGGGATCCCCTCGCCTCTTTGACGAAGAATGGATAAGGGTCGATGCGGCGCACCGGGCTTGAGACCCCTCCCGGCATCAACCGAACTGCCCGTTCGAACAACGCTCTGCTTCGCTCTATGGCAACCGCCTCCCCAAGATAGATTGGCAAGCTACAGCCAAGGCTCTGCTTCACCCTATCGTAACCGCTTACTCCTCCCTGTAGGAATGATAAGCATCATTCCTACGACTGAGCTTTATCATTGATCTCTGTAAGCCATTTCAGATATACTATTGTCAGCCTCTGGATCGGAAAAAGTCAAGGATGCGATTTCCGGATTACCGGCCGAGAAGGATCAGGAGAACCGAGCAGATCCGCAGACTGGTTCGAGAGCACCGGATCTTGATCGACGATCTGATCCAGCCGATCTTCGCCGTCGATGGGAAGGGGATCAACGACGAGATCCCATCGATGCCGAAGGTGTTCCATCGATCGGTGGATCAGCTCCACCAGGAGATGGACGAGATTCTCACCCTGGGGATCCCGGGGGTGCTCGTCTTTGGGGTTCCCGATCCCGAAAAGAAGGACGAACGAGGTTCCGAAGCCTATCATGAGGGGGGCATCGCTCAGCGGGCGATCCAGGCGATCCGACGCGCCTCCGAGGCTCTGGTTATCATCAGCGACGTTTGCCTGTGTAGCTACACCGACCACGGTCATTGTGGCATCGTCCGCGAGGCGGAGATCCAAAACGATGAGACCCTGAAGCTGTTGGGGAAGATTGCCGTTTCACACGCCGAGTCCGGGGCCGATTGGGTCGCCCCGTCGGGGATGATCGACGGGATGGTCGGAGCGATCCGGGAGGCGTTAGACCGAGCTGGTCGCTCCGACGTGGCGATCATGTCGTACGCGGCCAAGTACAGCTCCGGATTTTATGGCCCGTTCCGAGACGCGGCCTATTCCGCACCTCAGTTTGGAGATCGTAGGTCGTACCAGATGGATCCGGCCAACGCCCGCGAGGCGATGCGCGAGGTGGCGCTCGATATCGAAGAGGGCGCCGATATTGTGATGGTGAAACCTGCCCTGGCCTATCTGGACATCATCCGACGGGTTCGTGAGCGGTTCGATCATCCGATCGCCGCCTACAGCGTGAGCGGTGAGTACAGCATGATCAAGGCCGCCGCCGAACGGGGTTGGGTTGACGAGCAACAGATCGTCCTGGAGATACTCACCGGGTTGAAGCGAGCCGGTGCCGATATCCTTATCACCTACTTTGCCAAGGAGGTTGCCCGATGGCTCTCGGATTGATCGGGATGAACCACCTGACCCAGGTCGATATTCGGGAACAGTTCTCGTTCACCGCGGACGAGCTTGAGACGGTGCTAGCGGACTTGCTGCACCTTGGACCGGTGGCAGAGGCGGTAGTGCTCTGCACCTGCAACCGGACCGAGGTCTACTATCGGTCCTCAGGGGAGTCGGCCGCTGAAGAGATCGTCGACTGGATCGTCCGAACCCGGGAGATAGACCGAGGCGTCCTGACGGAGAATATCTACCGGTTGACGGCGTTGGATAGCGTCGCTCACCTCTACCGGGTGATCAGCGGCCTGGACTCCATGGTGTTGGGCGAGATCGAGATCGTCGGTCAGGTCAAGGATGCTTACTACCACAGCCACCAGCTCGGCGGAACGGGAAAATTCTTGAATAAGCTGTTCCACAGCGCTTTTGAAGTCAACAAGCAGATCAGAACCGAGACGGAGATTGGCAGACGGCGGATCTCGGTGAGTCGGGTTGCGGTGAAGGTAGCCGCCTCGCTTCTCAACGATTTGAGTCGGGTGACAGCAATGGTGATCGGTGCCGGAGAGATGGGGAAACGCGTCTTACAGTACTTGATAGAGGCCCGTGTGAAGAAGGCTTACGTGGCCAACCGGACGCTCGAACGCTCCCACCTGCTGACCGACGAGCTGGGTGGGGTGGCGGTCACCTTTGACGATCGGTTCGGGCTCCTGGAAGAGGTGGACCTGATCATCGCCGCCACCGCCTGCCCCGTGTACCTGATCCGAGAGCAGGACATCCCCCGCCGAGGTCGGCCGCTCTATCTGATCGACCTGTCGGTTCCCAGGGATGTCGATCCTCAGGTGGGTAAGGTCCCAAACTGCCACCTGCTCGATATCGATGACCTCAGATCGGCCGCCGAGCGGGAGGCACAAGGGCTTCAGGGAACGATCGAAGAGACGGAGCGGATCATCGATGCGTCGGTTGAAGCGTTCGATCGCTGGCTTCGGGTTCAGCAGGTCGTTCCGCTGATCACCGCGCTGCAGGAACGGGCCGAGACGATGCTCCAGGAGGAGCTACAGAGTGTCCTAGAGGATGGCCTATCCGAAGCCCAGCGACAGATGATAGAGCGTTGCAGCAGACGGTTGGTCAATCGGTTCCTCCACTCACACCTGATCGCATTGAAGCAGGCGGCGATCGCAGGTGAGGAGAGCCGGATCGAGGCGATACGAGATCTGTTCGATCTCGATACCTTGGAAGGATGACTTTCTCTATTTCCCGCTTTTTGAATCAACCGAGGAGTTCTAAAGCCTCGGTCAGCGGTCGGTGGATGCCGACCCAGATCGGCGTGTCTCGCAGCGTGTAGCGGCGCGCCTCGGTATCACGCAGCGCCATCACCAGATCCTGAAAATCTTCCAGTCGATCTGTCTCGTAGGTCACCACGAATTCTTGATCATCGATGCCAAACGAATAGGCCAACACCTGACGCACAGAGGGAAACTGGTGCCCCACGCGGATATGTTCGTTCATCATCCCCTGGCGTGCCTCTTGGCTCATCAGGTACCAGTCGACCGTCTTGGTAAATGGGTAGACGATCAGGTAGCGTTGGCGATCGGGCTGTTCGAGCGCCTGCTCTTGCGCTGTCTGACGCTTTACGTAATGCGAGGGGCGAACCAGCCCCAGCAGCGAACCGGTGATCTCCAAGTAATGCCCCAAACCCGTCTGGAGCAATCGGGCGATCGATTCTTGCAACAGATCGAGCGATGTGCTGACCTGCCAGAGTAGGAGATCACCCTGAGCTTTGAGTCCGATCGTGTTGTAGCTGTAAGTGCTGACCGTTGACGCGCAGCTTTCGACCGTGACGGCAAACTCTGTACGCCCCTGGCGGCGCTCTTCTGCGGGACGCCTGCGCCATTCAGGTTGAGCTTTGAAGAGCGTATATTTGATGAACTGCCGGGATTGAGGCTGGGGTTTATCGGTGCGATCGTCCGCCATGTGACCTTTCTCTTTACGTTACGAAGAGGGAAACGTATGCTCTCCCGAATCCCTGACAGGAATATAACCGCCGCAAGCTGCGGGGTTTTACCCCCTGCGGATAAGGCGGCTGCCTGTTGATCTTGGTGTCGTCACATGCTATACTATAAACAGCATGGCACTGGAATACATGCGAGACGAGCATCGGGTTCATCTTATTATCTACCACCTCAGTACCGTTAACTTATTCTTGGAACTTGCACTCACAGGGAAAAGGCAGTAG
>JBHIAT010000135.1:0-9922 GCA_046758705.1 Bipolaricaulia bacterium
CAGGGCTTGTGCGCTTCCAACATGCTCTTGACGCCCCGGACGTGGCCCTCGATCCGGCTGAGCCGATCTCCGAGATCTTTCATCAGCTCATCGGTCAGATAGACTTCCGTCTCGGTGGTTCGCGGCATAAAAACCTCCTAATTTGGTGAAATCACCTGCCAGGGGAACTGTCTTGAATTATACCAGATCAAGGGACGTGAGTGGAATCGAATCAAACTCAGACTTTCACCTCAGCGTTTGCGGACAACCCACCGCTTCCTGGCTCATCGGCCCTCAGCACTAAGATCGGATAAACTCCGCGATTCGCTGTTCAAACTCTTCCTCGGTAAACAGTCCGAACTTCCGCCCCCAGATCCTCCCCGACTCATCTAGTTGACACGACCAAGTTTCAATTATATAATAACTTGATGAATTCGACTATTAAGCAACTGTTCAAATATTAA
Source organism: Bipolaricaulia bacterium (assembly GCA_046758705.1). Taxonomy (GTDB): domain Bacteria; phylum Bipolaricaulota; class Bipolaricaulia; order JBHIAT01; family JBHIAT01; genus JBHIAT01. The sequence continues at coordinate 444 of JBHIAT010000135.1, forward strand.
TATTCCGAATAACGAGGTGAGTAGGATATGGCCAAGCTCGCATTCTCAAAGACAAAAGCGATACCTGAGACGGGAGTCTGCGGGATCCACTATGTGAACGAAAAGCAGGTCAAAGTAGTAGAGAAACAGATGATTTCAGAGGATGTCGCCATCGATCTCGCGGAGACCTTTAAAGTGCTCAGCGACCCCACCCGGGTCAAGATTCTGTTTGCCCTTTCCAAAGCTGAGTTGTGCGTCTGCGACCTGAGCACGCTCTTGGGCATGCAGGACTCGGCCGTCTCCCATCACTTGCGTCTGCTGCGGGCGCTCAAGCTCGTGAAGTATCGCAAGGAAGGCCGCATTGTGTACTACTTGCTCGACGATGAGCACATCGAAAACCTGTTCCATCAGGGACTAGAGCACATTCAGGAACCTTAAATGGAAAGGCGACCCCATGTCCAAGGAATCGACACAAGCCAAGGAGCACACAGAGGATTTGGAAATCACCGGCTTGCACTGTGTCAACTGCGCAAATGAACTCCAGGAGATGATCGGTCAGTTAGAAGGCGTTTCTGAAGCCCAGATGTATTTTAACGCCGGAAAGCTCCGCGTTCGATATGATGAAGGCAAGATCGACCACACGGAACTGATTCAACAGGTCAGCCGCATCGGCTACACGGCGCGACAAAGCCATACTGAAACCGTTAAAGAACCCTCTCCGTTTTGGAAGCGACGAGACACTCAGGTGATCGGCATAGCTGGATTGTGGCTTCTGGTGGGACTGAGTCTTTCCTTTTCCAATCGGGATCCAACCTTGGCAACCCTCGGGAACCGATCACTCTCCCTCTCAACCTTCTTCTATCTTGGGGCAATTCTCTCCGGCGGGTCCCGCTTCGCCCGTGGGGCCTGGCACGCGCTGCACACCGTTTCGCTGGACATCGACTTCCTCATGGCGGTCGCCATCGTAGGCGCGGTGGCCATCAGCGAGTACGTCGAGGCCGCCTCCCTAGCGGTCCTGTTTGCGCTGGCGGAGCTGCTTGAAGAATATTCGGTCGATCGCGCCCGCAACTCCCTGCGGGAACTGATGAAGCTGGTGCCAGACGAGGCCCGGGTGCTGAGAGACGGTGAGGAGGTATCGCTTCCCATCGACGGAATTGGCGTGGGGGAAATAATCGCTGTGCGCCCCGGCGAGCGGATTGCCTTGGACGGCCGAGTTGTCCAGGGACGATCGGCTGTGAATCAGGCCGCGATCACCGGCGAATCGATGCCCGTCGACAAGGGCGAAGGGGATGAAGTCTACGCCGGTTCAATCAACGCAGAGGGGTACTTGGAAGTTGAGGTGACCAAACCGGCGCGGGAGAGCACGCTGGCCAAGATCATCCGACTGGTCGAGGAGGCTGAGGCAAACAAGGCGTCCAGCGAACGGTTCGTTGAAAAGTTCGGCCGATACTACACGCCGACGATGGTGGCCGTCGCCGTGGGCGTGGCCGCCGTGCCGCCGCTCTTCCTCGCCGCGCCGTTCACGCCATGGTTTCTGCGGGCGATCACACTGTTGGTGATCGCCTGCCCGTGTGCGTTGCTCATCTCAACGCCGGTCTCGGTCGTCTCGGCGGTCACCAGCGCCGCGCGAAATGGGGTGCTCATCAAAGGCGGGGTCTATCTGGAAGCGATGGGAGGGATCCGGGCGATCGCGATCGACAAGACGGGCACGCTCACGACCGGCCAGCTCGAGGTCACGGATGTGATTCCCTTTAACAGCCATTCGGCGGAAGAAGTCTTGCAAGTGGCGGCAGCATTGGAGTGCCGGAGCCAGCACCCGATCGCCGAAGCGATCGTGCGACGGTATGAGCAAACTGCCCAAGAGCGACTGCTTCAAGAGCCAACCGACTTCGAATCGCTGACCGGCCAGGGCGTCCGAGCGCGACTGGATGGGCAGGTCTATATGGTGGGAAAGCTGGAGCTGTTCAGCAACGCGGCCCGACCGGCTGAGTTTACCAAGCTGGAGGCCGAGGCGAAGACCGTTGTGGTCGTGGGCACTCCGGACCGGCTGATGGGACTCGTCGCAATTGCTGATCGTCTCCGACCCGAAGCCGAAGCGACCATCAACCAACTGCAGCGTCTCGGGCTGGAAGTGGTGATGATCACCGGCGACAACGAGGGCACGGCCAAGGCTGTGGCGAAACGGTTGGGTATCGATCACTATCACGCCGGCGTGCTGCCTGAGGACAAGGTCGCAGAGATCCAGAAACTGCTTAAGCAATATGGCAAGGTGGCTATGGTTGGCGATGGAGTGAATGACGCGCCGGCGCTGGCGACAGCGACGGTGGGCATCGCCATGGGCACCATCGGAACGGATACCGCGTTAGAGACGGCCGATGTCGCGTTGATGTCCGACGATCTGAGCAAGCTGCCCTATCTCATGGAGCTGAGCCGAAAAGCGCGCAGGGTGATTCAGAATAACATCAAGTTCTCGATTCTGCTAAAGTTTGGTCTGGCTACGGGTGTCTTCCTCGGCTATGTCACACTGGTGCTGGCCGTGCTGGTGGGCGACATGGGGGCTTCGTTGACCGTGACCGGCAACGCCCTACGCCTGGCCCGTATGAAGCCCACAGGTGGAGCACAGGGAATTACAACGGACCGGTTATTCCGAAGCCCGATCACGTGATCGATCGCATAGATATAGATGCTGAAGTTGGAGATCGTCGTACAGGATGTATAGGGTGGCGGCGATGATTTGGAATAGTATCGTGTCAAGGAAAGAATAAGGAGCATTGGCAAGGCGCTGAGAGATCTGTAGAGGTGTAAGATCAACGGAGCTGATTCACAGCATAGAATACAAAGACGGCCATGGACCCAATAAAACGATCTACGGAGAAATCAAGGATTTGGGACCGATACAAACACCGATTCATCGCTATCTCAGGAGTGGGGGCCGCTATAGCGGCAGTCCTCGCCGTCATACTGCTGCTCAGCCTGAGTCGCAAACCGGCGGCGGGGCCTTTCAACGGCACCGTCCTAAAGCCGCCTCAACCCGCCGCCGACTTCGTACTACAAGATCAGCGAGGGGAGATCTTTCGCCTAGCGGATGCCCAAGGGAAAGTGATCGTTCTGACATTTCTTTATACCAGCTGTACCGACGTATGTCCGTTCATCGGCGTCAAGCTGAAGCAGGCCATCGAACTGTTGGGAGAGGATGCAAGCAATGTGGTTTTCGTTGCTGTCTCCATGGATCCTAACCGTGACACGGCTGAGAGGGTCTCCGAGTACAGCCGGGAAATCGGCATGTACGAACGATGGCACTATGTGATCGGGACGCAGGAGCAACTGGAACCCGTCTGGCAGGCCTACTATATCGGTGAACCGGTCATCACGGATGAGTCGAAATTCTTATCCGATGAGGAGTTGCGATCCTACGGGCTGTTTCAAGGACTGGATGGCCCATCGATTGCCACGGCTAATCGGGTTCGAGGAAAGTTTGGAGGTGGTTACGACGTCGGCCACGCCACGCCGGTCTGGCTCATCGATGCCAAGCAGCGGATTCGCGTCAAGCTGGCCGCCGACCTGGCTCCTTCCGATCTGGTGCAGGACGTCCGCCAACTGCTCAAGGAAATCTCCGGCTGACAGTAGTCGAATATATGGCATGGAGGCCGATCGTGAGAATTAGAGTCCGGTTGTTTAATGTGCTTACGCTGTCAGGAGGGCTGCAACTTCTCGCGGGGGCACAGCCTGCGCATGCTCACGGCCGGCTCGGTCACGGACAGAACCCTCTGACAGCATGGAATTTGACCCCCGAAGTCGTTATAGGTACAGTGTTGATGGGTATCCTCTATGTTATCGGTCTGCGGCGCTGGAAAGATCCCAGCCATCCGGTCACCCTGGGGCAGCGGGTTTCTTTTTTCGCCGGGCTCGCGGCCATTTTCCTGGCACTCCAATCTCCCGTCGATCCGGTCGCTGAACACCTGTTCTTTGTACATCAAATCCAGCACCTGTTGCTTCGGATGATAGGTCCAGCGCTGCTTCTTCTGGGAAGACCGCTCACTCCAATTCTGAGGGGACTTCCAGCCCGGATGCGACAGAACGTGATTCAGCCGATCGTCGAGAATACGACCGCTCGCCGGCTGTATGGCTTCCTGACCCATCCGGTGGGGGCACCGCTGTCCTTTATCAGCACGATGTACTTTTGGCAAGCGCCAGGAACCCATAATCTGGCGCTCAGAAACGACCTCGTCCACTACCTCATGCACGCCACTATGCTGTTCACCGGCCTCCTCTTTTGGTGGCTGATCATTGACCCACGTTCGCGACTGTCCTACGGGCTCCGGTTGCTTGTCCTGGGTCTGGTCATTATCCCGAACACCGCTCTGGGCGCCCTGATCACCTTCTCAGACCAGGTGCTTTACTCAGCATACGGTGAAGTAGAGAGGCTCTTGGACTTATCCCTGCTGACCGACCAGCAAATCGGTGGACTCATACTCTGGATCCCCGGCGACATGATGAGCTTTATGGCAGCGGGGATCATCTTTATGGTGTGGTTCCAGCAAGAAGAGAAGCAGCGCACCGAGGAGGACCAAGAACTTGCACAATAATCCAGACGGTAAATTTGGAACTTAAAGTTGATGCGCAACGCGGGTTCGACCCCCATCGGTTTCTCAAGGAGTTCAACTATGGAAAGGTAAGCCAATTGCCCCGAGGTACCAAACTGAGCGATCTGGCCGTCGATCTCGGGAGCGACGAACGCCAATGCCGAGTTGCACAGCGAACAGTAGGTGATCACGACCGGAACGCCGTTGACGACGTCGTTGGTGATCTCATGCCAGTTGAGGATGTTGATTGGGTGGGTAGGCCCGGACCGCGTCGTTGAACCGCAGGCCGAGGACCAAGTCGCTATCGCTGAGCCAGGTGGCTTCTTCGGGAGGGATAAACTGGGGCGAATCGACCGACGGGATCCCCCGTCGCGAGGCGCGGTCCACCTGAAGCGAGCAGACTCAGGTCCAACTCGAAGAGATACTTCACGTTGTTCAAATCGACATCGGGGTTGATCTCCCGCAATTCTGAGTTGGAGAGATATCTTCTGGCCCCGAGTGGTCCTCGGCTGATTTCGTCAGGACCGGCGATCTCCTGATGGGTGGCGAAGCCAGACACAGCCCCGCCGACCAGGAAGACCACTGCCAAGAAAATAGTGGGCATGTACTTCATATTGTCCTCCTGCTTCACTTCGTCTTCTGTCAATGCCAAGATCAAGAACGCGTGAACTCTGTGATCCGCTGCTCGAACTCCTCCTTGACGAACAGTCCGAACTTCCGCCCCCAGATCCTCCCCGACTCATCGATGAAGAAGCTGGTCGGCATGGCAAACAGGTTATACCCCAGGCTCACCTCGCCGGTGGGGTCGAGCAGGAGAGGGTAGGTGACCCTGAGTTCCTCTTCCAGGAACCGTTGCACATCTGAGGCTGACTCTTGAACGTTGATTCCCAGGACGACGACCTCTCCTTGCTGGTGAACCTGTTCAAAGTAGGGCATCTCCACCTTACAGGTGCTGCACCAGGCCGCCCAGAAGTTCACCAGAACCTTCTGCCCTCGATAGTCGCTGAGCTTCACCACTTTTCCGTCAGGGTCTTTGAGTGCGAAGTCGGGGGCGGATTCGCCGACTCGGGTGCTCCCGACAGCGATGATGCCGAGCGCGGCCTCCCCCTGGAATCGGGAAGGGTTATTCAGATAGACGATCGCGATGGCGATTAAGATCGCTATGACGGTCAAAATCCTCCATCGCCAGATGCGCAACATGCGGATCACCTCCCTAGATCCTCGGCTATCGACTCCCGATCGCAATAGCGGTCTTGAGCTCAAATGGATCGTTTCATAAGATCAACATGCGCATTGGATCACCCGTTTCGCGCCCCGGTAGAGGGAGAGCATCAGAACCAATATAATCGCCGTGTAGATATAGGTTTCATAGGTGGCAATAAACCCTTGAATGAATCCGCTGACCCCAAAAGCGACCGGCGAGGCGCTGCCGAACAAGGCGGCGATGCCGGGCAGGATCGGAGAACAACACAACAGCGGGGGCAGCACGCTGCCCAAAACTCCGCCGGCCGTGGCCGCCTTGCTTTGTTCCACGCTCTGTCTCAGGGAGTACACCATCAAAGTCAGAATGAAACCGATCAAAGCGGCCAGGGCCACCGCAAAGAATGCCAGTTTGGGGGTAAGCAACCGCAAGGAGACCAGCCCCACACGCCCGCCGGTGTAGGTGGCCGGAAGCGTGAACAGGTATAGGGTCAAAAAAGAGATAAAGCTGGTGATAGAGAGAGTCCGATACCTCCATGAGGCGAAGATAAGCTGGAACGATCGAATAATTTTTGTCATGTGACTGAATCTGAATTATCCATTCGCAAACCTGATAATTTTACTGAGGGTCGCCGCCGGAGCGCCGTCGATGTCCTGAACCGTTCCTTGCTCATCGATCAAGAAATAGATATCGGGAAAGTTGCGCGGGTTATACGTCCGGGTCGCCGGTTGTGAAGCCTCCCCCCACAGCCAGTTGAAGGCCCTGAGGCGTGCCGGAGCATATCTCTGAGCAAAGCCCTCCACGGACGGTCCCGGAAAGCCGGCATTGCCGTGGGTTTTTAGCGCGATAATGGTCAGGTCGCGGAGCGCTGCGTTGTTTTGGGAGAGCGCCTGAGCTCCGGCAATACAGCTTGGACACCAGGTTGCAAAGAACCAAAACATCACCTTTTGGCCCCGAAACTGTGAGAGCGTCATCCGTTCCCCACCGATGGTGGTGAAGGTCGCCTCCGGGGCTTGCAGGCCAATTTGAACGGCAGGCTGTTCCAGACTGGCAAACTGCTCGGGTGAGTCGTTGATGTTGGCCTTTATGAAGTTTTCAATTCTTTCTTGATCAAACGCATCAAAGGTATCGAGCCTGCCCCAGGAGGCGAGGGCAATCTTGCTATCGTTTTGTGGTCGGGGCGTTAAAATAACGGCTTGAGGATATTTTTGGGCAATCTTTTCCAGTTCTAGCCGTGTCCCTTCGTCGATGTCTCGATAACTGATCCAGATACCTCCATGTTCGAGGCTGTGCACGACCGCTTCGTCGGGCACAGGCGAGGCGTAGACGCCCCACGCCGCAGCTTGAGGCCAATGCGGTCCGGAAGTGGGGGGGTTTGAATTATAGGAGGTCACTTCTGTTCCCGCCGGCACATGATTCCTGTCCAGAATGGGAATTTTTCGACCCAGCGATGAAGAATTAGAGCTCTGGTTCTGGTTCAACCCCACAAATGCGACTACAACGGCGAGGATCAGGACCAACCCTGCCCCGCCGGCGATCAGCCAAGTCCTTTGCGGAAGTCTTCCCGCCTGCGCACGCGGTCGTTTCGAGGATTCGTCTTTGGCCTTGCTCTGTCCCTCCTTGGGATAATGGTTTGTATCTCGCTGATGCTGCGTCAGAGCATTCGCCGACTTGAACGTCTTGTCACAGTGATCACAACGATGCTCAGCCATCTCTTTGCTCCACCTAAGATTTTCTCAAGACCAACGACAGAGCCTCCTGCAAACTCGCCAACGGCCGAGTATCTCCCACAAGGGCACATTGCTCGATGCAGGTCTCGATATGGCCATCGAGCAGCTTGATGTTGACTTGGTTGAGGGCCGAGCGGATCGCGGCCAGCTGGACCAAGATATCCTCACAGGGCTTGTGCGCTGCCAGCATACTCTTGACGCCGCGGACGTGGCCCTCGATCCGGCTGAGCCGATCACCGAGATCCTTGATCAACTCGTCGGTCAGATAGGCTTGAGTTTCAGTCGTCTGTCCCATAAAAAAACCTCCTGGTTTCCTAGGATCCCCCGGCAGGGGATCACAGCGCGCTTTTCATTGTAATCGATCCGGCGATGGAATACAAGGTGACCGGTCAGCGAGCCATTGGACCAGCCGATTGGGTGAGCCGCTTAATCTCCTCAAGACGCTGTAGGGCTTCTTGCTCGCCGGCTCTGATGCAATCGTCGACGCAATCGAAGGCGGTCCAGTCGATCTCCTGGACATCCGGCCGGAGCATCACCAGGTGTTCCTCTCCCAACCGCTCTTGGGCGAGCGCCTCCTGAGCGCGGGCCAGCTGGCGCCGTGCGATGAGGTCGATCCGAGTGACAATCTCCAGCGTCGAGTGCGGTTCATGGAGGGGCATCGTGCCAACATCGACGGCGATGACCCGATCGGCGCCCATCGCGATGGCGGCATCGATGGGCACCAAATCCACAACACCACCGTCGACGAGATACCGTCCCCCGAGTTCCACCGGGTAGTAGGCGATAGGGACGGTGGCGCTCGCCTCGATCGCTTGGCAGATCAGGCCTTCCCGGATGAAAATCGGTTCGCCGGTATCGATATCAGTGGCGACAGCGGCGAACGGGGTAGGAAGATCCTCAAATCGGGTGTCGCCGGTGAATTGGGCGAACAGTTCGCACATCGTACGTGCATGCGCCTGCGATTCGGATGGGAGGGTACGCCACTCCCGCCGAAACAGGTACTCGGAGGCCGCCCGGCCGAGCAGCTGTCTCAGGGTTCCGGTAAGCCCCTCAGGGATGTCGAGCATCTCCTTGAGATCAAGCTCCTTGATCATCTCCGCCAGCTGTTCCATGTCGAGCCCGCAGACGAACGCACCGCCGATGGCCGCCCCCATGCTAGTGCCTGCCACACAGTCGATGGGAATTTCATGCTGTTTCAGCACACTCAGCACACCGATATGAGCATAGCCTCGGGCGCCGCCCCCTCCCAGGGCCAAGCCGACGGTCGATTTCACCAGTGGCCTTTTCATAATGACACCTCAACATCTCACTCTATACCCTCCTCGCGATGCACACCGCCTGCCGCGGTGTTCACACCTTCTGCCAGGGTCGGATGAATGTGAATCGCCCGCTTCACATCATGGAAAGTTGCCCCCACCTGCATGGCTATGATCAGCTCATGGATGAGATTGTCACCATCCGGACCGATGATGTGCGCACCCAGAATCTGATCGGTTTTGTTGTCAGCGATGATTTTGATGAGCCCGTCCGTCTCACCAATGGCGCGGGCTTTGGCGACTCCTGTGAACCTTTTCAGACCGATTTTGAGCTCGTATCCTGCTTGTTTCGCCGCCGCTTCGGTCAGGCCGACTGAGCCGATGGGTGGGTCGATGAAAACGGCGTGAGGAACGATGCGGCGGTCGGTTGAGACGCTTTCATCACCCTTGATGATCACCCGATAGAGAATATCGGCATCGTCACGGGCTGAATGGGTGAACATGGGTGGACCGGTGACGTCTCCTATGGCAAAGATCCCTTCGGCTGTGGTGCGAAAGCGACTGTCCACTTTGATAAATCCACGCGCATCAGTCTCGACACCCGCCGCTTTCAGATTCAGTACGTCCGTGTTGGAGGTCCGACCAGCTGCCAGCATCAATCGCACCGCTTCAAAGCTTTTCTCTTGGCCATCGACCTTGGCTGTGGCCTGAACCCCGTTCGCTGTTTTCT
>JBHIAT010000136.1:0-9738 GCA_046758705.1 Bipolaricaulia bacterium
TCAAACAAGCCAACCCAAGCAGCTAAGGGTTTCGCCAGAAGTGTGGGTTTGTCGGTGGATCAACTCCAGCTTCGAGATTTTGAAGGCAAAGAGTATCTGACCGCCACCATCACAGAGACGGGACGGCCGACCCTGGAAATGCTCAACGAGGTCATACCCAAGATCATCGCCGAGCTGAAGTTCCCCCTGTCCATGCGTTGGAACAAAACGAACCAGGCCTTCTCCCGACCCATCCGTTGGCTGGTGACCCTCTTTGGCGATGCGTTGGTGGATGTGACGTATGCAGATGTGCCCTCGGATCGAGTCACCTACGGCCTGAGATCCCTGAACTCGCCGGAACTGTCTATCGCCAAGGCTGAGAACTACTTCGAGATCATGAACGCCAACGGTATCGTAGTGAATGTCGATGAAAGGCGGGCCAAAGTCAAACAGCAGGTAGAAGCCTTGGCAGCCGAGGTGGACGGTCAGGTAGCTGACGATCCCGATCTTCTGGACGAAGTTACCAATCTCATCGAGCAACCGGTGGCTATACGTGGTTCCTTTGATCGAACCTTTCTTACCCTGCCGCCTGAGGTGCTGATTACCGCTATGAAGAAACACCAGCGCTACTTTCCCATCTTCAAGGATGGCGAACTGCTTCCCTATTTCATCGCTGTGGCCAACGGTGAAGCAGAGAATCAGGACACCATACGGACAGGGAATGAAGAGGTATTGCGAGCTCGCTTCGCTGATGCCAAATTCTTCTACGAAGTGGATACCCGAAAACCCTTATCGGCCTTTGTCCCCAAGCTAGATGGGTTGACCTTCCAAGAGCAGCTGGGCTCTTACCTGGACAAGGTCAAGCGCTTGAAAGAACTGGTGCCCCGGCTGGCCGAACGTCTGAACCTCTCCGCCGAGGAGCGAGATCTTGCCCGCCGAACCGCCTATCTGGCCAAAGCCGATCTGGTCACCGATATGGTTGTCGAGTTCCCCGACCTGCAGGGAGTCATGGGTCGCTACTACGCCCAGAAATCCGACGAGGATCCTCAGGTGGCTGAAGCGATCCTGGAACACTATCTGCCTCGCTTCGCTGGGGATATGCTCCCCAAGAGCTGGCCAGGCATCGTCGTCGGTCTGGCAGACCGACTGGACAGCTTAGTGGGCCTGTTCGCTGTAGGACTGACCCCTACCGGCACGGCCGACCCCTATGGCCTGCGGCGGGCCGCTCTGGGCATCATCCAGGTGCTGATTGACAGGGAGATCTCTTTCTCCCTGCCGGAAGCAGTGCAGGATACGGTGCCCCTGCTGCCGGTGGAAATCGCCGTGACTACGAAGCTTGCGGAAGAGGTGCCCTCCGAGGTGATCGACTTCATCCGGCGACGACTGCAAGGTTGGCTGCTGGATCAGGGATTCCGCTATGATCTGGTGGAGGCGGTCCTGGCCGGGCGAGGAGACAACCCAGCGAACGCTTACAAAACGGTAAAGACACTGAGCACTTGGGTCGAGCGACCTGAGTCTATCGAGCTGCTGACGGCCTATGTCCGCTCGGTACGCATCGTACAGGAGTTCAAGGAGCGCTTCCCCTTGGTCCCGGAACGTCTCGCTGAACCCGCCTCGCGGCAGCTGTACCAGGCGTATCAAGTCGCTCGCGAACGAATCAGTTCCGAGATGGACGTCGACGAACTGATGGCGGCCATGTTGCCACTAATAGATCCCATCAATACCTTCTTCGATGACATCCTGGTGATGCACGAGGACCAGTCGCTGCGGAATGCGCGCCTGGGACTTCTTCAGGCGATTGTCGAGCTCCCCAAGGGTGTGGTGGATCTGACCAAAGTGGTATTCTGAGTGCCAACGACCCATCTCTTAATATCCCTGGAACAGGATCGCTGACCGATCACCGAACTGACCTCGGTAATCCAGGAGAAGATCGAGACGTGGACCCGGCCGGAGCACGTTTCCACCTGAAGCGTTGTGGATAGAAATATGTGGAAGTATCGTGTAAGATGAAGTGAGCTCTATGAAACACCAGTGTAACGTGAGTGAGATGATAGCTAACACTGAACTTAGTGATGAGAGAGAAACACACCCTGATGAGCGTGAGCCACGGATGGAGAGAAAAACTTATCTTGATGAACGCAAGTTGCTGATAGATGCAGAAAGAGAGGCCTTACGGAGTTTCGATAAGGCCATACTCACGCTTTCCGCCGGCGCCCTGGGATTGTCGATTACTTTTATTCGGCAACTAGCTCCCGAGCCACAGGTCGAAACGTTGAGGCTGCTTGCTATAGCCTGGATCGCATTTGGTTTGTCCCTTCTCTCCACGCTATTCTCCTTTCTGACAAGTCAGAGTGCTTTGAGGAGACAACGAGAAATTCTGGATCAAGATTATGAGAATGAAAAACCAAATCAGAATTATAAAAATTGGCAAGCTAAAATCACAAATATACTAAATTTGGCTTCTATTTTATCTTTTATCGTTGGATTGATATTTCTTGCTTGGTTTAGCATCGAAAATCTAACTTGAGAGGGAGAAACAATGTCAGATAAGTCAAGCGAATCTACTGAATCATCATCGGATTCAATAAGGGAGGGTTTTGTTCCGCAAAAGCTCCCCAAGAAACCGATCAAGCCTGAACCTGAGCCATTGGAGGAACCAGAAACACCTCCTAAGCCGGAGAAGAAATAACTAAACGGAAGGGAGCGAAAGGGAAGGAGAGAGAATTGTGCTCCTTCCCTGTTGTTAATCAAGTCGTACAGATGGAGGCTCAAGAATGATCACTTTACTGGCTACTCAACAGGTGATTACAACAACTGAATTGGCTTGGGAGGAAGACCGGATCAAAGACAAGCTCCCTCCAGAGGTCTATAAGGATTTGGTGAGGGTAGCTGATAGAATCGAAAAGCAGGTTCTGAAACCCCTGCTGGACTCGCCTGTCGGAGACCTGCAGGAGCGATTCTGGCATTGTGTGGGAGACTTCCATCCCCTCCGATTCTATCTTAACATCATCCTCCTGCAATACCTGGGTATAGACGGTCTGATAGCCCTAACCTCTGAGGTGCTGGAAGATATAATATCACAGCTCGAATCGCGTAAGATTACTTTGGAGCAAAAAGCCATCTCTGCTTTCCTTTTCAGCTTAGAGAAAGGAGAGAAAATCAGCCGGAAGATTCTAGAGAGGATGAAGGAGGTTCTAGAAGAGCCCCAAAGATTCCCAAGTGACTTGCCTCCGCAGCAAGAGAAGGATTTATATGACTTAGTTACACACATGACAGCTTTAGAACTTTGCTGGTCCACGGTGCTATTCGCATTAGATAGAAAGGACGCAAGGCCTGAGATCCCTATCACTTTGGCCCACTGGAGTAAGCAACATGCGCTGGAGGCCGAAAAGAATGCCCAAGATTTTGCAAGATTCCTACAGAGCCATGCAAAGGATAAGGACACTGAACGACGTGTGACTAAACAGATGCCAGCAACCCCACAGCCTCTATTCCACCTCTGGGCGGACAAAGCCATTCAAAGGCGTTGGATCAACGATCTGTTCGTAGAACTGTCTATTCAAGGCGAGCCGATCGGAGCTGAGGCACTCCAGGAAAGGATAAGCCAGGCGGATCTAGCACCCAATGAACTGAGTCGAGGCATTGTGGATGCCCGAGAGGAGTAGGTCGTTGCTGCGAGTCTATTTCGATGCCAGCGCTCTGATCAAACGCTACTCTCAGGAGACCGGAACATCTCTAATCAATGAGGTATTCCACCGTATTCCACCAGCTCAAATGACCTGTTCCACGCTAGGTATTCTGGAAACCGTCTCGATCTTGGTACGGAAGAGGAACGATGGTCGGCTGAGTCGAGAGCTATTTGAGCAAGTGATGATCGAGTTCAAAGCTGAGGTGATTGATCGCGAGGAATTCTCGACTACTTCAGTTGATGACGAACTCTTGCTTTCGGCATTGGAACTGATCTCCAAGCATAATCTCAATGCGACAGACGCAGCCATTTTGCGATCCGTGCTGAACCTTCAGCAGCATCTTCAAGATACAGAGGATGAGATCATGTTATGGACCTCTGACAAGCGTTTGGCGCGTGCTGCCCAAGCCGAAGATATCTCAGTGTTCGACCCTGAGGAAGAGACGGTAGACCATTTGCACCAACTATTGGAAGTTTCAGAGAGATAACAACCTACATAGACCTGACTTCCTTTGACATGAGTTAAACAACCCCATCTAAAATGAGCTGGCCTCGGTGATCCAGGAGAAGATCGAAACCTGGACCCGGCCGGAGCGCGTCTCCGCCTGAAGCGTTACGCGCTCAACTCCTCAAAGGTTGCTGTACCATTTGGCCAGCTCTGAACCGATCAGGTGCGGGTTCTCCTCTTGGAGATAATGAAGCCCCTGTCCGATGTCCACCGTTTTTAGGTTCTTCAGGTTCTGTTGGCTCCATTCCACCAGCGGTGCGGGTATAATGGCCCCCGGCGTGGCATAGAACAGCAGCTTCGGCAACTCCGACTGCTGGAGCCACTGGTTTAAATCCCAACCGCCTCGACGACATCAGCAGGCTCTCCTTCGATCGGCAGCTCGTTGGGCCAGCGCCAGACAGGCTTGCGACTGCTTGGATCCTTGAATGGCTCCCGATAGTGATTCATCTCCTCTTCGGTGAGCTTTCGCATAGCTGCTCCGGGCACCAATTGCTCGACGAACATATTCTGGTTCACGAGCATATCCCAGCCGACATCGGGGGTCCGGAACGCCCGGAAGATCTCTTGGAAGTCCTTGGGAAAATCCTCCCAACTCGCGATCGGCATGAGAATTGCCTCCATGAACGCAATCCCTTTGACGTTGTCCTCGTGACGCATGGCATAGTAGAAGCCGAGTGCCGACCCCCAGTCGTGGATGACCAGGGTGATGTTCTTCAGCCCCATCGTTTCGATGAAGCCTTCCACGTATTTGACGTGGTCAAAGAATCGGTACTCGATGTCCGGCTTGTCCGACTTGCCAAATCCAATGAGATCTAGCGCGATACACCGACCCAAAGACGTCAGATGGGGAACGATGTTGCGCCACAGGTACGAGGAAGTAGGTTGGCCGTGAAGAAATAGGATCGGATCGCCCTCACCCTCGTCCACATAATGCATCTTAGACCCGAGCACCTCAACATAGTTGGACTTATATGGAAAATCCGCCGAAATCTCTTGTGTGTTGGCCATTGGATCCCTCTCCTTTCATGAGTGATATGCTCAAGAAATCCTGATAGGCCTCTACTATTCAACTCGCAAACTTTCTGCCATCACCAAACAATGGGAAAACGTCCACACGTCCGCCCCACCCAACCGATCGATCCAGTTCGGCAAGGTCAAATCGGTACACGTCTGTGCCAGAGTATTCAGGTACGTATCGAGCAACAACCACAGGTTTGCAAACCCCGTCCGTTGAGCCACAGCGAAGAAGTCCACCGTCTGGAGCGCCCGGGCGGCGTTGGCCCGTACGTCCTGAATGTACTCGCGTCCGATCTCGACGTCCTCACGCGTTCCAAGACGGGTCAGGTGCCCGCCGATGTATGTGTCAAAATCAAAGGACAACGCCTCATCGTAAGCCTGTACGTAACCGGGTATACTCTCTGCCAATGCCAGATCCCTGAAAGGCACCCAGCCTGGGAAGGCGATGTCCACCAGCATGAGCACCTTCTGTCGTGGTGCATAGACGAAGATATTGCCCGGTTCATGGTTGGGGCCTCTGTACTCTAATTCCAGAGTCTGGTTGCCAACCTCCAGGGTGAAGCTGTCTGAAAAGGTGACGGTCGGTAGAGGAACGGGAGAGCCCCCGACGAACAGACCAAATGGGAAAGTGCGGTTGGGATCGTTCGCATCGGTACGGGTTAACGTGTTCAGTGCCTCCTCATGAGCGATGTAAGTCGCGTCATCAGGATAGATGCTTGCCGCGCCGATGTGGTCTGCGTGACTGTGACTATAAACCACGTGGGTGATCGGCTCATCGGTCACTTCGGCGATTGCATTCAGTATGTTCTGGCCGATCGACGGTGGCGCATCCACCACAATCACACCCTCCCCGGTGGTCAAGAACACAACTTGGTAGACACCTTCGGTCACCCAGTAGAGGCCGTCACTGATCTCCTCAACCAAGTAGCCCTTGTCCTGAGGGATAGCCGGACCGCGGGTCGTAGCCGGGAGAGGTGCCGCACCCAGTGGAATGATCAACGTCTCCCCGACACGGAGACCTCGGGGATTTTTTACATCGATCCCATTGGCTTCGGCGATCTCCGTCCATTTCGTTCCATCCCGGAAGAACTGCACAGCGATCGTCCACAGGGAATCCCCGTCTTGCACCTGATACGTCCTGAGCGGCTGAGCCAGAGTGACTGCCGCTGTCAGTCCCATCAATAGGGCTGCCAACACCAAAAGACCGAACCAGCGTTTCATGGTTTTCCTCCCCTTTTCTGTATGACGTAGCTTATCTTGACCAACTTCCCCTGTATGTAAGCTAGCTTACAGTTGACGAAGGCCACAAATTCGGAATAACATATTGGACGATCCATCACCAAACTACCCGAGGAGGTAAATAAATGCAGATGCAATTGATTAGTGAAGAGCTCGCTGCCCGGTTGAAGGACGGCCCCGTGCTCAGCGCAGGCTGCAAACGGGAAGTCGCCAATGCTGTCCTGCACATCCTCAACAGTGTGGGGGAAGACCCGAGTCGAGATGGCCTGAACCGGACGCCCGAGCGTGTGGCTCGCATGTACGATGAACTCCTTAGAGGATACACCATCGACCCTGAAAGGCTTCTCAACAATGCGCTGTTCGATGTCGAGTACGATCAGATGGTGATCGCCCGGGATATCGAGTTCTTTAGCATGTGCGAGCATCACCTTCTGCCCATCATCGGTAGAGCTCACGTGGCGTACCTCCCTGGCAAGAAGGTCGTTGGCCTTTCCAAGCTCCCCCGCATCGTCGATATGTTTGCCCGGCGATTGCAGGTGCAAGAGCGGATGACGGAACAGATCGCCGAATTTATCGACGAGCTGATCCATCCTCAAGGCGTTGCCGTCGTTGTGGAGGGTGCCCACATGTGCACCATTATGCGCGGGGTCAAGAAGCCCCACGGGCGCATGGTGACCAGCGCGGTGCTGGGAGTCTTCAGAGAGAACGAGCGGACTCGAGATGAGTTCATGGCTCACCTGGAGCGCGGCACAGCGAGTCACCTGTTCTAGTGACTAGTGACGCTGCAGAAGGATGACTCCCTCAGGAGGGGCCCTGCCATCCAATACAGCCAGCTCCTCTGAAGTGAGAAGCTCCTGTCTCGATAACTCGAGAACACGAGCCGTCTCCGCCAAGATATGGGCCCAGGTACAGCGGTTGACAAACAGCATACCATCGACGGTGAGTGTGCCACCTTGACCTTTAAACCCGAGAGCAGCGGTCCTATCCCAACCTGTGTGGAGCGGTTGCAGCGTTCCCAGAAGTGGTTCGGGTCGGATGTGGGTGACGAATACACGGGCTGACACTGAGTCCGGGTAGAGCTCTGCCCTCAGCTGAGCGGAGGCGGCATGGGATTCCTCGCCCTCGCTACGAGGCGCACGGAACCTCCCCGGCTCTATCAAGTAAACCACAGCGTGGGGAACATCTCGCTCGGTCAAGCGAGCTGAAGCTTTAAGCACCTCCTCTAACTGATAAGCCCCCACTGCAGTTAACACCACCTTCTGGTTTGCCGCCTCGTGGCTTGCCCACTCCAGACGCATGGCCCCCTGCTCCAGGAGTTGGCTCGCCTCCTCCGGGGTGAACAGGTCCGCCACCGTATCGAGCTTCGGCACCACCAAGGTCCACAACTGACCCTGGGTCTGATAGACGCCACGTATGACAACGGCGGCGGTGTTGTAATCAGGAACGAATATCACCCGCGACACGTCCGAAGCCTCTCCCATCATCGCCTCGGCCATCACCGGATCTTGATGAGACAGCTCATTCTTCGCATTCTCCCAGGTATGAGACGTAAGCACCAGGGGTACAGACAGCCAGCTCTGTGGCATGCCGGAATCTTTGAAGTGTTTGGCAAAGATGATTTCCTGCCGCATGACGCCATGCATCTTGGCACCGAACGCCTCATACGTGACGATGATGTTGATGCCGCCTTTGTTGGCAAGACCAGCGGAGGCCACCGCCTCCTCGTTCAACGCGGTGACCACAGCGCCGTGGATGTCCTCCGGTATCCCAGGCTCAGGGGCAGTCACACGGAACTTCAGGGCATCCAGGGTTTGCTGCATCCGGTTAGAGCGCATCTCGTCCGGGTTGCCCACTCGAGGCCGGAGGTGCGGGTTGGCCTTAACGGTAGCCAGGAACATGGCGTCTACCGCGTACATGGGTGAGGTTCTGGTCCAGGTCGAAACGTCCCGTCGGTTATCGGAAACCGGACGGGATAGCAGAGTTGGGTCTTTCTCCAGACGCACCTCGCGCCGTGCAAGCGCATGATCCCGCTCCCGAGGCCGGCCGGAGGCCTCATGGTGCTGTAACTTGTTGATGACCTCGTTAAGCTCACTGAGGGGCACCCACAGCTGGCGAGCGCTCTCGTTGAAATGCTGGGCCGCTACCGGGTCGGTGTGAGGATTGGAGCCTAAAGGAAGGTTGTGAGCCAGGTTGGTCCCCTCCGCATAGAAGCCGGCGCCCTTGGGAGCCACAGCAATGCCATGGGGCAGACGCACCGGGTACCGGTCTCCGTGGGACCGCACTGCCTTGGCAGCAGCCTCCAGCCGTGATTCCATCTCAAAGATGGCCCAGACGAACGCCGCCGGATCCCGGCCGTCGAATACCATCGGATCGAAGCCATTGAGGCTCAGATGCTGGATGAACCAGGCGGTTCCGCCCTCTTGAGACATCGTTGTTCTCTGGTCTATGCGGCGCCCATTGTTGATCATGATCGGGGTCACTAAGCCGCAATCTCCAGCTCGCCACCACCGAGGGATCCAGTCGCTACCTCTCTGCTCCTCGAACGAGCCGTCACTGAGGAACACGACGAGCCGCTCTCCGGGCAGAGGCATGTGTACATACTGGAGCTCTACGAAACCCAGGTAGCCTCCCTCGGCCAGCCCTCCGGCTGTATGGGCGTTCACATGGCTGCCCAGAGGTGAGTCCGGCTTGCCATCCGCCCGCAGCCGGTAGGAGTAGAAGTCACGCACGTAACGGGTAAGCCCCTCGTCTGTGGGGGAGTACCGCTTCTCGTGGATCTCGGTCATGTTGTTCAACAGGAGGTTCACGGAATCTACGGCGGATACCGAGTGACCCTGGCCCATGATCCAGGAGCGCGTGTGGCCGGTGATGGCGTTGATGGCCATGTAGCCGGCATAGGCAGGCGCCATATTGAGTGAGCCTCCCGTGTGCCCCTCGGGACGCGGCTTGAAGTCCTCTGAGGCTAGATCCCGTCCGTCCAGGTAAACGTTTTGAGCATAGGTCTCGTGGACCACCAACCACATGGCAGCACTGGTGATCCGGTCCAATGCGTAGAGCACATCGAATAGCGGTACCTCATCTCCCTTCGTTCCTCGAGTGGCCAGCATCTTTGCCATGTTAAATATCCGTGCCTGAGTCTCCACGGTATGTTCGATAGGACCGTAACCTGCCGCCCAGCGGTTCGCCTCAGGATTCTTCTTACGATAAAGGGCAACCCATTCTTCCATACGTATGGCTCTGGTCTTTTCGCTCTGAGACATGCTTTCCTCCCTTTCCTGCAAAAATCTGAAAAGATAATGTTTTTATA
>JBHIAT010000137.1:0-9448 GCA_046758705.1 Bipolaricaulia bacterium
CACGGGAGAACGGGAGTTAATTACAATGGTCTACATAAAGTTACCGAAAGCCGAGTTGTGTTACCAGGGCTAACGGGCTTACTATTGAGATACAATGGGGCATGGTCCTGGAAGGGAGGTGATTCAGTGCAGAGAACGATGCTTTCTTGGATGCTGGTGGGGTTGGTGGTTTTGACAGGCACGGTTGCTGCACACGCAGCCCAAGATCAGGACATCGACGAGCTGATCGAGGCGCTGGGGGATGAGGACGAGGGCGTGCGTCAGGCAGCCGCTTGGGCGCTTACTGAGATCGGCCCCGTCAATCGGGACACCATCCCTGCTTTGACCACCGTGCTGCTGAATGGGAACCGGCATGTACGTGAGTTAGCTGCTCAAGCACTGGGGATGATCGGTCCTGAAGCCCAGACCGCAGTCTCTGCTCTAGGCAGAGCGTTGCATGATGAGGACGAGGATGTGCGCGAGGCAGCCGCCTGGGCGCTTGCTGAGATCGGCCTTGCTACAGTCCCTGTCCTGGTCAGGGCACTGTGGGATATAGACAGGGCCGTGCGCCGGTTAGCCGCCCAAGCACTGGGGATGATCGGCCTTGAGGCCGGAGTCGCAATCCCCACCTTGAACAAAGCGCTGCAGGATGAGGACCAAGGCGTGCGTCGCTGGGCTGCTTGGGCGCTTAAGAAGATCCAGGGGAGTAAGGAGACTCGATTGTAGCTGAGGGAAGGGCATATTCCTGATCGCTGATTTTAATCACAGATTGAGGGGGCGTTTGGATATCCCTTTCTGAGACGGCGTTAAACATCTCCCATGCAGCAACAATGTTATAATAAAGTTCTTTTACATCTGTGACCCACTCTGGCCTGTTTTTTCGGTGTCATGGTCCCCGTTTCTATAATTTTATGGCGTGTGAATGACGACCATCTTGGTCTCGGTCATCTCCTCCAGCGCATACTTCGGTCCTTCCTTGCCGAACCCGCTCTCCTTCAAGCCACCGTAGGGCATCAAGTCCGCGCGCCACTGCGGCCCCCAGTTGATGTGGATGTTGCCGCTGTCGATCTCACGCACGAACCGCAACGCCCAGTCGATGTCCTGAGTGAAGATGCCCGCGCTTAAGCCGTAATTGGTGTCGTTTGCCAGCGCAATTGCGTCGTTAATGTCGTCGATAGGCGTCACCGCCACTGCCGGGCCAAATATCTCGTTGCACGATACTTGCATGGTCGGCTTCACATCCGTCACCACCGTCGGTTGGTGCATCGTGCCGCTACGCTCGCCGCCGATGACCAACTGGGCGCCGTCCGCGACCGCTTCCTTAACCCACTCATTGACGCGAACCGCATCCTGCTCTCGGATCATCGGTCCCATTCGCACGCCTTCGGCAAGCGGGTCTCCGGTCGTGATCGCTTCGACCTTCGGCGTCAACACATCCAGGAAGTCGCCATAGATTTGCTGCATGGGGATGATGCGCTGGGCGCTGATGCAGACCTGACCTGCGTTGCTGTAGCCCGTTACCACCACTGCCTCAGCGACCTTCTCCAGATCTGCATCGGGCATGATGATGACGGGCGAGTTGCTGCCCAGCTCCATGGTGACCTTTTTCAGCCCGGCAACGTGGCAGATGTGCTCACCCACATCGCGGCTACCGGTGAACGTGATCTTGCGCACGCGCGGATCACGGCAAATTTGGTCGCCGATCTCACCCCCCAGTCCGGTGACACACTGAACCGCCTCCGGCGGCAGACCAGCTTCCAGCAATACCTCGGTCAGCTTCAGCGCCGAAAGCGGGGTATCGGTCGCCGGTTTGATGATAGCGCTGTTGCCGCCAGCGATCGCGGGACCGACTTTGTGACAGACCAGGTGGAGCGGAAAGTTGAACGGGGTGATGCACGCCACCACTCCGCACGGCACACGCACGGTAAAGCCGAACCGATTGCCCGTGCCCGGCGCGCCATCCAGCGGAATGACCTCGCCATACATCCGCTTCGCTTCCTCCGCCGATCCCTCCAGGATTTGTACCGCCCGGCTTGCCTCGATCCGCGCTTCGTCGATGATCTTCCCTTCTTCCATCGTGATGGTTCGCGCAAACTCCTCGACACGCTCCTCCACCAGTTGCGCTGCCTTGCGAAGCATCAGATAACGCTCGTAGCCCGGCACCGTACGCATGATTTCAGCGCCGCGCACCGCCGAAGCCAACGCCCGTTCTACGTCGTCCGCGTCCGCACGCGGCACCGTGTCGATCACGCTTCCATCATAAGGATTGTAGACGTTGATCTTCTCTTCCTTGTCCATCCACTCACCGGCAATGAACATCCTCATCTCTATCCCCTCCTATCGAACTATCTATAAATGATAGCACAACACGACAAGAACATGCGAACCGCCTTGACAGGCTATCCGCCGGTTGTGATCGCTCGCACAATGAGTCCCACCATCACCAGAGTCGTTACGCTGTAGATCAACATCTCACGCCGTTTCCCGTGGCCCCGGGTATATGCATAGACAGCCGGTATCACCAACGCAGTGAAGATGCCATACAAAAGGTGAAGCGAGCGCACCGGTCGCAGGCCACTGTACCAGAGGTAGGCCCCCAGTACACCCTGAATGAGGATCACCAGTTCGCCAATGAACAGCGCACCCCAGTAGTTGCCATCCACCCCTTGCCGTCGGGCAAATCGCCATAGCCCCCAAATCCCCAGGATGAAGAAATAATACATCGTCGTATTCGCCAGTTGGTTGTGAACCTCAACGATCGACATGTCGGCCTATCTCCTCTTGAAGTTTATCGAGATCTGCGTACACTTGACAACCCGGCGAACAGAGCATTGACAGGACGGGTCCCCAGAGGTATCATTGGGAGCCCATGGACGTTCGGATTCGCCCATTCACGCCGGAGGAGTATGAGACGATCGTCGAGATCGGGAATCGCATCTTCCCGGATTATCCTGAAACGGTGGAGGAGGTACGCTATGGGGACGAGCACCGCGATCCCAAGTGCCGCTTCCAGCGCTATGTGGCCGAACACGAAGAAAGCGTGGTCGCCTTCGGCTCATACGACCAATCCCCGTGGATGTACCATCCGCAGAAGTTCAAAATCGAGGTCTATGTGGACCCGGACCATCAGGGCCGTGGGATCGGCTCGGCCCTGTATGGCCACATCATGACCGAATTGGAGCCCTTCAACCCGATCACGGCGCGCTCCTTCGCGCGGGAGGACTACGACCGCAGCGTGCGGTTTTTAAAAAAGCGCGGTTTCGTCGAAGTGATGCGCGATTGGGAATCCCGTCTGGACGTACAAACGTTCGACTTTACTCCGTACGAGGGCCACATCGAGCGCGTCGAGGTTCACGGGATTCGCCTGGTTCCACTGTCTGAGCTGGAAGATGATCTGCAACGCGACCACAAGCTCTACGAACTCGAAGATCAAATCCTGCAGGATGTGCCGATGACAGATCGCTACACCCCGGTGAGCTTCGAACTGTTCGTGGAGCGTACCCTGAAGAACCCAAACCTCCTGCCCGAGGCCTACTACGTTGCGCTGGACGAGGACCGGTACGTGGGCACGAGCGGGCTGTGGAAGTCTCAAGCGAACCAAGATCTCTACACCGGCTTGACGGGTGTCCTGAGGGAGTATCGCCGCCGGGGCATCGCACTGGCGCTCAAGCTGAAGGGCCTCGCCTACGCCAAGGAACACGGCTATCCGGTGATCAAGACCTGGAACGAGACCGGCAACCGGGCGATGCTGACGATCAACGAGCAGCTGGGGTTCGTCAAGCAACCTGCCTGGATCGACTTCGCCAAGGAACTGGGAGAAGAGACCGATGCTGCCCCTGATCGAGCTTGAGGGCACACTCTTACAGCAAGGTCGGACGCACGGCCGCCAAGCACGCGCACGCATCGAGCACAATTTAGAGGTATACTTCGACCGGTTTCAGGGTGAGGGCAGGCTGGCGCGTGACGAGGTTCTGAGACGCGCCACTGCTTATTGGCAAGTCATCCAAGACCAAAATTCCGACTACGCAGAAGCGCTACAGGGTGTGTCTGAGGGCTCAGGCTGTGATCTGATCGAGCTGGTCGCACTCAACGTGCGGTACGAGATTTTGTATCACCAGTTCACCGCTAATGCTCTGGCTGATGGCTGCACAGCGTTTGCCGTCTTGCCTGAGATGACGGAGGATGGTCACCTCATCCTGGGTCAGAACTGGGACTGGATCCCCCAGGTTCAGGGTGTGGTGCTTCACGTGCGGGAGGAGGACTTCGAGGTACTTTGCTTCACCGAAGCGGGAATTGTGGGGGGCAAGATCGGACTGAACTCTTGGGGTCTGGGCCTGGCCGTCAACGGCTTGATCTCCACGGACGACGATTGGTCCCGCCTGAAGGTGCCGTTCCACGTGCGCTGCTTCGAGATCCTGCGTGCACGTGATCTCAACGAGGCTGTGAAGATCATCACGGACAGCACACGGGCATGCTCAGCCAATCATCTGATCGCCCAGCTGGACGATCGGGTCGTGGACGTCGAGGCCGCGCCGCGGTCGACATGCGCGCTGACCCCTGAGGACGGGTTCACGGTGCATACGAACCACTTTCTGGATCCCGAGGTTTTGGACGTGGTTGAGCCACCCAACGATAAGCGACCGTACTCGCTCCATCGCCTGCATCGCTATCGCCAGCTGCTGGCCTCGAAGCGCTCGCTGACGGTGAGTGATCTGAAGGCATATCTGCGCGATCACGAGGGACATCCCCAGTCGGTCTGCCGTCACATCGACAAGGATGCACCGCCACAGGAGTGGTATCGGACGGTCACCTCGGTGGTGATGGACCTGCACGCACTCACGTTATGGATCAGCGATGGGCCGCCATGTGAGAACACCTATCAGGAGTTGAACCTGACAGCACGCGACGACTCACTATAAATGAAGGACCGGGGGGCTATGTGAATCTTATCCTTCACCGGACATTGATGGCAGTTTTTGCCGTTATCGTATTGAGCACCCTATCCGGATGTAAGTCCCTTTCCAACAAGCCACCAGCAGACACTGGACCTATCGTGGACTCCGTGAGCCTGATAGATCATCTCCGTGCCGCTGGAGCGACCGTCGAGCCCACTGGCGAGGTATCGCAGCCTTTCTTCTCTGCTAAAGGCCAGGTCATCACCGTCAACGGCGATAACGTTCAGGTCTTTGAATACGCGGATACTGCCGCTGCCAATGCTGAAGCGACGCTCGTTTCACCTGATGGCGGTTCGGTTGGCACAAACATAATGGCATGGGTTGCTACTCCTCACTTTTACAAGACCGGCAGATTGATTGTGCTATATGTTGGCGACCACCCAGCCGTAATAAACGTGCTGGAAACCGTGCTGGGTCCGCAGTTTGCTGGGGGAGAAGCAAGTGGTATTATCGGAAAGGTTCTCATAGGCCCGCAGTGCCCTGTGATTAAGCTAGGTATGGAAGAGCAGTGTCAAGATAAACCTTATCAAGCCACCGTTATTATCAAAACAGAAGACGGATTGCGAGAGATTACTCAATTTAGTTCTGATAGTAATGGTGAATTTCGCGTTGTATTGGAGCCAGGAACCTATCTTCTAGAGCCACTTCTCAGTGGCTTTCGGTTTCCACGCGCTGGACCAGAAATTGTAACAGTAGAGACAGGTCAATTTACAGAAATAACCATCCTCTACGATACAGGAATTCGATGAAGCGCTTTCACAGATAAAAAGCGAGGTTATTATGAAGATCAAAATCAGCGAGAGCGAATATCGCCGCCGTCTTGACCATGTCCGCGGCGAAGTTGAAGCAAACAACGCGGGAGCCCTCGTCGTCTTCGGGGCCAAGCAGATCGCGTACCTGAGCGGCTACCACGTCGTGGCCACCGAGCGCCCGATGGCCCTGGTCGTGCCCGTACAGGGCGAACTGGTCGCGTTCGTGCCGCGTCTGGAGGTGGAACGCGTCCAGAGCGTCCCGCTTATCGACGAGGTGTGGCACTACTTCGAGTATCCCGGCCAGGAACCACCGGTTCACCGGTTGGTTGTGCATCTCGAAGAGCGAGGTTGGGCGCGCGGCAAACTGCTGGCCGATTCCGATGGCTATCCCAGCCTGTGGGGTTATCAGGGCCCAAAACTCTCCGAGCGCTTGCCCCAGGCCCAGGTTGAAGTGACCCGGCTGGTAAACGAGATGTGGGAGATAAAGTCACCCGAAGAGATCGAGTTGATCAAGCATTCGGCAATCTGGGGCAACCTGGCGCACGTCAAGTTGCAACGGTTTACGCAAGTGGGAGAGAGCGAGATCGAGATCTCCCTGCGTGCCTCGTACGAGGCGTCGCGCGAGATGCTGGAGACGTTGGGTCCGGATTACGGCGGCCACTCGCGTGGCGGCTGGCCGACACACGCGGGGTTCATCACCGGGCCCAACTCCGCGCTGCCCCACGCGATGAACTCAAATCGCCTCATCCGGCCGGGGGACGTGCTCATCACCGGTGCCACCGGTGTGATCGACGGCTACACCAGCGAGCTGGAGCGCACGATGATCGTGGGTCAGCCCACCGCTGAGCAGCGTAACTTTTTTGAGATCATGCTCGAAGCGCAGACCGCAGCGATCGAGGCGGCCGAGCCGGGCGTTCCGCTCGCTGACGTGGACCAAGCGACGCGGCGCGTGTTCGAACAACACAACGTCACAAACTACGCCCAGCATCACACCGGACACCACTTAGGCTGGGAAGGCCATGAGCCGCCGTTCATCGACCGCGATGCCACAGGCGAGATGAAGCCAGGACAGGTCTACAGCATCGAGCCGGGGCTCTACCTGCCGGGAGAAGCGGGCTATCGCCACAGCGATACCATCCTCGTCACCGAGGACGGCACGGAACTCATCACCTACTACCCGCGTGAGCTTGAGGATTTGATCGTTCCTGTGTAGCATGAAAGATGTGAAATGGATTACGGGGTGCATCTCCCGCAAATAGCTCTGGACGGACAGCCCTGGTCTCTCCAACGCCTGTTGGAGTACACGGAGACCGTCGAACGTTTGGGCTTCCAGACCCTATGCGCGAACGACCACTTGTTGTTCTCCCGCCCGTGGCTTGACGGACCAACGGCGTTGGCTGCGGTGCTCACCCGCACAGGGCGAATGGCTCTGGCGACCACGGTGACGCTCCCGGTCATTCGGGGACCGATACCGCTGGCAAAGAGCCTGGCCGCCATTGATCTCCTCTCCGGTGGCCGTCTCATCGTCGGCGCGGGCCCCGGTTCCTCCGCCCAGGATTACGCTGCAGTCGGGATTCCCTTTGAGGAGCGCTGGAAGCGCTTCGATGAGACGGTGCAAGCGTTGCGCGCACTTTGGCGCAGGGAGGGCCCGCCGTTCATAGGCGAGTTCTACTCCACGGAAGGTATCGTGCTGGAACCATACCCGGCACAGCAACCCGGGCCTCCTCTCTGGATTGGAAGCTGGGGCTCAGAAGCTGGTCTCCGTCGGGTGGCCCGCCTCGGCGACGGCTGGCTCGCCTCCACTTACAACACCACACCAGAAACGTTTGCAGACGCTTTGAGCCGGCTTGGAGAGTACCTTCGCGACGTTGGGAAGGACCCGAGCCAATTCCCCAATGCCATCGCGACGATGTTCTTCTACGTAACAGAAGACCGCGCCGCAGCCGAGCAGATTGTCCGGGACGTCCTAAGCCCAACACTGCACCGCTCGGAAGACGAACTGCGCCAGCGCCTCCCGATCGGCCCTGCCCAAGAGTGCGCCGAAAAGCTTGCGGCCTACCAGGCAGCCGGGGCTCAGCGACTCTTCCTGTGGCCTGTGGAGGATGAGTTACAGCAGCTTACGATCTTTCGGGAGCGAGTTGTGCCTCTGGTTCGCGCGTAGGAGAGTGTCACTTGCCTGAGCCTACATATCTTTTGAGCACGCTGTCCACCCTCATCCCATAGCTCTCCCCAAACAGATTGAGGTGGACAAGCAACGGGTAAAGCTGGTAAAGCGCTTTGCGTCCGACGTAGCCCGCGGGCAACGGCCAGACTTCGTTATAGCCCGCATAGAATGCGGGAGGGAACCCGCCGAACAGCTCGGTAAACGCCAACTCGACCTCGCGATGGCCGTAGTAGACCGCAGGGTCGATCAAGACGGCTTCACCTAAACAGATGAGATAGTTCCCGCCCCAGAGGTCACCGTGCAACAGCGAGGGTTGTACCGTATCCCCGTCGATGAAGCGATCCAGTCGTTCCATCAGCCGGTCAAGCAGGTGCTCACGGTGGGGCGGGAGTCGCCCACTGTGTTTGGCGTGCTCGCACTGAACACCCAGGCGCTGATCCCGATAGAACGCGATCCACGAAGCCGTTTGTGTGTTGCGTTGGGGAAGGGAGCCGATGTAGTTGTCGTGATCCAATCCGTAACGTTCTGAGGTCTGTTGGTGCAACCGCGCCAGGCGGTGGCCGAACTCGCGCATGCCCCCCGAACCGCTCGACAATTCGGAGGCGATCCATTCCATGAGCACATACGCCGGATGCGTTGCGGTGGCTTTCTCAACGACGTACACCTCCGGCACACGTAGGGTGCTCGTCCGGCGGAGCAACGCCAGCCCGCGGGCTTCGATCTCGAACAAGTTGGGCAGCGGCTGTTCGTTGTATTTCAAGAACAACGCGCGTCCATCGCTCAACGTCAACCGAGCTGCCTCATTGATGTCCCCTCCGGAGACCGACGTGACGGTTTCAATGGAAAGGGATCTCTCCCACACCAGTTGGATCTTCTCCGTGATCGCCTGTAAAAACGCATTTGAAAACCTCATCGGCGTTGTTGCCTCAGATGATCCAGCAGGCCTCGACAGCCTGCTTCGATCTGGCGGTAGGTCCATTCAAAACTCCCGTCGTAGTAGGGGTCGTGCACGTCCTTCTCCCCCACGTCGGCGAAGTCAAGCAGCAGGCGGACCTTGTCACGCACCGCGGGGTCCAAGCGAACCAGCGCCTCGGCGTTGGAGCGATCCATCGCGATGAGCCAATCGAAGCGTTCCAGGTCGTCGGGCGTGATTCGACGCGCGTACCCTCCATCTAACGAGATCCCGTGCTGTGCCGCAATGTGCCGTGCACCAGGGTGTGGAGATTCGCCCACGTGGTAACTGGAAGTCCCAGCGGAATCCACCTCAAACCGATCGCTCACGCCCGCCTGTTGGGCAAACTTGCGGAACACCCCTTCTGCCAGCGGCGAGCGGCAAATATTCCCCAGGCACACAAACAAAACTTTCAACCTGTTCACACCCTTATCTATCGAGGTTTATGATGTCGGTTATCTCTGTTGAAATATATTAGTACTACAGCCGCACATAGCTCAATTGAACGTAGAGATGAGGTTTTCCCGAATGCGCCGTCTGTAATGGCACCGCCTTGCCCGCTCCTGATACCGTCTGCGCCAGTTCGACCCATGTAACGCAAACTCCAGTTCCTCCGTCCACTTGCCTGATCGCATCCAGGCCAACA
>JBHIAT010000138.1:0-9353 GCA_046758705.1 Bipolaricaulia bacterium
ACACTGAAAGAACTTCGGGAAAAGATCGACGCGGTTCCCCGAGTCAAACTCGCGGCTCTTCCCACACCACTTCATGAACTGCCCCGATTCTCCAGGGCGCTCGGCGGCCCGCGTATCTTCATCAAACGTGACGATCTCACCGGGTTGGCATTTGGCGGCAATAAGACACGGATGTTCGAGTTTTTGTTCGCCCAAGCAAAGGAAAAAGGTGTCGATACCATCGTCGGTGGTGCTGCCGTACAATCAAATTACTCGCGACAACTTGTGGCCGCTTGCAATGTTTTGGGTTTGGAAATTCACCTCGTCTTAAGAAGAGTCCGAGGGACGAGAGATGACATTATCCAGGGGAACCTTCTCCTGGATCTTTTAGCCGGTGCCTCCGTTCACGTCATCGATGCCACACGAGAGGAACAGCGCAACGCACTGTATGACTTGGCGGAGGAACTCAAGAAGCAGGGGAAACACCCGCTTGTGGTGCGCATGGCTAATGATGAGGATCTCTCGCCGGATGTGGTCGCTTACATCGACTGCTTCTGCGAGATCATGGAGCAATGCAACGAATTGAAGACAGAACCGAGCCACCTGTACGTCTCGTCATCTGATACCACTCAGGCCGGACTTGAACTGGGCAAGACAGCGTTGGGAAGCAAAATTCACATCATAGGGGTCGCCCCTTCGGACGGGGAACACGGGATCGTTGGTCTCATCGCTCAGCACGCGAACCAAGCGGCAGAGCGGCTTGGCCTCGCTTGTCGGGTGAACGCCGAAGATGTTTATAACACAGTGAAGTACGTCGGTCAGAGATACGGAATGGTGACATCCGAAGGCGTTGCGATGATCAAACTGATGGCACGAACCGAGGGCATCTTCCTCGATCCTGTCTATACCGGTAAGGCGATGGCAGCGCTCCATAATCACATCAGGAAAGGCAAGTTAAGCCAGGACGACACCGTGGCGTTCTTGCACACAGGTGGGACCCCCGCTCTATTTGCCTACGCAGCTGACCTGGGAATGGATGAGCTGGAAAGCCATCTGACACGACAGTAGCTTTCACGAAGACGCGACTCAAACTTCGACGATCCCGTGCTCGACTAGCCAGCTGACCGCCTCGTACACCGCCTGTAGTGAAGTGTATCGCGGCCGATAATCCAGCAGGCGCTGGGCCTTGGCAATACTGCAATTGGGACTGTGCGTGATGTGATCCCAGGTCGCTTGCGCCTCCTCCTCCGTCACGGTGGTGCGCCATTCCTCCCAAGGCACAAAGCGCAGACGGGCCGGCTGACCGAACCACGCGGCCACCGACTCCGCATACCCGCGCAGCGTCAGTGCCGCCAGCGAGACCACATGGAAGCTCTCGCCTATTGCATTGCTCCAATGAGTCATCGCTTGCTCAAAAATCTGGGCCACATCGTCGGCATGTACATGGTGCACCGTCTCCATCCCCAAATTGGGTAACGCCAACTTCTCTCCGCGCGCCAGCGTGGTGAAAACCTGCGGATTGAAGTTGCCCGCCGGATTCAGAGGCACCCAGCCTGGTCCTACAATGTGGCCCGGATGCAGGATGGTCGCGGGGAAGCCGTGCTGCCGAGCCTGGTCCAGCAGATACGCTTCAATCGACGCCTTCTGACCCCCGTATTCGCCGAAGGGACGACGGGGTTGTTCTTCGGTGAGGGGGACTTGCACGCTGGGGCCGTGGACCCAGATCGTGCCACAATGCAGGAGGTGCTGTACCTGCCCCCGCAACGCTTCCACCAGATGACGAGCACTCTCCAGTTCGAAGCAAACCATATCGATCACCACATCTGGCTGCAGCTCGCGCACCCTCTGTCCAAAGGTGCGAGCCGCCTCCTCTGCAGTGCGGTCCATCACCACCTGCTGGACCGACTTCCAGGCTCCATGGGGCTGATATGGCTCTCGCTGTCCTCGGCTAATGCAAATGACCTCATGGTCAGCCCCTACCAGGCGGGGTACCAGGTACGTACCCACGTGGCCGGTGCCACCGATCACGACAACGCGCACCTTCTCTCCTCCTCCCGAATGTAGACCGAGATCAGCGACCTATTCCCCCAGGCCTCGCTTCCGAACAATCCGCTCTGCCTGTATCAGGTCCTCTTCGGTGTTGACCCCGAGCAGTTCAT
Organism: Bipolaricaulia bacterium; assembly: GCA_046758705.1. Taxonomy (GTDB): domain Bacteria; phylum Bipolaricaulota; class Bipolaricaulia; order JBHIAT01; family JBHIAT01; genus JBHIAT01. The sequence continues at coordinate 2,139 of JBHIAT010000138.1, forward strand.
CCGGATCGAAGGTCGAAACCCCCTCCACGCGACAGCCGGATCGGATCAACGCACGGACGGTGTCGGTGAGCAGGTACTCGCCTTGGGCGTTGTCTCGATCCAGCTTATGAAGCGCGGGGAACAGTCGGTCCGCTCTAACCAGGTAGGCGCCGGCGTTGAGCTCGTCGATCTCTCGGATCTCACCGTGGGCATCGGCGTCCTCGATGATATCGATGATCCTGCCGGAGGGATCGCGGACGATCCGTCCATAAGGAAGCGGATCGTTCGTAACTCCGGTGAGGATCGTCAGTTCGGCCTCCTCCGTTCGATGCCGGTCGATCAGCCTGCGGAGCGATTCGGCACGAAACAGCGGTGAGTCACCGTTTAGGATGAGCAGATCACCGTCGAAATCTCGCAAGAACGGATAGGTTTGTAGCACCGCGTGCCCTGTCCCCAGCAGTTCTTCCTGGACCACGTAGTGGAACGCGCCGCCCAGATACCGCTCGACCTGATGCCGCTGGTAGCCGACGACGATGTAGGTATCCGCCTCGTCAACGAACTGAAGCGCGTTCTCGACGACGTAATCGATGACGTACCTTCCTCCCAACCGTTGGAGGACCTTAGGGAATGGGACGCTGGCGCGCTTCCCCTTACCGGCGGCCAGGATGATCGCCTTCATCAGCCTGATCAGTCCTTCCATAGGACGATCTGAGACGGTTGGTAAACCAGTAGGTAAAGATCACATAGACACCGAGGAACGTGGCAAACCCGACGATTCGGTTGCCCGAGGCCCACTCAGCAAGCACGGCCACGGCAGCTGCGACCAACACTCCGAGACCAAATCGGGATCTAAACATAGCTGAATCTGTTTCTAAAAAAGACTCTGCTGCCCGGACGCCGGCCTTTGAGCTGCAACTGCCTCCTGGCTCGCCCGGTGGGCGGCCCGGATCGGCTCCGGCACCTTGTGGCTCGACAGCCGCAGGGTCAGTTCGACCGCGGTGGCCAGATCGATCCGATGGCCGGGGGAGACGTAGATCGGCTTGGTTCTCGCCTTGGTCTGCACCACCGCACCGCGCCGCTCCCCGTCGACCCGGATGTAGCTCCATTCCCCTGTTTCGAGGATGTCACGTTCCATCTCCCCGACGAGCAGCGATTTAGCGATTCCGATTGTCGGAATATCCAGCAGGACGCCGAGATGCGTGGCGATTCCCGCACTGCGCTGATGAAGCAGCCCATTCCCATCGACCATGACAACATCGGCCAACCTATCTTTCTCCCGGACCTTGCCAAGCAGCGCCACCAGAATCGGCAGCTCTCGAAAGGCAAGATAGCTCGGGATGTAGGGGAAGTTGATTTGCTGCTCAAGCGTCTCGACGGCAAACGGCCGTTTCGTTTCGATCTCAAACCCGGTGTAGGCAGCGACCGGCGTCCCTCCGTACTGTGTTCCTCCGTAGGAGACGTCAACACCGCCGACAGTCCGGTAGGTTCGATCCGGCTCCAGCGAGACCCGGGAGACGATCTCCTTCTGTACCTCGCTCAACCGTTTGAGCGGCTTGTCACTGTCAAAGTCGTTGAACAGATACTGAGCAAACCCGCTTATCCGATCGCCGGTGATTGGGACCCCGTCGGCGCGCAGCCGGCGGATCTTCTCGGCCGGTCCTTCCAGGCTGGAGTACTTTCCGACCCGTCCGTCGCTGTGAACCACTTTATAGCATGGGTAATAGTCTGGCTGTTCGTTAGCGGCCATGATGCGGCCAACGGCACGGCTGGCGATCGGGTCTCCGAGGGCAACGGCCAAGGCCCGGTAGGTCGTTACCTTCCCCTTGGGGATCTGAAGCAGCAACTCCAAGGTCTTCTGCTTCAGATTGGGGACGTTAATCTCAACTGCCCGCTCATGATCACGACCGATCTTGATCCCTCCCTTACTCTAAACAGACTTCAGCTGAATCGTTCCTTCAGCGAACATTCGAATACCTCGCAAAATGACCTCTTTTTCCTTCGCTTGTACTTTCTTTTTTAGTGACTCTGGGGTTTCATTTTCATCGATTGTTAGTTTCTCTTGTAGAATAATTGGGCCAGTATCTACCCCGTCATCGACAAAATGCAGCGTGCAGCCACTCTCCTTTTCTTGATTCTCAATGACGGCTCGATGCACCTCCATATCCATACCAGGATATTGGGGGAGAAGCGAGGGATGAATATTCATTATTTTGTTGCGATATGACCTGATCAACACCGGACTGATGATTCTCATATAACCAATCAGAACAATTAAATCAATGTTGTGTTGTCTGCATACCTTAAGACATTCTTCATCGTACCTGTCTCTTGTTTTGCCCTTAGGATCAATAAAGATCGTTTTGAGGCCAGCTTTGCGAGCTCGCTCTAGAGCGTAGCAATCCTTTTTATTCGACAGCACAAATTTCAAGTCGACATAGTCAAGCTGGCCTGCTTTGTTAGCGTCAATAATTGCCTGCAGATCAGTACCATGAGTAGATGCAAATACTGCAAGATTAATCCTTCTCGAACCTCTCAACCTCTTCATGATCTCCTCTCTCGCTTCGATCAACTCTTTCACACCAACATCTTGCCGATGAAATATCGGCCCTTGAATTTTCTGAATCTCTTCCTCCACAATCCTTTCAGCTTCATAGATGTCTTTGTGCTTCCCCACCAAAGCAACAGCCCGAGAACCCGTCATATACAATCCATCACTTCTTTGATCAACGGCAGCATAGAAGACCTGTACTTTATCTTTATCGACCTGCGAAACGTCAACCTTCTCGTTTTTAACTGGATTTGCTGGATAGCCTTCAGGAACTACGTATTTACAGACAGTAGAAAGTTGTTCAAATTTTACCTGAATTTCATTCAAACTGCCATGAACTGCTACTTCGCATATATCTACAAAATCTGTCTTTAACACGGGCAAAACATTCATTGCTTCTGGATCGCCAAAACGAGCGTTATACTCGATGAGTTTGACTCCATCTTTAACGGCAATAAACCCGCCATAGAGCACACCTTTATAGCCACGGCCAAACCGGTCTTTCAGTGCTTTTATCGTCGCTTCATTGATGCTTCTGGCACGATCGATATCCTCAGGCGTTAAGAACGGTAAACTCAAATCGGCAGAAGAATACGACCCCATCCCCCCGGTGTTTGGACCTTGATCACCCGCGTATGCCCGTTTATGGTCCTGTACTGCCGGCAAGTGTAATAGATGTTCACCATCGCAAATGCTCATCAAACTAAATTCTTGACCGATGAGCTTTTCCTCAATGATAACTTTACCATCATTCTTGAGCACCTCTTCAGTTAACTTCAATCCTTCATCAATCGTCTGAAAATGATCTCCCTGTACCTTAACTCCTTTTCCACCCGTCAACCCATCAGGTTTTATTACAAATTCACCTTGAAGTTGTTTGATCCATTCCCTTACACCATCCATCGAGGTCAATGCTTTATACTGCGGACATGCAGGAATATTGTATTCGGTGAGAAGATTGCGAGTGAAGGATTTGCTCGTCTCTATCTGTGCAAGCGCTTGCGAAGGACCAAAAGAAGGGATACCTACTCGTTCCAGTGCATCAACCACACCTTGGGCAAGTGGGGCTTCTGGGCCGATCATTGCCCAATCTACGCCTTGCTCTTTTGCATACGAAACGACTTCTTGATTATCTTTCAGATTGCCGACATAGTTATCATATGCCAGGGTTTTAATCCCAGGATTCACGCTGCTTGCAAACGCATAAAGCTTCACTTTATGACGACTGGCATGAAGTTTCGCTGCGATGACATGTTCTCTGGCGCCATTGCCTACAAGAAGAATTCTTTTCATGACTCATTACGCATTAAATTAGATGGATAAACTTCTCTGCTTTTTTCGATAGGCCTCTACTTTTGCAAGCACTTTCCCACCCACATCTTTTGTCGGATAATCACCATCAAAATACGCAGTATGAGGCCTACTAAATTTCAAATCGCCTCTTCGGGTAACGGCTTCAACCAAATCTTCAAGGTCTTGATAAATTAACATATCAGCACCAATGTTCTCACGGATTTCCTTGACGGTGCGGTTATACGCAATATATTCATCGCGAGTCGGAAGGTCAATTCCATACAGATCTGGCCAACGAAGCGGAGGTGAAGCTGAGGCAAAATATACTTTCTTCGCGCCGTGTTTTTTCATCAGTTGCACAATATGTCGTGACACGTTTCCTCGCACAATACTGTCATCAACGACTAAAACATTTTTCCCGTTCACTTCAAAATCAATCACCGACAGCTTATATCGATTCGCTTGCATCCTTGCTTTGTCGCCGGCCATGATAAACGTCCGTCCGATAAATTTATTCTGAACAATGGCTTTGGAAAAACGTACACCCAATTCATGGGCACAAGCGAGCGCCGCCGAATCCGCAGTCTCAGGTGCAGGGATAACGATGTCTATGGGCAAGTCAGGATATTCCCGTTTAATCTTTCGGGCCAAATTCTGACCCATTCTCAGTCGCGCTCGATGTACGCTCACGCCATTTAAAAACGCATCAGGTCTGGCAAAATACACATACTCAAAAATACACGGCCTAAATTCTTTTTGTAGTACGATTCTCGTATGGACATTGCTTTGCAAATCAACAAACACCACCTCACCATGCGCTACATCCCGATAAAACTCAAACCCTAAAACCTCAAACATTGTATTTTCGGAAGCAAAAATATGATCTGATTGCTCCTTGCGGCCGTGAGCTTTAAATCCACCTCGTTTTCCCCACACCAACGGCCGAATACCATGCGGATCACGGAAGGCTACCAACCCCATGCCCGCTATCATCATGACCACGGAATAGCCTCCCTTGACTCTCTCATGAACACCCTTGACGGCCTGGCAGATCGCATCAAAGAAATGCCGCCTTTTTGTGCAAGATAACTCATAGGCAAAGACGTTCAAAAGCACCTCGGCGTCGCTGTCTGAATTAATATGACGCAAATCACGCTCCTGTAGCTCCATTTTTAACTGGTAAGCATTATAGATATTTCCATTGAAGGCGAAGACCAAACCATAGGGGGCATTGACAATAAATGGCTGAATCTCCTCAAAATGACTGTGACTTCCGGTGGTTGTATACCGATTAAAGCCAATACCCATGTTGCCTTTCAACTGCATCATATCCTGTTGACCAAATACATCCCTGACCAAACCCATGCCCTTTTTGATGTGGAATTGGCCATTATACGTTGCCATACCCGCACTGTCTTGACCACGATGCTGCAGGGCGATAGCGCTCTCGTAAATTTCTGGAGAGACATGATTATTTGACTGTGCTAGCATGCCGACAATACCGCACATGGTGATAGGTGAATCACTTCACGTATTGATCGACCAACCGACTTGCCAACCCGATATATCTTTTAGGAGACAACCGTAGAAGTTTATCCTCCTCTTGTTTCGGGATGTCTAAATTGCGAATAAATTCTTGGATCTGCGTTTTGGTCACCTTTTGTCCTCGTGTGAGGCGCTTGAGTTCTTCGTACGAATCTTCACATCCAATTTTTCGAAGCACAGTCTGGATAGGTTCTGCAAGCACCTCCCAATGATCTTCAAGTTCCTGCTCGGCTCGCTGCCGGTTAACCTCTAATTTTGACAAGCCTCTCAACGTCGATTTCACTGCCAAAAGCGAATACCCAAGTGCAACACCCTGATTACGAAGCACTGTGCTGTCAGACAAATCCCGCTGAAGTCTGGATATTGGCAACTTTTCGGCTAAATGGCACAGAATACTGTTGGCCAATCCGATATTGCCCTCACTATTTTCAAAATCTATCGGATTTACTTTATGAGGCATGGTGGAGGAGCCGACCTCGCCCATTATTTTTTTCTGCTTGAATATCCCTCTGCTGATATAAAACCAGCAGTCTTGGTCTAAATCCTTAATCGTTGAATTGATTCTCGATATCGCATGATACACCGCGGCCAAACGATCATGCGGCTCAATTTGTGTTGTGAGTGGATGAAACTCAAGTCCAAATGATTCAATGAATCGCCTGCTAAACGCGAACCAATCAACCTTCGGATAAGCCACGTAATGGGCATTCCAATTGCCGCTTGCACCAGACAGCTTGCCTGACAATCGAATGGTTTCAAGGCGATTCAGTTGCTGCTGGATTCTGAAATAAAAAACGGCCAGTTCTTTTCCAACTGTGGTGGGCGTTGCCGGCTGTCCGTGTGTCATAGCGAGCAATGGAATGCTTTTGTAGGTTACGGCAAATGATTTCAGCTTCGACAGGAGTTTCAGGACATGTTTTTTGTATACCGCTACACCCTCTTGGAGCATTAGGCTATAAGCAATATTATTTACATCCTCGCTGGTGAGAGCAAAATGAACAAATTCTTCTATCCCTTGTAACGGTGATTCGCGCATCTTCTCTTTGATAAAATACTCCACCGATTTCACATCGTGGTTCGTTGTTTTCTCAATCGCTTTGATACGACGAGCGTCAGTCTCTGAAAATTTTCTACACAAGTTCCGTAACCACTCCGTTTCTGATCTTGTTAACTTCTTGATTTCATCGATCTGTTTCTCTTGGCTCAGGGCAATCAGATACTCGACTTCAACTTTGATCCGATACCGCATTAATGCGCTTTCACTAAAAATTGGCTCAAGTTCTTTCACTTCACCTTGATACCGTCCATCCAGTGGAGAAATCGCTGTTAGAGGCATAGCATTTCACTTAAAGTCTTTTTTTATCTTTTGAATATGTTGTAGGATACTTTGCTGCAAAGAAAAATCCACCAAACCCAACATCCGAGCACACGCAGCCGCGACGTTTTTGGGATCGAGTATCGTCATAGCGGGTGTGTCAGACGGCATCTGTAAACTCGAGTGGATGTTCACCAAATAGTCACCTTGATCTTTGAATGGAGGACAGGCGATCACCGGATGGATAGCATTGGCCGATACCACACCTGACAACGCATTCGACCGCCCAGCAATCGTTACATAAATGATATGCTGCTCAAGGTTGTATTTTTGAACCAAAGTCAAGGTCTGCTCAGGTATCTTATGCGCCGATGACACGTGCAGCACGGCGGGTAGCTGCCATCGATCGAGCTCCTGTTTAATCTTCTCTGCCCACGGCTTATCGCTTTGACTGCCCATGATGATCACAATCTTCATCATAGATATCCATATTTTTGTAAATTCTTCTCAAGTCGTTGAAGAATCGGTTCATCAG
>JBHIAT010000139.1:0-9300 GCA_046758705.1 Bipolaricaulia bacterium
ACTGAAGTGCATGGGCGAAATCGATTTTCTTTTTCGAGTTGACCGGGGCTTGGTTGACATTCTCGTCAATCCGGTATTTTGGAGGATCCTCGATGGTGGCGATGTTGATCTTGGGGGAGCTGATCGCCTTGAGACTGGCGGCCAGTGTGGTCGTCTTTCCACTTCCGGTGGGTCCGGTGACCAGGATGAGACCGGAGAGGTTGTGGATCAGCTGTTGGTACTGATGGAGCGTCTCCCCCTGTAACCTGAGTTCTTCGATGGCCAAGGTAATCGGGGGGTTCAATACCTGTAGGACAATCTTCTCGCCGTAGATGAACGAGAAGATCGACACCCGAAGCTCGTACTCCCCCAGCGTGATACCACTGTCCTGGGGAGTCCCCTTCTCGGAAATGTCGAGATTAGCCATGTCTCGAACCAAGGCGACCAGTTCGTCGTGGATGTCCATGGAGAAGCGCGTCACTTCATGAAGCACCCCGTCGATGCGATAGCGCACCCGAAGTTGATCGGGGAGCGGTTCGATGTGGATGTCGCTGGCCTTCCGCTGCCACGCTTCGTTGATGATTGCCTCTACGATTCGGCTGACCGGCATATCGTCGGTCACCTGGGTGAGTGGCGGGGGGAGCCTTCCCTCTTGCGCCCCGGCATCTCTGAGCCGCATTTGGCTGTAAGCGGTCTCGATCGCCTGTTTGACCTCGGAGGGGGTGGAGACACGTGGCTCAATCTCCAAACCCGTCTGGAACGATAGTTCATCGATGATCGTGACGTCGTTGGGGTCGCCGATCGCCACCAACAGCCGATTGCCGATCTTCTGGATGGGCATCACAATCTTGCGGCGAGCAAAACCCTCATCGACCAACGCCAGCGCGTCGTCATCGATCTCCTGGTCGGCCAAACGGATATATGCATAACCCGTCTGTTGGTAGAGCGCCTGGCCGAGGTCCTCCTCAGCGATGAATCCTTCCTTGACCAGGATCTCACCGAGCCGTCTTTCAGCCTCTTCGGTTTCCTGGATCGCGAGCGCCTCGTTTAATTCGGTCTCGGAGAGCGACCCGATATCGATCAGGATGTCTCCCAGGCGATCACCGAATCTCGGCATCATGATTTACCTCTCTGAGTCAGTGGTCAGCCTTCAGCTTCTGAGAAATCACTTCTCCGTTCGAATTCGGACACAACTGCGACGGTGATATGGTGGTGTGGGACGGTTAGATTCGGATGCTCGATTCTTTGTGCCACAGCACCTCTTCCAGAGAGGTGATGCCGCTGATGACCTTACGCAGGCCATCCTCGATGAGGGTGGCCATCCCACCTTTGACCGCCTCCCGGGCGATCTCCTCATCAGAAGCCCCTTCCACGATCATATCCCGAGTCCATTCGTCGACGACGAACAGCTCGAAGATGCCGGTCCTTCCCCGGTATCCCCGGTTGCTGCACCGGGGGCAGCCGACCGGGCGATAGACCGTCTCGACCGGTTCGGTCGCTTCGTAGAGGTAATCTTCGAAGACCATCTGCTCCCATTCCTCGGGTTGAACCGGCTGTTTGCAGTTGCTACAGAGCTTACGGACGAGCCGCTGGGCGACGACCCCTTTCAGGGTAGCGGCGAGCAGGTAGGGCTCCACGCCCATGTTGAGCAGCCGCGACACCGCCCCGAGGGCCGAATTGGTGTGAAGCGTCGAGAAGACGAGGTGGCCGGTGAGCGAGGCGCGAGTCGCCATCTGGGCGGTCTCCTCGTCACGGATCTCTCCGACCATGATCACATCTGGATCCTGCCTGAAGATGTACCGAAGTGCATTGGCGAAATCGATTTTCTTTCTTCGGTTGACCGGAGCCTGTTTGACATTCTCATCGATCCGGTACTCTGGAGGATCCTCGATGGTGATAATGTTGAGTTTGGGGGAGCTGATCGCCTTGAGGCTGGCGGTCAGCGTGGTCGTCTTTCCGCTTCCGGTGGGTCCGGTGGCCAAGATGAGCCCGGAGGGATTGTGGATCAGCTTTTGGTATTGACGGAGCGTCTCCCCCTGTAGCCCGAGTTCCTCGATGGTGAAGGGGATCAAGGGGTTCAGCACGCGCAGGACGATACTCTCGCCGTAGATGAACGGGAAGATCGACACCCGAAGCTCGTACTCTCCCAGCCTGGTACTGCCGTCCTGGGGAGTTCCTTTCTCGATGGGGATGTCGAGACCAGCCGTGATCCGAACTCGGGCGACCAATTCGTTGTGGATGTCCATGGAGAACCGCGCCACTTCGTACAGGATGCCGTCGATGCGATAGCGCACCCGAAGCTGATCGGGGAGCGGTTCGATGTGGATATCACTGGCCTCTAGTCGCAGTGCTTCGTTGATGATCGCCTCCACGATCTGGCTGACCGGCATATCGTCGGTCACCTGAGTGAGCGGGGGGAGTCTCTCCTCCCGCACCTTGAGACCCTTGAGCCGCATTTGGTTGTAAGCGGCCTCGATCGTCTGTCTGACCTCGGAGGGCGTGGAGACACGCGGCTCGATCTCCATACCCGTCTGGGTCTGCAGATCATTGATGATCGTGAGGTGGCTGGGGTTGCCGATCGCCACCACCAGCCGGTTGTCGATCTTCTGGATCGGGACCACAATTTTGCGACGGGCAAAGCCTTCATCGATCATTGCCAACGCTTCGTTATCGATCTCCTGGTCGGCCAGCTGGATATACTCATAGCCCGTCTGCTGGTAGAGCGCTTGGCCGAGGTCCTCTTCGCTGACGAAACCTTCCTCGACCAGAACCTCACCGAGCAGTCTTCCAGCCTTATCGGTCTCTTGGATCGCCAGCGCCTCGTTTAATTCGGTCTCAGAGAGCGTCCCGCTGTCAACCAGGATGTCTCCCAGACGATCACCAACTTTCGCCATTGTGATTCACCTCTCTGAGTAAGCGTTTAGCTTTACAGTTCTTGGGTCTGGAAGCTGAATGCTTACTAGTGACCTCCTCTTCCACCAAACCTCCGGTTTGGAGGGAGCTTCCTGTCCCCTTCACCAGCCTTGTTCGGGACGAACCGACTACCGGACAGAAATCATTGCAGGTTATCGGCGGCTCGGTGAGCTTGTCGCCCGTCGTCTGGGGTGTCTGGTCGATCACCTGCCACGATGGGGAACTTCCCATTTCCATAGGGCATCCACCACAGGGACCCCGAGACGCGATAGGGTTCCAGAGGCTTCACCTCAAACGCCTCCGACATCGGCGCCCGAGTCACCGGGGCGCGCTTCCCGAAGCCAGCCAGGCTCTTCATTCCTGGCCGACCCTGATGCCCAAACGCCCGACCGTTTGAACTTGGGATATAGCCTCGAAAACGCATGATTACATTATTTTATCACAAATCAGATATGGAAAGCAAGCCATTGGCCCCCACCCAACTTTCAGTTTGGAAGGGGACTTCTGGCATAAAGAAAGTTAAACCGCCAAAGACAAAGATCTGATCCCCCCCGCCCCGGCGGCGAGCTCCCCTCGTCTCGTAGGCATGAAAGAATGAGTGTTCCAGAGACCCTGCTGCTCATCCGCCTGAAAAGCGTAGCCATCACCAACGATGATCGGAGCGGCAATGAAAATGAGCCAGAAAATGAGCGACTGTAATCTCACTCTTACCCGTTGACCTCTCGCCAAGATGATCACCACCCTCATCTCTTATCATGAACCCCTTTCTGTCTCAAGTTCTTCCCAGGCGGTATCCGGTTCGTTGCGCCGGGTCAGAACGTCCAAGCTGTCCTCCAGCTCCTCGATCTTCTCCAGCAGCGATTCGTAGATGTCGTAGCGTACTATCACGGCTTGGGGCTTTCCGTAGACGGTGATATAAATAGGATCGTCCAGATTTCGTACCAGTTCCGTCAAGTGTTCCCGGGCCTCGCTTACGTTCGTGATCCTGGTAGCCATGCTGACCTCCAGTTAGCCATTAGATTGTACAAAATTATGGCACATCATTATAGCAATGTCGAGGCTGTGAGGAAGGGAGTTGATGAATCAGTTTTTGATGGGAAGGGCATTCCAGATCTAGGATAACAGATGGCTGCTCATTGCCGTTGCGTTAAACTAGAAATCCACTGGATCAGGGCCTTCCCCAATGGTTTTAGCTGTGGGATTCTTGATCCACGCCCCCTATTGACGAGCATCGAACCACTTCTGATCCGCTAAAACCACAGAGGTTTCGATCTGACGTTCGGGGATCGACCAGTATTTTCTCAGCAACCGATCCTTCTCTTCCGGGGAAACCAATCGAAACCCATGTTTTTCATAGAAACGAATTGCCCAAACGGCATCCGCCCAAGTGCCGACTAAGATCGGACGAGCCGCCTGCTCACGAAGAGAGGACAGCAATTTTCCTCCTATGCCCTGATTGCGTTTGGCCGTGCGAACATAGGCGTGCCTGATAAGGGTCACATCTTGAACGTGTTGAATGCCCATCGCACCTACCAGTTCGCCATCTTCTTCATATCCCCAGAACACGACACCCTCATCCGTCTCATGTCGGAGTTCATCTTTAGCCATGTAAGGTTCTTTCCAACAGTCGTCAGGGATAACTCCTTTGTACGCTTGAGCGGCGTCATTGATAATCGAGTAGATGGTCTCAAACTCGCTGCTGTCACATTGACGCATCATGACCCGTCCCCATAAAGCGATCCACCTATATCTGATGTCGATCAGCCTAATCTCTCTCTCAGAAGCTGGCTTGCTATCTTGGGGTTGGCTTGGCCCCTGGTTCTCTTCATCACCTGCCCAACGAGAAAACCGAAAACCTTTTCGTTGCCGGACCGATAGTCGGCCACCGCCTCCGGGTTTGCCTCCAGCACCTCGGAGACGATCACCTCCAGAGCCGCTTCATCGGAGATTTGCGCCAACCCCTGTTCCTCAACGATCGTCTTCGGTCGCTTCCCGGTCTTGAACGCCTCCTCGAGGACCGTCTTCCCGGTATTCCGGTTGATCTGGCCGGCCTCGACCAGCTCTAACAGCTCAGCGAACTCAGTGGGCTCCATCGGGATCCCTTCTCCTTTTCCTTCACCTTCACCCTCTTTGAGCAACCGCAGCAGCTCCGACATCATCCAGTTGCTGACGACCTTCGGCCGGTCGAACCTCCGGACGACCGCCTCGAAGTAGTCGGCCAGCGCCTGTTCCTCGGTCAGCACCTTGATGTCGTAATCGGGAACTCGGTAGGTGGTCCGCCAGCGCGCCCGTTTCTCGGCAGGGAGTTCGGAAAGCGTCTCCCTGAGGCGCGCGATGTGAGCTTCATCGATCTTCACGGGGACGAGATCGGGCTCGGGGAAGTAACGGTAATCGTCGGCCGTCTCCTTGACGCGTCCCACTTCCGCCCGTCCGGTGTCAGCGTTCCAGTGCATCGTCTGCTGCACCACCGTCCCGCCCGCCTCCAGCACGCGCCGCTGGCGCTCCCGTTCGAACGCGAGCGCCTGCTCGACCGCCTTAAACGAGTTCATGTTCTTGATCTCGGTCTTCGTGCCCAACTGGCCCGGCTCCAGGCTGATCGAGATGTTAGCGTCACAGCGCAGCGACCCGGCCTCCATATTGCCGTCAGAGACCCCCAGATATCGGAGGATGCGGCGCAGTTCCCGCATGAACTCGACGGCCTCCCTGGGGGAGATGAGCTCGGGCGCGGTGACGATCTCGATGAGCGGCACCCCGGCCCGGTTGAGATCGACGGAACTGCTGTCGTCCTCGTTATGGATCAGCTTGCCGGTGTCTTCCTCCAAATGGACCCGCTGGATCCCGACGCGCTTGAACTCAACCTCCCCGTCCCGTTTCATCTCCAGCTCCAAATGGCCATCGACGGCCAGTGGCTCGTCGTACTGCGAGATCTGATAGCCCTTGGGGAGATCCGGGTAGAAGTAGTTCTTTCGGTCGAACTTAGAGCGCTTCAGGATGGTACAGTTCAGTGCCAGCGCCCCCGTCAATGCATAATCGACCGCCTGGGTGTTGAGGACCGGCAACGCTCCAGGCATCCCCAGACACACAGCGCAGGTATTTGCGTTGGGTGCTGCGTTCAGATAATCGGTGTTGCAACCGCAGAAGATCTTGGTACGGGTTAGCAGCTGGGCGTGAATCTCCAGACCAATGATCGTGTAGATCTTCCTGGTCTGCTTCGCTGTGATGTTAGGCATCACCTAGGGGACGGGATCGTAGCCACCTGAGTGGAGCGGATGGCACTTACCCACCCGCTTGACCGCCAACCATCCGCCCTTGAGTGCACCGTGTTTGTCGATCGCCTGGACCGCGTACTCAGAACAGCTCGGGTAGAACCGACAACACGGCGGTGTGAACGGCGAGACGGCCAGCTGGTACAGTTTAATCGGTCCGATCAGGATCCATTTGACGAGCCTACGCATCGCAGATCAATTTCATTATAGGGCGAAGCATCGGTTCGATTCAACCTGGCCGTGACAGATCCTCGCTTGTCCGTTCCGGACGGGGCCGGTAGAATGGGGACAACGATGAGGTTGAAATGGGGGAAGTACATCGACCGGGATTCATTCATCCACCGGCTCGACCCGCGCACTAAGATCCTATCGACCCTGGCCCTGATGATCTCGGTCTTTTTCATCGAAAATTGGCCGGCGTATCTGGCGCTGACGATCGCGGTGATAACGAGCATATGGCTCTCCAGGATCGGTTTCCGCCGGATCCTGCGCGGCATCTATCCGCTGATGACGATTATCACGCTTACCTTCCTGCTCCAGCTGTTCTTCACGCCGGGCGAGCCACTCGTCTCCGTCGGCCCGATCCGGATCAGCGAGGCCGGGTTCGAGTTCGGCAGCCTGCTGGCCAGCCGGTTGATCTTCCTGGCGATCTTCAGTGCGCTGCTCGGGTTCACGACCGAATCGGTCGGGCTGGCTGACGGCCTGGAGCGCCTGCTGAGACCGCTCGCTCGGCTTCGGCTCCCGGTCCGTGAGCTGGCGCTCGCCATCAGCATCGCGATGCGATTCATCCCGGAGATCCTGGAGGAGGGGGAGAGCATCGTCGAGGCCCAGAAGTCTCGGGGGATGGATTTCAGGAGCGGGAGACTGGTCGAACGTCTGAAGAAGATCGTTCCGATCGTCGTCCCATTGATGCGCAACTCACTCAAGCGGGCCGAGGATCTGGCACTGGCGATGGAGGTGCGCTGCTACACCAGTCGCCGGGAGCGCACCCAACTCTACCCGTTGCGGTTCACCGTCGCTGATCTGATCGTGCTCGGGGTCGTCGTTTCCCTGAGCGGTTATGCGATCGTCAATTAGGGCTAAGATCTAAGTCACTGGTCCAGGGTCATTGATTTTATGGGATACATTCGTATATTTTGCTATACTGATATAACATGGGAAAGACGGGAAATGTTCTGTGCCAACGGTACTGCGGATAGGGCCTTATAGATTCTTTTTCTATGCCGGTGACCGTGATGAACCTCCCCATATCCATGTGGAGGGAGATGACAATGTAGCGAAATTTTGGCTCGACCCTGTCAGGTTGCAGAAGAGTAGAGGGTTTAGCAGTAAGGAACTCAATCGCCTTCGGAAGCTTGTAGAGAAGCACCAGGAGCAATTGCGAAGGAGTTGGGATGAATACTTCGAAGAGTGAGATCGTACATATAACCAGCACTCGAGGCGTCACTGTGACGGAAGACACGCTCACAGTCGAGTTAAGTGATGGCCGTGCCATTTCGGTACCGCTTGCTTGGTACCCGCGGCTGTTGCATGGTACGTCCGAGGAACGCAACAACTGGCGTTTCATAGGGGAAGGTGAAGGCATTCATTGGCCAGATCTTGACGAAGACATCAGTGTGGAGAATTTGGTATTCGGCAAACCGTCAGGAGAGAGTCAAGCCTCATTCAAGCGCTGGTTAGAGAAGCGTACAGCTGGTAAAACGTGAATTGACGGCCAATACTCCATTCGATAGCCTAACCGTACTGTACAGCTTTTGTCTAAAACATCTGATGAGAAATTAGATAGAAAAATGAATTACTTAAACAATCTCGCCTTTAATACTTTAGAAAACGTACTAAAACCTGAAGAATTAGGACTTCGACTAATTGAGGATAAATTAGGTGCGTTCGGAATTATCTTAAGTGAAGAACAAAAAAACCACTTGAAGCAACAATTACAGGGAGAAGAGCTTGATAAACTCAGTATCAACCTAACTGATGCACAGAAAAGGCAACTTGAAAGAACCGGAAGTGACCTAGACAAGATAGTTCTGGATTTTGAGAGACTAGAAGAAATTGATGAACTAGAAAATGTGATCCAGGATGTTTTTGCGAAGGCAATATCTGAAATTTTATCTAAGATTTCCGATTCTCTTCTTGATGCACGGAAATCTCAAGCTCCAACTCTGTTGAAACAACAGAAAGATATGCGCTTGCAATTCGCAGACCGTGTTCACGAGATATGGAGCAAACCCCTCGATTTGCTTGAAATGCTACTGGGTGTTTCTTTGGAAGCTGGAGCTGACTTCAACGAGCATTTTCGTCCTATTGCTTCTCAAGAAAATGATCTTGTATTTGAGGTGCTTACTCGTTTACATGCTCGTGGTTGTCAAGTAGGCTCTGAGATCTTAACCCTGCTTAGAAATGGGTTTGCCGATGGTGCTCATGCAAGGTGGCGGACATTGCATGAAATTACTGTCGTGGCTCAATTCATCAATAAGTATGGTAATGATGTAGCGGAACGCTATCTCTGCCATGCTGCTGTTATTGATTATAAAAGAGTTTCAAAATACCAAGAACACTGTGCCGTTCTTGGATACTCACCTCTTTCACAAGAAGAAATCGATGAGATTAAGTCTAGACGTGACAAGATGATAGAACGTTTTGGTGTTGCTTTTAGACACACCTATGGTTGGGCAGCTGAAGTACTAGGCAAAGAAAAACCAACCTTTAAACAAATCGAGCAGGAGATAGGCATTCAGCATTTACGCCCCTTTTATCAATTGGCAAACATCAATATTCATGCAGGCTCAAAAAGTGCTGCCTTCCGCCTTGGCTCACCCCCAGGAGATACCAGATTGCTTGTAGCAGGCCCAAGCATTTTCGGATTAGGAGAACCTGGTCAGAACACAGCTTTGTCAATCAATCAACTGACTGTTACGTTGCTGTTCACCAGACCAAACCTTGATCGACTTGCATTCGCGTCTACTACACAAAAGCTTGTGAACGAGATCTTTTGGGCATTCGATGAGATAATGCAAGAATTAGAAGAAAAGGAAAGTAGTTAACCCCATGTGCGGGTTTTAACCTTAACCCGTCACTAACGACTCAAATTCAGTACATCACAATCACCCCCTTAGTCAGTTCGGTTGGACCGGAATCG
>JBHIAT010000140.1:0-9238 GCA_046758705.1 Bipolaricaulia bacterium
ACCCTATCGCCGCGTAGGCGTTGATCGCAGACGGCATCAGGATCGCGGCCTTCCCGGCGGCATACAGGTTCATCATGTCGACCCAGGTGTGTGTCGCTGATCCTGAAGGACCGTACTGCTTGAGGATGTCCACAAACGCAGAAAAACCGGGTTTAAAGGCCTCATTGAAGATGGGCTTGGCCTTCCTCGCCCTCAGTTCTGTGGCGGTGATCGGTCCTCCTTCGAACCAGGCAGGGAACCCCGCGAACGCGTAGACGAAACCGGACAGGTCAAGCGTCGGCTCCTCGCCAGGAGCGCCGCGCATCGTGACCGGATGGACGTTCCTCATGCCATCCCTGGCTAGACCTTGCTTCAAGCCTTCCAGCACGTTCATCAGGTCGTCAGTCGTCTCCGGGGGCGTCAAGCCGTACCGGTCGAACAGGTCCTTGCGGTACATGATGCCCGCGCCGAACGAGTAATACGGCAGGGCGAAGAGCGGGCCGCCCGCGGGCATCCGGTTGGCATCGAGGAACTGCGGGTAGAGGTCTTGGAGATCAAAGTACTCAGAGGGATTCCGCTCAAAGAGAGGATCCAAAGGCTCGAGGAAGCCACCGGAACCATACGTCTGGACGCCGCCATCGCTGCCGACAAGCACGATGTCGAATCGTCCCGTGCGAGCGATGAGATCCGTTAACACCTTCTGTCGGACCGTCGATTCATCACCCCATTCGATCTGGACCTCGACCCCCTCCTTCTGCTCAAACTCCTTGAGTCGAGCGGTCTTCTCCGTGCCGTTTTCCCCAAACAGTTCGGGCCAAGCAAACCCTTGGGCGAACGCGATGATGCGGATCCTTGGCCTCTGTGCAAAGACGTGAGGCGCTCCCAGCCCCAAACTCGCCAGTCCAGCGGTAAGCCCGGCGTACTTCAGGAACATACGCCGGCTCATCTTGTTGACCCTGTTGGCCATAGTAACCTCCTTATTTAAGTCTATGGTTCAGCCCGGTTTGCTTCTTTGATCCAACCCATCACCCCCTTGCGAGTGTGACATAGATACCCTTGTTCATATATATATAAATGCTTCAGGCAAAGTCAAGTCGAGACGAGACGAGACTTGAGCAACCCACTTGACATTTCCCATCCTTTCCCTCCATGATATAATTGGGTTTAAGCAATACGATTCCAAAAGGAGGAAAATCTATGCTTTTCCATATCACCATGACCCATACCGAGGACAACTGTCCGGCCTACCACCGCGAGAGGATGCCTGAGGTCCTTGACGCTTTTGAGAACCTCGAAACGCTGGGCAAGGAACTGAACGTCAAGCAACACTACTTTGTCTGGTGCACACCGGATCACGTTGCCTATGTGCTGCTCGAAGCCGACAGCATGGCTGCGGTATCCCGCTACGTTTTCTCAATTCCTATCGAACAGGACACCCAGGTGGTCCCCGTGGAACACCTGCATGACACCGTGGCTATGATCAAAGCGGTCCTGGAACAGGCTTGAGGTGCGCGGCAACGCACCCCAAGCCTAAGCATAAGCTACACCCTAAGCCTGATATTGAGCCTCGTGCAGTGAGTTGTCTACAGCACGGGGGATGAGCGATTTGAAATAATCGGAGAGAGGCGCTCTCATTGCTTTACGGTAAGGAAATTATTGTAATACTTGCCGGCTACATATTGGGCTGTTTCTCTACGGGATACTACTTCGTTCGTTTTCGCACTGGTGAGGACATAAGGAATCTTGGCAGTGGGAGCGTGGGTGCCAGAAATGTCGGCAGAACATTCGGGGCTTCTGGGTTTGTCATCACGCTTCTCGGTGATCTTGCAAAAGGCGCGATTGCTGTCGGGATTGCATTCTACTTCGGGATCGAGCCGTGGGGCGTGATGCTTGTAATGGCTGCTGTCGTGATGGGGCACATCTGGCCTGTTCAGTTGGGCTTCCGGGGAGGGAAAGGACTGGCAACCGCGCTTGGTGCATTGCTAGTGTTTGACTACCAGCTTGTGATAGTTCTGATCATGCTCGCCGGCCTCATGTTGGCTCTAGTGAGACGATTCACTCTAAGTGGTCTGGTGGTTGTCGCTCTGACTCCCGGTGTTGCTGCTGTCATGGGACGTCCGCGAACGAGTGTGTTTGGAATAACTGCGCTTGTGCTTCTCATCCTGTTTGCCCACAGGACGAATATCCGTGTGATTCTAGAGCGGTACGTCGCCAGACAGAAGAGAGAAACTAAGCCACCTGTTTATGGTTTGGAAAGAAATCGCGTAATGGAGTCAACTTCACCTCTCACGTTCAAAATTGCATCTGCGGAATGGGAGTTTGAGCAAATCCACAGACTCAACTACAAAGCCTTCGTAGAGGAGATTCCACAACACAAACCGAGCCCCAACAAAACGCTCGTAGACAAGTTCCACAAAGAGAACACCTATATCATTTGCTTGCGCGATGATCAACTGCTTGGTATGGCTGCCGTTAGAGACAAGCGCCCATTTTCACTTGACGAAAAACTCGAAAATCTTGATTCCTACTTGCCTCAGGTACGTTCCATATGCGAAATCCGTCTCCTTGCTGTTGAGAGAGATCATCGTCGCGGTCGGATTCTCCAGGAGCTGATCGCGCGATTGGTGCAGTACTGTGAGAGTCAAGGATATGATCTCGCGATCGCTTCGGGGACAGTAAGACAGATGAAGCTGTACAAACATCTCGGATGCGTGCCGTTCGGGCCGCTAGTCGGTACACCCGATGCAAGATTTCAACCCATGTACCTGGCCCTTGAAGCCATTAAGGAGGTACAGGAAAGGTCTAAGGGATTCTCTCGCTCTCCACCGACACCTTCCGTGGTACAGACATACGTGAACCTCCTGCCCGGACCGGTGGGTATCAGCCGAGAGGTTCGACAAGTGTTTGGTGACGTTCCCGTTTCTCATCGATCTGACAGATTCGTAGAGGATTTTCAGCACACAAAGCGGCTTTTGTGCCAACTGGTTGGTTCGCGATATGTTGAAATACTCATGGGCTCCGGTACCCTGGTGAACGATGCCACCGCAGCACAGTTGTCTCTAAATTCGAGACACGGATTAATCCTGAGCAATGGCGAATTTGGCAATCGACTGATAGACCACGCGACTCGGTTTGGATTGTCGTTCGAAACCCGTCAAGTGGATTGGGGTGCCACGTTCGATCGTGACAACATCAAGCATATTATCGATCGAAACCCTAAGATCGAATGGTTATGGGCTGTCCATTGCGAAACCTCGACCGATGTTCTTAATGACATGGCCATGTTAAAAGAGGTCTGTGCTGAAAGAGAAATCCGGCTCTGTATGGACTGTGTCAGTTCTATCGGCACGGTTCCCGTAGACTTACGTGGCGTCTATCTTGCCTCCGGTGTTAGTGGCAAAGGCTTAGGCGCGCTTCCAGGATTGTCAATGGTATTCTATAACCACAAAATCCTCCCCGCGCCGAAGACACTGCCCAGGTATCTGGATCTCGGTCTCTATGCTGCGTACAACGGAATTCCTTTCACGATTTCGTCGAATCTCCTCTATGCATTGAAAACAGCTCTGGAGTGTTTTCAATCTCAATCAACGCGGCCATTCAATGACATCGTTGATCTTTCAGTATGGCTAAGATCCAGACTTCGTGAACTGGGCTTCCATATTCTCACTCCTGATGCACACGCGTCTCCCGCTGTGATTACCATCGCTCTCCCCAGCCCGATGAGTTCGGAGCGTGTCGGGCACCGACTCGAAGAAGCGGGATATCTGCTGAGCTACAAGAGCGAGTATTTACTCAAGCGCAACTGGATACAAATCTGCTTGATGGGGGAATGCTCGCAGGAAATGATTACGCCTCTATTGAATGTGTTGGAGGAACTCTGCCACCCTCGTCGTCGTGCACCTTAGGGCATTGCAAACCATCCAGCGTTACACCCAACACCCACGTTGGGTGGTTACAAAGCTATACCCATTCTGTGAAATTCGTAGCGCTTCATAAAACCTGCGCCATAGGCAGCCGCAATCACTGGGGCTTGCCACTGGGGAACTTTAGACTCTATCCGGCGTCCCGGACTCAATTGTAGAGCAGTGTTTAACAAATGCTGCACCAGATAGGGAGCCAGTTGTTCATGGGCTGGATCTAATCTCATATCGATATGGTTCACACCGCCGGGGCGGACTCGGACCTCATATCCGGCCTGACCGACGATCCGCCCCTGTTTAGCGGTACGGATGGTGATCTCTTTTGCTCGAGTCCCACTGGCGATCCGGACAAGGGGCAGGAGTGGGCGCATTAACCTAGGCTGGCGGAAACGTCCCACCTCGACGGGTTCGTATTTTTGGATGTCAGCCGGAGTGATGCGCTGCTCCAGTTCGTAGTGGGTGTGCCAGTCGAAGAAACTCAGCGGCGCGATGGTGTAGCCATCGGGCAAAGGGGGGTTGGGTGGTGCCTTGTCCGGTTGGTAGCTGAGCTTGACACTTCCACTAAAGTGTTCGAAACCCAGTTGTTCATAGAGGGTATAAGCCGGGAGATTACCTGCGATCACGTCCAGCAAAACGATCTTGCCGCCGCGTTCGCGGATCAAATCGAGGCTGACCTGGACCAACTTGCGTGCAATACCCTGCCGCCGATAGTTGGGTAAGACGCCGACATTTGAGATATACCAAGTATCCGTTGTGCCTCGTCGCTGGAAATTGATCATTCCAACCGGCTGCCCATCCTCCTCCCAGACATGACCTAAAAAGACATCGCGAAGCGCGGGAGAAACCAACTGAGCGAACCCGAAAACAGGCCAGAGGCGCCGCACTCGGTTCATCGTATCGATGAACTCTTCCTTCTCATCGGATTGCACGCTCCACGCCTCGTTCTCAGGGTATTGAAACGTAGCTGGGATAATCTTTACGGCAACACGCAAATCGGCAGGCAATTTGAACGCTCGTAGAGACATCAGGATCGATCTCCTATCGTAAGCTTAGTATACATGCCCGTAGTGCCGCTGTGAACAACCAGTTTGCAGAAGTGGATTATCTGATCTATTGCCAGGATACAGAAGGGAATGTGGTCGAAATCATGGAGGTGAGCCCATTAGCTAATCTTATACAGTGCCAGCAGGGCCTCGAGCACGCCGCCGGCGACCGCCCGGGCACGATCGGTCACCGTTCGAATCTGGGTCTTCACAGTCGTCCGGGTCTCTTCCCCGATCTCGATCCCGGAGCTGAGTCGGTGCTCATCGGATGGCAGACTCCCGCTGTAAGCGACACGGCCGCCGGCCCCAACGACCGCGTGAACATCGACCCCTGCCTCAAACCCCGGCCCCACTCCGACGGTGATCGGCGCGTCGTCGATCTTCGTCCCCTTATCTCCCAGCGTATCGACGATCACCTGGGAATCCAGAATCCGAGCGAACTGTCCCTCCGGATCGACCGCAACTGGTATTTTTCCATCGAGCAGTGCCGCGATCGCCTGCGCAGGATCTTTTACACTGACAGCCCGGACCTCTTCGATCTCTACTTCCTCTTCGGAAAGCGCCGCCGTCTCAACGATCAACGGATGATAGCCAGCGTTGAGCAGCCGGTGGGCGATCCCGATCCCGAGCTCCCCGACGCCCTTGATAATCACCAGCCTGTGTGGATTGTAATCGCTGAGTGGTTTGCCCGAGCCCCCTTTTCTCAGATTGACGATCTCGGCCAGGATGCTCACCGCGATCTCCGCCGGGGTGGTATCGCCGAGGTCGATACCGCAGGGGACAGAGACCCGGCTCCAATCGAGCTCGGTGAACCCTTCCTTCGCCAGGCGCTCGAACGCCCGCCTTCCTTTGAGCGAGCTGGCCACGAACCCAATGTATCCGGCCTCCGACTTGAGCACCTCCTTTAACACCTGGTGGTCGTGGGTGCCGTTGCGGGTGACGACGATGACGTTGGCACTCTCGCCAAGCTCCATGCGGGCAAACGCATCGTCGAAGCGGTCGCAGATGACCTCGTCGGCCGTCGGGAACCTGTCTCGGTTGGCAAACTCCTTCCGATCGTCGACGAGGACGGTCCTGAACCCCATCAACTGGCCGATCTCGATCAGAGGTTTTCCCACGTGCCCCCCACCGGCTACAATCAGGTCTGGGATTCCGGGGATCACATCGAGGAACGCTTTCAATTCCCCGTTCGAGGTCCGGTAGGATCTGATCGATGGGGACCCCGCGTCGAGGGCATCTGCTCGGATCTGATCCTCCAAGCGTTCGTCCCCGAGTCCAAGCGATCCGGTGATTGTGCCATCGTGCTCGACGAGCATCGAGGCCCCGAGTATCCTGGGGTCCGAGGAGACGATCGTGACCAGCCCCACCGTCCGGCCCCGTTCCACTCGATCGTCGACGGTTTCAAACAGCGGGCGCGGCTCGTGAATGACATCGATAAAGATGTCCATCGCGCCGCCGCACTCATGTCCGGTGTTGCCGCCCCGGTCGAGGACGTAGGCCTTGAACTGAGCACGGTCCGATTCCAGGGTGTGCAACGCCTCCTGGGTCGTCAGCGTCTCCACGCTGCCGCCTCCGACGGTTCCGATCGTTGACTTATCCGGCCGCACGATCATCCGGGCGCCGACCTTCTGTGGCGTAGAGCCGCTGACTGCGACGACCGTCGCCAGGGCCAGCGGGTCTCCTGATTCTTCTAACAGCCGGTTAACCTGCTTGAAGATCGTCATGCGATGTCACGACCTGGTGCTTGCTCGTTCGCTAATCTGAGCGAAGATGCCACGTTCGATCCCGAGTCGGAAGACCACCTCCAGGACACCGGCACCGACCGAATCGGCCTTCTCCGAGGTCCGGTTGCAGTCACCGGTCTCTCCCTTGTGGTCGATATCGCCGAGCTTGGTTCCTTCCTTGATCTTCAGGCCGCTATACAGAACCCCGCGCAGCATCCCGGAGATCTGGGCTTTGACCGGCTCATCATCCACCCAACCGATCACGTCCTCCGGCTCGACCCAATCGCCGATCTCCTTCTCCGCCTGGAACACGCCTGAGGTCGGGGCCTTCAGCATCCGTTCCGCTCGAAAGCCGTAGCTGACACATGGGATACCGGTGTCAGGGGTTGCCATCCCCTCATAGATTGCCCGTCCGTCGTCGGGGCCGCTGATCGTCTCGATGACCGCGTCGGCGTGGACGCCGGCCTCGATTCCGGGTCCGAGCGCGATCACAATCGGAGCCTGGCCGACTCGGGTGTCAAGCGGCTCCTTGGCCATCCGCCCGTCAAGCAGGACCGTCGGCTTCAGTTCGTCGATCGTCTTCCCCTCCGGGTCGACGAGTACCGGCACAATCCCGTTTAACGCGAGCCGCTTCGCCTCATCCACCGTCTCGACCCGCTTTCCTGGGACCCCTTCGACCTCACACTCGCCGGCGAACACCGCCTGGGCGAACGCGACCAGTCGACGGACAGCCAACGGCTTTTCCAGCTCCAGGACGACCGTAGGGAACCCGGCCCAGACCAGTCGTCGAATCGCCCCCGAGACCAGCTCTCCCCCGCCTCGGGATATTACCCAGATATCTTTGAACATGCGGTTCATTTCAGATCCTCCTCATTACCAGACTGATCCTTCTCCCAATCGTGTAACGTCCGATAGTCCACCTCGGTATCGAGATCGAACTGTGTCCGTTCATCCTTCAATCGAAGCTTGATCGCCTCATCCCAATGCACGTTTACCAAGGCAAATCCGGTGGTATCGCCCCAAAGCTGGTACAGCTCGGAGAGCAGATCTCGGGGCAACGCCGTCGGATGGCCCTTGCGTCCCTGATGGACGGGGAAACAGAGCTTCCGGTGCGCAAGAAACGCATCGACGACCGCATCGATCGTCTCCCGGTCCATGAGCGGCATATCCGCCTGAAGGAAGACCGCCCCCGGCGCATCGTCCGGAAGCACGTCGATCGCAGCTCTGACCGACGACGTTCGACCGGAACGCCATCGCTCATTATGGATGATCTGCAGCTTGCTGTGCTGGGCAAACTCTCCCAGGGCCGCGACCGCCCGCTCGGACTCGTAGCCGGTCACCAGAATCACCGGATCGAGCTTGGAACAGAGTACAGCCCGCACTACATGGCGGATCACCGGCTCCCCCCGAAATGGGACGAGCAGCTTGTTCGACTTCCCGAACCGGCTTCCCTCCCCGGCGGCTAAGATGATCCCGGGGAGAGAACTCAGCCCCTTTCCACTGGCATTCACCGCTCTGAACCAATTATAGACCCGATTGGAGACCGTGTCAAATTCCGACTAAATCGGTCTGAAATAAGCATTCAGCGGTCAGCCATCAGCTTCCTTACCTGATCCAAGTTGATCCGGTCAGCCTCCGAGTCGAGTTTGTCGGTCTCACCGATCTGCTTCGGTGTCTCCAGGATGAACGGTCGGTCCCTGAGCTTCGCATGGTTGATCAGGTACCCGAAGCCCTCCAGTCCGATATAGCCGTCGCCGATGTGCTCGTGTCGATCCTTGTTCGAATTGAACGGGTGCTTCGAATCGTTCAGATGGATCAACTCCAGCCGTTCGAGACCGATCGTCCGGTCCCATGCAACCACCATTGCCTCCACGCCCTCCTGGGTGCGGATGTCGTAGCCCGAGGTAAAGCCATGGCAGGTGTCAAAGCAGGCACCGAACCGATCCGGTTCCACCACGCGCTCCAAAATCCGTGCGATCTCCTCGAACCGAGATCCGATCGTCGTCCCGGCACCGGCTGTGTTCTCGAGCAGAACCCGCACCTCGGGATATTTTTCGAAGGGCTTGTTTCCCGTAAGCTCATTTAAGGCAGCGATGACCTGTTCGATGCCCTGTTCGAGCCCGCTCCCGGTGTGGGCGCCAATGTGGGTGTTGACCGCTTCGATCCCGAGTTCGCCGGCGCGCCTGACCTCCGCCTCAAGTGCCTCGACCGATTGGCGATAGAGCTCATCGTTCGGTGAGGCGAGATTGATCAGGTAGATCGTGTGGATGACCCCATATTCGATTCCGGCCTCGACACGCCGCTTTTTGAACCGCTCCGCCTCACCCTCAGCCAGATCCCGCATCTTCCAAGTTCGTGAACTGTGCGAGAAGATCTGCAACGCGTTGATGTCGAGTGCCTCAGCCGCGTCGACCGCCTTATCGACCCCGCCGGCGATCGATAAGTGACAGCCCAACCGCATGTTGCTCATCTGAAGTTATGACTCCTTTCCCGAATTCAAACCGAACAGTCCGATGGCGTTCTCGGTCGTGACCTGCGCGACCGTCTCGATTGAGATACCTTTGATCTCGGC
>JBHIAT010000141.1:0-9174 GCA_046758705.1 Bipolaricaulia bacterium
GAGCCATTGAGCTGAAGAAAGGGGGCTTGACAAAAGCAGCGCTTTCATAGATGTTTAACAGACACTGTCTAAACCACAGAGGGAGCGACCTCATAAAAGAATGCCCAAGGGTCACTCTACAACAGAATCAGGACTGTTTCAGCCGCTGTCTCAATACGTAACTTAGGATGCCCCCATGTTGGTAGTAGAGGGCCTCGTCGAGGGTGTCAATTCGGACAACGACACGAAACCGCTGGGTCGAACCGTTGTCTCGAGTGGCCCGGACGGTGAGCTCCTGGCCCGGCTCGATCCCAGCGGAGATTCCTTCAATGTCGTAGGTCTCTGTCCCGTCCAGACTCAGGGTTTCCCGGTTCTCTCCGTCACGAAACTGGAGGGGAAGAACGCCTATCCCCACCAGATTGCTGCGATGGATACGTTCAAAGCTCTCGGCCAGGACAGCTTGAACGCCTAGCAGTGTGGTCCCCTTGGCCGCCCAGTCCCGGGACGATCCCGTCCCGTACTCCTTACCAGCCAATACGATCAGTGGGATGCCCGCGTCACGATACGCCATGGCCGCATCGTAGATTGACATCTGTTCGCCGGTCGGATGATGGACGGTCCAGTTCCCTTCGGTCCCGGGGACCAGCAGATTCTTCAGCCGCACGTTTCCGAAGGTGCCCCGAATCATGACCTCGTGGTTGCCCCGCCGTGACCCGAACGAGTTGAAATCCTTGGGCTCGACCCCCTGTTCGATCAGGTATCGACCGGCGGGACCCTCGACGGGGATCGCTCCAGCCGGTGAGATGTGATCAGTGGTCACCGAGTCCCCCAGCATGACCAGGACTCGGGCCCCCCGGATCTCCTCAAGCGGCGGCAACTCGACCGACAAACCCTCGAGGAATGACGGGCGCTTGATGTAGGTCGATTCAGCATCCCACGGGAAGAGATCTGCGTCGGGAACCGGCGTATCCTGCCAGCGTTCGTCCCCCTCAAAGACCGCAGCGTACTGCTTAGAGAACATCTCGGAGCGGACCGACGATCGGATCGCTTCGCGGATCTCGTCCGGGCTGGGCCAGAGATCCCGAAGATAGACCGGATCCCCGTGAGGGTCGTGAGCCAGGGGCTCACTGTACAGATCGATGTCCATCCGGCCGGCCAGGGCGTAGACCACTACCAGGGGCGGTGACGCCAGGTAGTTGGCCTTGACCAACGAGTGAATTCGCGCCTCGAAGTTCCGATTCCCAGAGAGCACGGAGACCGCAACCAGGTCCTCCGCTTCAATGGCTTGGGCCACCGGGTCCGGCAGGGGACCGGAGTTGCCGATGCAGGTGGTGCAGCCGTAGCCCACCAGGTGAAAACCCAGGCTCTCCAGAGGTTCTATGAGATCCAACTCCTGCAGGTAGTCGGTGACGACCTTAGAGCCGGGGGCCAAGCTGGTTTTGACCCACGGACGACGGGTGAGACCGCGTTCGGCGGCCTTGCGGGCCAGCAGGCCGGCCGCGATCATGACCGCTGGATTTGACGTGTTGGTACAGCTGGTGATCGCCGCGATGACCACCGCACCGTCTCGCAATTCGAACCGATCACCGTGCATGGTCACCGAGACGGCTCGATCCGACACCCCATCCTCCCTCATGCGCTGCAGTGCCTCGTTGAAGTTCGCCTTGGACTCGCGCAGGCGGACTCGATCCTGGGGACGCTTCGGGCCAGCCAGGCTGGGCTCGACGGTACTCAAATCCAGCTCCAGGGTGGCGGAGAAGACCGGGGACGGGGTTTCTACGGTGTGAAACAGCCCTTGGAACTTTGCATAGACTTCGACGAGCGTCACCTGTGCCTCGCTCCGTCCGGTGAACCGCAGGTAGTCCAGTGCCTCCTGATCCACCGGGAAGAAGCCCACCGTGGCTCCGTACTCCGGAGCCATGTTGGCGATGGTGGCCCGGTCGGGCAAACTCAAGCTCGCCAGCCCGGGTCCGAAGAACTCCACGAACTTTCCCACGACCCCGTACTCTCGCAACATCTGGGTGACGGTCAGCACCAAGTCGGTAGCGGTGGTCCCCGCGGGCAACTCGCCCTTCAGTCGGAACCCCACCACCTCAGGGATCTGCATGGAGATCGGTTGGCCCAGCATCGCCGCTTCCGCCTCGATGCCGCCGACCCCCCACCCCAGGACACCGAGGCCGTTTATCATGGTGGTATGGGAGTCGGTCCCCACCAACGTATCAGGATAAGCGAATCGCTCCCCGTCGAACACCGCCCCGAAGACGACGTCCGCCAGGTACTCCAGGTTCACTTGATGGACGATGCCGGTGGCCGGTGGGACGACGCGCAAGTCCCGAAACGCCTTCTGGCCCCAGCGCAAGAAACTATAGCGTTCCCGGTTTCGCTCGAACTCCCGCTCGGCGTTCCTCTGGAACGCGAATCGGCTTGCGAACGCGTCCACCTGGACGGAGTGATCGATGACCAAGTCAGCCGGTTGGATCGGGTTGATCTTCCCAGGGTCACCCCCCAGTTCCACCATGGCATCCCGCATGGCGGCTAGGTCGACGAGCGCCGGGACTCCGGTGAAGTCCTGGAGCAACACCCGCGCTGGATGGAACGCCATATCCTGGGAGGTTTTTTCGGCTGGATCCCAGCGGGCCAACGTCTCGATGTCAGATCGCCGAACCGTGTGCCCATCCTCGTAGCGCAGCAGGTTCTCTAGCAGGATCTTGAGAGAGAAGGGAAGACGGCTGACCTCTCCGATCCCGGCCTCCTCCAGAGCCGATAGCCGGTAGACCATGAAGTTATGATCTCCAACGACCAACGAACCGCGGCTTTCAAAGCTATCGATCTGTGTCATCGCTCACCACCAAACGAATAATTTCTACCTTAATTATATAACAGCTGAGCCATGACCGCTCACTTCGGTTGGGTGGAGCGGTGTTGCATCCTGGTGAGCGTTTGGAACAGCGCGCCCGCCCCCTTGATCTCACCCGGGGTTCCGGAGATCTCATACTGCTCCTGGAGCGAGATCGCCTCCTCCCAGGCCAACGGATTGAAGAAGTAGAGACCGAGCTGAGCCGCCAGTTCCTCGGCCGTGTCCGGGTGATCTCGGATCACATTGTGCTGCTCCTTGGGATCCTTGACTAAGTTGTAGAGCTCGTTCTCCTGGCCGGCCGGACGCAAGATGAAGCTCCACTCTTTGTCCCGAACGCAACGATGGGGTGACTCATGATATCCGACGATGATGTAGTTTCGCAGGTCACCCCCCTCTCCCGTCTCGATGACCGGTCGCAGGCTGCGTCCATGCATCGCCTCGGCCTCGACCCCGAGCCCGGCGTAGTCGAGCAACGTGGGCAGCAGATCGTGGGTCTGAATCAGGGCATCTCGGCTCTCTTCGGCACCTTCTTCCCCGGGCAGGTGAATCAACATCGGGATCCTGAGGAGCTCACTGTAGAGGCTATCGGCGGTCTTCAGAATCGAGCCATGGTCGCCGTGAGGGTGGCCGTGGTCGGAGAGGAAGACGATCAGCGAGTTTTGATACAGTCCCAACGTCTCGATCTTCTCTAACAGTTTGCCGACCCACGTGTCGACGAAGCTGACCTCCCCGGCGTACAGGCCGCGGACATAGTTCAGCTCCTCCTCGGTCATCCAGTCGACCGGGCCGTACTTCGGGTGGATCAGTTTTTTACCGCGGTAGTTCGGATCGGTGTATCTCCTATCGAATGGAGGTGGGGGGTCCCAGGGCTCGTGGGGATCGAAGAACTCGACCCAGAGGAAGAACGGTTCCTGATCGTTGGTTTCCAGCCACGTGATCGCCGTGCGGGCCACCTGAGCTGCGGAGTAATCCGTCTCGTCCTCCCGGCCTTCGATGTTCTTCAGGTACTGGGGAAGCAGCACCTGAGCGACCCGGCTGTCGCGCATCTCCGGCTTGATGTAGTCGTCGAGATTATGGGACCCAGTGGCGGTTCGAAACGCATCTCCCTCCTGACCTCGGATCCACTGGAACGCATCGAAACCCTTATGGTAATTCATTCCCGGCTTACAAAGGTGATAGTTGTCACCGATGATCACGGTGGTGTAGCTATGGCGTTTGAAGATCTCGGCCGCGGTGATATCTTCTTCGTTCAGAGGCCTCCAGGGTCGAAACGGCAGGGTCCGTTGACCGGTGAACAACGACGCCCGGATCGGGATGGTGGGCAGCGCCTCCGGGTAGGCATTGGTGAACCGAATCGAGCGCTCGGCCAGCCGATCGATATACGGTGTTTCGATCCAATCATTGCCGTAGCAACCGAGATGGTCCTGACGCAGGCTGTCCGATAGGATGACGATGATGTTCATCCAGACGACCTCCTTTAACTTTGAACCATTGTAACCAAGTGAGGTCGGCAATGTAAATCTCCCTGTAGGTTGAAACACAGGTGGGGCTGAGGTAAACTATCTCGCAATGAGCCGATTCAGCGAGGCGCAGATCCGACGATATGCGCGGCACATCATCCTGGAGGAGGTCGGCGGCGTCGGTCAGGAACGACTGCTCGATTCCAAGGTTCTGGTGATCGGAGCTGGAGGGTTGGGATCTCCAGTCCTGTACTACCTGGCTGCCGCCGGGGTGGGCGCCCTGGGAATCGTCGACTTCGATCGGGTGGAGCTCAGCAACCTGCATCGACAGATCCTCCACACGACCGACGACCTCGGGGTCGCCAAGACGGCCTCGGCCCAGGAGAGGCTCAACGCCCTCAACGCGGAGGTTCAAGTCGTACCCTATAAGGAGCGGATCCGTTCCGAGAACGCCCTTGAGATCATCGAAGCGTACGACGTGATCGTCGATGGTTCGGACAACTTCCCGACGCGCTATCTGGTGAACGATGCCTGTATGCTTCTGGGAAAACCGCTGGTTTACGGGAGCGTGCTACGCTTCGAGGGCCAGGTGAGCGTCTTCCTCCCGGGGGATGCTGGGCCATGTTACCGATGTATCTTCCCAAAGCCACCGCCGCCGGGAGCGGTGCCGGACTGTGCTGAGGCCGGTGTCTTTGGGGTTCTGCCGGGTTTGATCGGCGCGATTCAGGCGACCGAGGTACTGAAGTTGCTGTTGGGGATTGGAGAGAGTCTCGCCGGCCGTCTGCTTATCTATGATGCACTGGGAATGACGCTCGATGAAGTGAGGATCGCCTGGGATCCGCGCTGCCCTGTCTGCGGGGAGAGACCGGAGATCAGGGAGTTGATCGATTATGAAGTGTTCTGTGGAGTCGTCAGTGAAAGTAAAGGTGGATAGGGAACTTGACCTCAAGGGTGAGGTCTGCCCGTACACGTTCGTCAAGACGAAGCTCGCCCTGGAGGAGATGGAGGTCGGCCAGGTGCTCAAGGTGACCGTCGATTACAAGCCGGCCTCCAGGAATATCCCGCTGAGCGCCGAGATGCAGGGGCACGAGATGCTTGACGTCTCAGAGCACTCAGACTTGGAATGGGAGATCCTTCTCAGAAAAGGGTCGTCAAAGTAGTCGCGCAATGGCGCCCTTGCCTATCTCTATCTGGAGATTTCCTGTGACTTTTCGGTTGCCCGAGTGACCGCTTTGATGAGCGTCACCCGCAGTCCCCCCTCCTCCAACTCCATCAGCCCGTCGACGGTGATGCCGGCCGGTGTCGTTACCTCATCCTTGAGCTTGGCGGGGTGTTCTCCAGTCTCCAGCACCAGCTTGGCGCCCCCGAGTACCGCTTGAGCCGAGAGCGTCGTTGCCAGCGACCGGGGCAGGCCGACCTTCACCCCGGCCTCGGCCAGCGATTCGATGATGATGTAGGTGTAGGCAGGACCGCTCCCCGAAAGACCGGTCACCGCATCCATCAGCTCCTCTCGATCGATGGTCTCGACCAAACCGACAGCTCCGAAGATCTCCCGGGCGATCTCAAGATGGGTTGCATTCGCATATCGGCCGGAGCACAGGACGGTCATCCCGGCGTTCACCAACATCGGGGTGTTCGGCATGGCGCGCACGACCGGGATCTGAATCTTGAGGCGATCCTCGATGAACCGGGTGCGGATCGCCGCGGCGATGCTGATGATCCATTGGTCTTCGCTCAACACATCGGCGATCTCGTCGAGGACCCCGGCGACCATCTGGGGCTCCACCGCCAGCAGGATGATCTCCCGGTCCCGAACCATCTCTGCGTTGTCGAGGTAGGTCGCGATGCCGTGACGTGCCGCGACCCGCTCGACACTGTCTTGATGAGCCGTGCTGCCGGCCAGATCCTCCCGAGCGACCAGATCGCTCGCGAGTAACCGGTCCACCAACGTGTCTCCCATCTTCCCTACACCGATCACCGCTATCTTTCTCCATTTCCCTCTTAACATTTGAAATACCTCTGTATATCTGATCTGAAATATGAGTACATCATGTCATGTTATTGAAATGAATGCGGGATTGCAACAACGGCCGTCAGTCGATCAGGAGTGTCGGTGGGTGGCATGGTCCAGACACTGTTCGAACAGGTTGATGACGTGGTCGTCATCGAGGCTGTAATAGACGGACCGTCCCTCCCGACGGTTCTTGACCAGACGCATCGCCCGCAGGATCTTCAGTTGGTGGGAGACGGCCGATTGGGAGATCCCCAAGGCGGTGGAGAGGTCGTGGACGCAGAGCTCCTCTTGGGAGAGGAGGTAGAGCAGCTTGATCCGGGTGAGATTGCCAAGGATCTTGAAGGTGTCGGCAACCTCACGGTTGATCTCCTCATCGGGCATCCGTTGAAGGATCTCATCGATTCGCTCCTGTGCGACGCTGTGGAAGACGTAGGTCAACGGTGAATTGCTCATCTTCCCTCCCGAGCCTTTACCTATGACTCCTATGTTGCTTCAGCTTATCGGGCTTGCCTTGCGGTTGTCAACCTCTCACCGCTCGCGATCTTCAGATGATAACGGGCTTCTAGCATGACACCTGGTCAGACCAGACTTCCTTCATTTTGCCGCAACGCCTTCTCTGAATCAACACTCAATCCGGGTAAGAATCATTCAGCTCTGAAATCACGTCCTCCGCCACTTTAGCGAGTGTTTCTACAAACTCTGCAAGGTAGTCTTTTGTATGTCCGCACTCCGCTGCAAAGGTGATATAGGGGGTCATGACGGTAGCCCTCAACACAAAAAGGCCTTCCTTCTCGTATTCGTCCATCCGGATGTCGGCTCGCTTAAAAAGATCCGCGATAGATTTCCGAGCATAGTTCGGAGCGTGAAACCGAGTCCGAGAAAGAAAGAAGGGCTGAGCATAGCTATAATCGCGTTCTCCAAGCTCGGCTTGAATGGTAAAGCGTTTGTAGATCAGCTCATTGAGGCGGTTCGTTCTCTTCAGTGAGCGAGTCGTCTTTTCCTTGACCAGGAAGCACAGGATGTTTGTATCCGGAGGCGTGTCCGTGATCGGGAAGAACCGGTATTGTGTATCGGTCCAGTTCGCCTTACATACATGTTCCCAATTCACTAACCGCGTAAACAATTCCCTCGCAGCCAATAACGAAGAACGTACGATCTCACCGTAGCCTTCAATGCGCGGGGGTATGAGCTTATGTGACAGCCAACAACTTGCCGCGGTCGCCCCAGGTTTGGACCCCTCGAGTATGAAAGGACCGACGGTTGAAGGTGGCTCATGCACCTGCACCTCGACGTTCTCTTCTCTAATGACCGTGATATAGGGAGCAATTTGCGTAATAAAATGCCGAACACGATCATTTCGAAAAGCGACGACACCGCAGGGATACGGAATGTATCCCAGCTTGTGTGGGTCTACTACAATAGATTCCGCCTGGGGAAATGCAAGGAATGCACTGTGAACATCATAGTCTCCCCAGCGGAGCTTAACACGGCGCCGATAATTGCCATCGCGAATCTCCAGATCGCGGCTGACGAACTCGGCAAGTGCCTCAACCCGATCATGAAGGCTCGATCCACCGCTGTCAGGGACAAACAGCGACCGGATGTAACCGCCCCACGCTGCGTCAATATGCAACCAAAAGCTTATCCCCAGCTCATCTTCAAGCTTGAGGCGCAGGTCATGAATCTGATGGACCGGGTCGACCGCACCCTCTTCCGTAGTACCGACCGTCGCGATCACCGCAAGCGGGAACTGATGGTTCTGTAGTGCAATCCTAATCTTGTGCTCCAGGTCCCGCACGTCCAACCTAAACCGATTGTCCGTATCCACGAGTACCATATTGCCCTTGCCGATCCCGAGCAGATCCGCGACCTTTTCGAGGCTGTAGTGGACAGCACCCGATACAAAGATGACAGGTGGCCACTCTGCTAACTTCTTGGAGAAGATTCCGTTGTGGGTAACGCTTAAAGGAGAACGCTCAAGGAGTTCCCAGGCTTTGCTCGAGGCCTCCTCAGGAGTTATATCGAGATGGCGTCTCAGCGCATCGACATACCCAGCCAGCATGTAGATCGTCTCATTTGGTTTTAACAACAGGCACTGATAGTCATCGAGGTTACCCAAGGACTGCCTATGAGCGCTTCCAGGGAGTTTGACTTTCAAATCGAACCCCAGCTCCTGGATGACCTGTTTAACAGCAACCGGAAAGTAGCGGATATTGCGGGCTACCCAAAGGGCTTCCAGGTTAGCGATGGTTCCACCGCTTGTGATGTGCGCCCAACCAAACTCTTGTCTTGAGCTTGCCTGAGCTGATTTCTGTGGAGGAGGATTATACCCCAGCATTTCAAGTATACTCGAAGCGACCTCAAGCTCCCACTCGACCGTTACTGGAGCAGCTTCTGGTGTCACATTGTTCGGATTATAGAGCATGCCAGCAAAGTAGCCCAGCATCGAAGGAATCGTCTGATCGGACAGCATGTGCCCTATATATCTTGGGCTGTAGAACGGAAAGTGCCTCTTGAGACGGGCCAGCATTTCGTTGATCTGTTGAGCAAGCGTGTCATGCCAGTCCAAGTGCTCGCGACGCATTTGCTCAGTGACCAAGATGCTGTCTGATGGATAGTAGTTCCGTCTCCAGTAGTAGTAATCTCGGAGGATGTGGAGAATCATTTTCTCTTCGAGACTTGCATTCTCCGCCTTAGGACCCAGAAACCAAGTTGAGATTTTGCTACTGTCGCTCTTTCTCGCATTTTGTTGATCTTTCATGCGCTTGCCTCCGCAATTTTTTGGATACCTTCTGGGATCAATTATAACAATAAACCCGTGATGTGAATTATGACATACCGATACCCTGAAATAGACAGAAGGT
>JBHIAT010000142.1:0-9098 GCA_046758705.1 Bipolaricaulia bacterium
GACCGATGCACTCCCCCACCGACCGGATCGACCTGCTCGTCAGCTTCGATGCCGAAACCGTCGTCCGTCACGCACGCGATGTTGTCCCCGAGGGGGGAATCATCTACGACCCCAAGCTGACCGACACTCCACTGGAGAAGATTCCCACCCTGGAAGCACATGCTCAGGCGACTTTGGGCGCTTACCTGGAGGAGCGAAAGTTGGATAAGACCGTGGGGAGGATGCTGGAGGACGCCAAGCAACGCGGCATCCGATGCTTTCCCATCCCTTATGATGAACTCCTCAATCAGCTGAGCGAAGCGCTCGGCGGTGTCTCATTCATCATTTTGAGGAAGGTGATCAACACGCTGGCCGTGGCCGCCTCCTGCCGCCTGCTCGGCTATGATATCGGGTTCCTGGAGAAGGCGCTGGCCGATGTCTTCCGGGGCAAGCAGAAGGTGATCGACATGAACGTCCAGGCGTCCCGGATCACCTACGAATACGCTTCCGAGGAGCTGGACCCGAGTGACGACTTTCCCTACTGCCTGGAGCCGATCGAAACCGATGAACCGCAGGTCTACCTGAACGGCAACCAGGCGGTCGCCCTGGGGAAGATCCTGGCCGGCTGCTCATTCCAGAGCTACTACCCGATCAGCCCGGCGACCGATGAGAGCGTATACCTTGAAGCCCATCCGACGTTCCCACTGAACGGGGATCAAGAGCAGGGATCGATCCTGGTGGTGCAGACCGAGGATGAGATCGCCGCGATTACCATGGCAACCAGTGCCGCCCTGATCGGTGCTCGGGCAGCGACCTCAACCTCAGGGCCCGGCTTCTCCCTGATGGCCGAAGGGTTGGGGTGGGCCGGGATGAATGAGGTGCCGGTGGTCGTCACCCTGTACCAGCGCGGCGGACCGAGCACCGGCCTACCGACGCGTCACGAGCAGGGAGATCTGCGATTTGCCCTCCACGCCGGTCACGGCGAGTTCCCGCGGATCATCCTCGCCTCCGGAGACTTAGAGGAATGCTTCTACGATGCCGCCCAAGTCTTCAACTATGCCGAGCGTTATCAGACTCCGACGATTCATCTGATCGACAAAGCGCTCGCCAGCACCACCCAGACCTATCCCATCTTCAACACGGACGACGTGCGAATTGAGCGAGGTCAGCTGCTTTCCGAAGCAGAGTTAGAGAATGAAGATGAGTACCGACGGTTCCGGTTCACCGAGACCGGCGTCTCACCGCGGACAATTCCGGGAACGCGGGGTGGAATCTTCTGGAACACCGGCGACGAGCACGACGAACGGGGCCACATCACCGAGAATCCGACCCTACGGTCCCGGATGATGGAGAAACGCAACCGAAAGCTGGAAACGGCTGCCGTCGAGATCCCGTCCGAAGAGAAGTGGAACCTATTCGGGGATCCGGAGGCCGAGACGATCATCCTGAGCTGGGGATCGACGAAAGGAGCGATCCTGGAGGCGATGGAACGGCTCAGCGAGGAGGGCCATCGACTTCGCTTCCTCCAGGTGCGACTCCTGTCACCGCTGCCCGCCGACGACATCCGAGAGATCCTCGGGTCGGCGAAGCGGCGGATCGGAATCGAGATGAACCTCTCGGCCCAGTTTGCCGGATGGGTACGGGAGAAGACCGGGATCACGATGAACTATCAGGTCGTGAAGTACAACGGCCGGCCGATCTCCAGCGATGAGCTCTACGAGGCGTTGCAAATGATCCTGTCGGGCGATGCGCCGGAGCGAATCGTGTTGAGCCGCGGGGTGTGAACACAAGAAGGAGGTATGACCCGATGGCGTTGAAGTTAAAGGTGACCGACTACCAAACAGAGGTCCACAACGACTGGTGCGCCGGATGTGGGGACTTCGGCATTCTGAACTCGGTGCACATGACCCTGACAGAGATGCAGCTCGAGCCGCATCGGGTGGCGGTCTTCTCCGGGATCGGCTGCTCGGGAAAGACGACCCACTACGTGAACACCTACGGAGTCCATACGCTTCACGGGCGGGTGCTGCCTTATGCGACCGGGGCAAAGTTGGCAAACCCGCAGCTTAAGGTGATCGCGGTCGGCGGGGATGGCGACGGGTTGGGGATCGGCGCCGGGCATTTCGTCAGCGCCGGCCGACGAAACCTGGATATCACCTACATCGTTTTCGACAACGGGGTCTACGGACTGACCAAGGGTCAGGCCTCACCGACCCTGAAGCTGGGGACTCAGACGAAGAGCCTGCCCCAACCGAACATCAACAATGCCGTTAACTCGCTGCTCCTGGCACTGGCATCGGGCTACACATTCATCGCTCGGGGCTACGCCTACGATGTCCGGCATCTCAAGGATCTGATCCGCCAGGGGATCGAGCACCCAGGCCTCACCTATATCAACGTGCTCCAACCCTGTCCCACTTACAACAACATTAACACCAAAGCGTGGTACGGCGGGGAGGACCGTCTTGACGAGGCAGGCAAGCCGATCCCGCGGGTCTACCGGCTGGAGGAGACCGATTACAATCCGCTCATCGAAACCGGGATGGACGAGGCGGAGATCGAGATGAAGTGCGGCCGGTTCCTGAGCAAGGCAACTGAATGGGGCAACCGTATTCCCATCGGTGTGCTGCTTCAAAACGAGACCGCCTCGACTTACGAGCAGCGGATCAGCACGCGGATCTCCAACTACCTCCAGAGAGCCCCGGCGACCCGTCCGATCCATGATGGGGACGGACGTCCGATGACGGACCTGGGACCGTTTTGGGAGGAACTCCGGGCCGGTTAGCTCACTTTCCCGCTTCATGCAGGTTGTTATTGAACTTGAATTTGACACCTTTCCGGCGCATTTCTTAATATGGTCTAAGTCTAAATCACCCCTATCGGAAAGTGAGACGTGAGAGACAGGATGAGGGTCAAGGAGTTCATCGTCCCACGATCGATCGAGGAGGCGGTCGAGATCATGCACAGCAACCCGAAACGCGGGGCGTATGTCGCCGGGGGCACCGATCTGCTCTTGGAAGACCGAGACCTTGACTTCGTCATCGACCTGAAGGCGTTGGACCTGAACTACATTCGTCAGGAAGGCGATGAGATCCGGTTTGGGGCAACGGCCACGTTGAGCGACCTGGAGCGGTCGGAGTTGGCACACGAGCTGGCCGATGGCATCCTGTATCAGTGTGCGGTCAACTTCGCCTCGATCCAGATTCGGAACATGGCCACGATCGGTGGGAATATAGCTAACGCGGTGCCCTCGGCCGATATCCCCGTGCCGTTCCTGGCGTTAGGTGCCCAGGTACGAATCCGGGGGAAGGAGGAACGAATTCTCTCGCTGAAGCGGTTCTTCACCGGTGTTCGAGAGACGGTCTTGGGAAGCGACTTGCTCGAGGAGATCATCGTCCCAGTTCCAGCGCCGGAGGCACAAGGTCAGTACCTGAAGATCGCCCGAACCCCGGGGGATATCGCGATCATCAACGTGGCGACCTTGCTTGAAGCAGAGCAAGGCCTGTGCAAACGGGTCCGAATCGCCCTAGGAGCGGTCGCACCTACGCCGTTGCGGGCCGAAGCGGCCGAGCGCTTTCTCGAAGGGAAACCCCTGACCGCCGAGAACATCCAACAGGCGTCTGAACTCACCGCCGAGGC
The DNA here is from genome assembly GCA_046758705.1 of Bipolaricaulia bacterium. GTDB lineage: Bacteria > Bipolaricaulota > Bipolaricaulia > JBHIAT01 > JBHIAT01 > JBHIAT01. Next base: position 3,619 of record JBHIAT010000142.1, read on the forward strand.
CGTTCAGCCGATTACCGATCATCGGGCGAGCGCCGACTATCGACGCAAGATGAGCGAGACGCTCACCCGACGGGCTCTGACCCAGTCTATCGCACGTGAAAGAGGTGGCTAACGTGGAACTCCTCGTTCGTGTCAACGGAGCAGAGCAGAAGTTCGAGATCTCACCGGGCGATCTGCTCGTCGATGTGCTAAGACAGGCGGGGTATCTCAGTGTCAAGGTCGGATGCCGGACCGGAGATTGCGGAACCTGCACCATCATCCTTGACGGCCAAGCGATCAACTGCTGCCTGATGCTCGCCGCCCAAGCCAATGGCAAGGAGATCGTGACGATCGAAGGATTGGCATCGGAGAACCGACTCCATCCGTTACAGGAGCAGTTTCTGGAGCAAGGGGCGGTCCAATGTGGTTTCTGCATCCCGGGGATGATCCTGTCGGCCAAAGTCCTCCTCGATGAGAATCCGAATCCGCGCGAGGGGCAGGTACGCGAGGTGTTGGGCGGCAACCTGTGCCGCTGTACCGGCTATGAGAAACCGGTCCAGGCGGTGCTCGCCGCCGCCCAGGTCATGAGAGGGGGAGGAGGTTCATGAGTCGGAGTACAACCCAAGATCGATCAGAACACCGCTTCAAGGTCGTGGGTCGGAACGTCCGGCGTGTCGATGGCAGGAAACTGGTCGTTGGTGCGCCCGCGTTCACCGACGACTTTTCACCATCACTGCCCGGCATGCTCCATGCGAAGATCCTGGGCAGCCCCTATCCCCATGCTCGGATCAAGCGGATCGACACTCGGGCGGCCGAGGCGCTCGACGGAGTTCATGCGGTGCTCACCCACAAAGATGTCCCACAATCGCCGGGTCCGATCGGCCGACGTGCCGGGCTGTTCGACCGCGTCGCCTACACCCGAGCCGGCCAGGACCATCCTGAGCCGTCCCCTTGGGATTACTTCCTGCTCGATGACAAAGTTCGTTACATCGGAGATCGGGTCGCTGCAGTCGCCGCCGAGACCCTGGAGATCGCCGAGGAGGCGTGCAACCTGATCGAGGTTGATTACGAGATCCTGCCGGCCGTCTTCGATCCTATTGAGGCGATGCAGCCGGGGGCACCGGTCATCCACGATGAAAAGGACAGCGTCCGCATCCACGATCCCGAAAGGAACATATGTGCACACGTTGATGTCGAGATCGGCGATGTGGAGCAGGGATTCGCCGAGGCCGACGTGGTGGTGGAAAACGAATATCAGGTTCCGCATGTTCAGCATGCCCAAATGGAACTTCACATCACCATCAGCTACTTCGACGAGGACGACCGGTTGGTGGTGATCTGCAGCAGCCAGGTGCCGTTCCACGTGCGCCGTCAGCTCGCCCAGGTGTTAGGCATGCCGATCAGCCGGATCCGGGTGATCAAGCCGCGGATCGGCGGGGGATTCGGAGGCAAGCAGGAGATGGTCGTCGAAGACATCTGCGCTGCGCTGACGGTCGCCACCCATCGGCCGGTTCGATTGGAGCTGGACCGTGAGGAGGATCTCACCTGCGCCCGCACCCGGCACCCGATGATGATCCGGATGAAGACTGGGGTGAACCGGGACGGCACGATCACTGCCAACCAGATGGAGGCGATCGTGAACGCCGGCGCCTACGGCTCCCACAGTCCGACCGTCCCCACCAACACCGGGAACAAGAACCTGCCTCGCTATCCCTGCCCCAACACCCGGTTCAAGTTCGACGCCGTCTACACCAACCTGCCGATCTCCGGAGCAATGCGTGGTTACGGAACGCCGCAGGGGGCGTTTGCGATCGAATGTCAGATGGATGAAGTTGCCAAAGCGATCGGCATGGACCCGCTCGAGTTCCGGCTCAAAAACACGATCCGGGAGGGCGACATGGACCAGCTCTCCCCACTGATCTACGAAGTGGAGACCCAGGCACAGGGAGATTGGACGATAAGGAGCTGCGGGCTCCAGGAATGCATAGAGCGAGGTGCCCAGGCGATCGGCTGGCACGAGAAACGGAACCGGTTCGACGAACTGAATCGGAGACAGGACACCATCAAGCGAGGTGTGGGCATGGCTTGCCTGTCCCAGGGGAGCGGGGTGGCCAACATCGATACCGCAACCGCCACGATCAAGATCAACGAGGATGGCTCGTTCAATCTGATGGTGGGCGCGGCCGACATCGGGACCGGCGGCGATACGGTCCTGTGTCAGATCGCTGCCGAGGTGCTGGGGGTCGACGTCTCGGACATGGTCATCTACACGACCGACACCGACCTGACTCCGTTCGATTCCGGCGCCTACGCATCCAGCACCACTTATGTCTCCGGCGGTGCGGTGAAGCGGGCGGCGGAGAAGATGCGTGATGAGATCCTAAACGTGGCCGCCCGGGTGATGGGCGAACGCCCGGAGGATCTTAAGCTGGAGGAGAAGGAGATCCGCTCGCGTACCTCTGGAGAACGCGTCTCACTCGCCGATGTGGCGATGCACTCGCTCTACAAGGACAAGGTCCAGATCGAGGTGACCGCCTCGTTCTGTTCACCCTCGAGTCCGCCGCCGTTCGCGGCCCAATTCGCTGAGGTCGAGGTCGACACCGAAACCGGGGTGATCAACGTCGTCAACTTCGTCTCGGCCGTCGATGCCGGGACGGTGATCAATCCTCCTCTGGCGGAAGGCCAGGTGGAGGGAGCGGTCCTCATGGGTCTGGGCTACGCGCTTGTCGAGGAACTCAAATTCGATGAGGAAGGTCGGGCGCTGAACCGTAGTCTGCTCGACTACCGGATCCTCAAATCGACCGGTATCCCTAAACTGGAGACGATCCTGGTCGAGACCTACGAGCCCTCCGGCCCCTATGGGGTCAAGGCAATCGCCGAGATCCCGATCAACGGCCCGGCGCCGGCGGTCGCCAACGCCGTCGCTCACGCGCTGGGCGTCCGGATCCGAGGTCTGCCGATCATCCCCGAGAAGGTGCTGAGGGCGCTGGGCAATATGTAACAAAATGAATGTAAGCAAAAAATATTGTAACAGAGGGAGGTAACTGGTTAAAATCGTAATTCCAGAATCGTCACATGGCCTTAGCATACAGTGTTTCCAAGACCAGCATTCAATCTAACGAGCTTCCGTTACTTCTTCATCTGTTCCTGGCCGGGGAGGGCCGTCCGGTCATCCTGTTCCTCCACGCCAGCGGGTGCCATGCACTGATGTACCGGACCTTATTAAGCCAATTGGCCACCGCAGGCTACAACATCGTCGCGCCCGACTTCCAGGGTCACGGTGAGAACAGAGGGCGGCGCGGTCACTTCACCCTCCAGGAGCTGGTGAACAACGCCTTGGATGCCGCCCGGTGGGCGTGTGAGAACCTGGACGACCGGATCATCTTGGTCGGCACATCGATGGGCGGGATCGTCGGATTCTACGCGCTTGCCCAGGACGCGGCGAGCGACCGACCGCTGATCCACAGTGCGGTTCTGCACACCATCGCCGGGTCCCCCGAGGACGTTCAGGCCTACAGTCGATTCCCCCGGTTCTTTCTCAAGATTCGAAGCTTTTTTTATGTTTGGATCCGTGTCCGAGATCGCATCATTCCGGTGCGGCTGCGCCGGCGAGCTCCCCTTCGACTGCGGCAATTCTTGGAGATCGAGCGCTGGCGGGTGATGCCGATCCCGTTTTTCCTGAGGTCGAGCGGCAGCATCGAAGCGACCGGAAGGCGCAGAGTGGTCCTCGGGTTCCAAGCGCTGGTCAAATGGATTCGGGATCGACGAAAGGTGCTCGCGTTCACGCTCTCGTCAACTGAGCGATTGGTGAGCGAACCGCCGCCCGCGCCCATCGAGACCATCGAAGTTCCGATCGCCATGATCATCCTCGAGAAGGACCGGATCATCCCCGATCCAGAGCAGTTCGCCAAGCGGGTGCTGAGCCAGACGCGGGCTCAGTGGACCGTTTATCGGATCCCGAACGCTAAACACAGCGCATTCCACGCCGGCCGAGACGGGCAGATCGATCAGATCGGTCGGATCGTGATCGACTGGGCTGACAGCACACTGGAGTTTGGGTCTCGTTAATGAGCAGCTTCGCAAAGGAGGGGTTCGGGATGGCCGATCGATCTGAGAATTGTGTGGCCCTGTACCTTCAGGATAAGCACCCGATTCAGGATGGGATCAAGTACGCCCGCTACGCGGAGTCTCGGGGGTTTGAAGCGGTGTGGCAGGCGGAATCGCGGTTGGTGCGGGATGCGGTCGTGCCGATCGCCGCGTTCGCTGCGACGACCGAACGAATCAAGGTGGGAACCGGGGTGATCAACAACTGGACCCGCAACCCTGCATTGATCGCCGCGACGTTCGTAACCCTGGACGATCTGGCACCCAACCGGGTGATGTGCGGCATCGGAGCCTGGTGGGAACCGTTGGCATCCCAGGTGGGTGTCGATCGGCGAAAGCCGTTGACGGCGATGCGTGAGGTCGTAACGGTCGTCCGCCAGCTGATGAATATGGAGACGGTGACCCACCACGGGGAGTACGTGAACGTCACCGACATTGAGATCGACATCGTCCACGGCCGCCGCGAGCCTCGGAACGTGCCGATCTATATCGGGGCGACCGGGATGAAGATGATGGAGCTGGCCGGCGAGATCGCCGATGGGGTGTTGCTGAACTACCTCGTCTCGCCCCAATACAACGAGCAGGCGATGGAACACCTGGAGATCGGTGCCAAACGGGCGGGGCGCAGCGTCGATGACCTCGATCGGCCGCAGCTGGTCGTCTGCTCGCTCGACGAAGATCGGGACCAAGCCCTGGACAATGCCCGAGAGCTGGTGACCCAGTACCTGGGCCAGCAGCCACATATCATGAAGGCGAGCGGGGTCTCCCAACAGCTTCTCGATGAGATCAACGCCGTGCTCAGCTGGCCGGCGACCGAAGAGGAGATCCACAAAGCCATGAAGCTCGTTCCCGACGAGGTGGTGCAACTGATCACCGCCTCAGGGACGCCCGAGGCGTGCCGGGCCAAGGTCGAAGAGTACCGGAAGACAGGTTGTACTTGCCCGGTGCTCTATCCGCTGGGCGACGACGTCAACGCGATGATCGATGCATTTTCGGTGACCTGAAGATATCCTATTCACACTTCGACCGGCCTTCCTCATTTCGCCGATTCGTAAGCCACTAACACGATCCTGAGATTGTGCAGACCCAGCTCAGGGGGGTAGCAGGGCGGCGTGCCTCCCAGCTCGACTTGCTGACGCCAGGCCCGCTCGATCGGTGGATACCAGCAGGTCAGCTTCACCCCGTTTTCCTGGCATACCCTGATCATCTCCTCCGCTTGAGAGAGATTCAAAGCCATAGGCTTCTCGCAGAGGATATGCTTTCCAGTTCGGGCGGCTTTCAGGGTCTGGGGATGGTGCAGATAGGTGGGGGGGATCGTTCTTCGGTCAGCAATGCCACTGGCGCCGATGACATAGGTGTAGGGGAACGGAGACCCCTTCTTGATTCGCAGACCGTAT
>JBHIAT010000143.1:0-9059 GCA_046758705.1 Bipolaricaulia bacterium
CGCTCTTCAAACGGCTCCTCTATGTTTGAAGAGGTGTTAAGTGAAAAAGTCGTATTCTTTAACCGTATCCAGGATGCGGCGACGACTCTGCGGATCGATCCCGACCGTTGGCTCATCCATGTAGAGGATCTTAGGTTCATGCAACAAGCCCACAGCGATATTCAAACGTCGCTTCATGCCACCGGAGAACGTTTCCACCTTGTTGCCAGCGCGATCTGTCAGACCCGCAACGTCTAAAACGGCCGCAATCCGGTGTTTCAACTGTTGCCCCTTCAGACCATACACATACATCTTGCCCCAAAACACGAGATTCTCGCGGGCGCTAATCGTTGGGTAGAGGGCGATTTCCTGGGGCACTACGCCAATCGCCTCTTTCACCTGCTTGGGAGCCGAGGTGATTGAATGTGTATCGACCCAGGCATCCCCTTGGGTAGGGGCGATCAAGCAGCTCAGCATGGAAATGGTGGTGGTCTTCCCAGCACCATTGGGGCCGAGCAGGCTAAATATCTCACCCTGGCGAATATCAAAAGAGATGCCGTTAACTGCTACAACACCATCGGGCGGATCGTACTGTTTGTGCAGGTTTTTTACTTCAACGATAGAGGACATAATTCTCTCCTATCCTGTGGTGTTTTATCGCCTCCAAAGAACTGAAACCAGGAGACAGGAAACGGGAGGCAGGAGGTGGATTTGCCTGTTTCCTGCTTCCTTGTTATTTTTTATATGCGACCAACAACCCATCGCGAACGGGTACGATCGTGGAAATCCAGTCGGGGTCGTTGGTAATCAGTCGTTTAAACTCACGAATACCCTCGGCACTTGACGATCGGTTGCTCTCATCAAAGATTCGTCCAAAGCCAAACATGTTATCCGTGATCAGCACCCCTCCCGATCGCAGCTTTTCCTTGACAACCGGCAACGAATCGGGATAGCCGGGCTTATCGATGTCGTTAAAGATGAGGTCGAATGGACCCGGTGTCTCCCGAAGTGTCTGTACGGCTTCGCTCACATGATACTGAACGATATCTTCAAAGCCGAGTGTCCTCAGATGAGCCCGCGCTTTCTGTGACAATTCTTCGTCCCAGACCACGTGGTGCACGATCCCACCGCCGTTCTCGTTTACGGCCTGTGCGAACCACGCGGTCGAGTAACCGTAGCCGGAGCCCATTTCAAAGACGCGCGTTGCGCCGATCATACGCGTGATCTGGTAGCACAGATATCCAGCCGCCGGGCCGATGATCGGAAAACTCTCCTGCTTCGCGTAAGCCTCCATGGCTTGCATCTCCACCGGACGAGGGGGCACGAAACTATTCACATAACTTCGCACTTGAGTCGATATCAGTTCTTCATTCATTGATCAACATCCTCCGTTCGATGTGTGCTCAATTATACGTTTACCGCCTGAAACGGACAAACTTAGCCGTATGTTTCAGCCGCTTCCAAAAAAGCAGCGATGTTCTCCCACGGGATGTCTGGCTCGTCAATATCGTAGGCGGGACAGAGGATGAGTCCGGCACAGCCCAGGGTCTCGACGCGCTGTTTGACCTCCTGGCGGATCTCGTCAGGTATGGCAAAACTGAAGGTGGTCTGACGACCCACCGTGCCCCACAACGCCAACCGGGGGCCGAACCGCCGACGGATGCGTGCAGCATCCATGTGATCCGGCTGGACGGGATTGATCGTGTTGACACCGATCTCGATCAGGTCGCCGATGATCGGCTCAAAGTAGCCATCGCTGTGGTAGAGGATGCGGAGGTCCGGCTTGATCGCCCGCGCGGCCTGAATGATCTTTGCCATGCGCGGTTTGAAGAACTCGCGCCACGTGTCCGGACCGATCATCATCGTCCCCGGCATCCCCACGTCATCGTCGAGGGACAGCACATCGATGCCCGCACGGGCCAGGGTCTCGGCATTGCGGCGGGCCAGATCGGTCAACCGATCGAGCAGGAAATGCGCCCAGTCAGGGCGCAGCATCAGATCGATGAGGAAATTCTCCAGGCCGCGCAGCCGCCAGGCGGCTTCAAACAGTTCGCCGCCCAGGTGAGGCAAGCTGCCGCCAGCAGCCAGATCGCGCGCGTGCAGATCGTTTGCCTGGTGGGCCAGGTTCTCGACGTAGTAGGGCGCACTGACGTCGGGAAAGGGAAAGTCGCGCAGGTCGTCCAGTGAACGGGCGCGAGCCAGAGGGTTGCGGCGATCGGGAGTTTGGGGGCGGTAATCCCAATGCTCGTAGGTCGCCATCTGGGCAGAGGTGCCCAAACGCGTGTCGGCTGGAAAAGGCCGAGCCAAACGTTCCAGTTCCTTTTCCTCGGGTGAGACCGGGAACCGGACGAAGCGCACATCCACCATGTCATCGCTGTATTGACCAGGCGGGGCCAGCTTCTCGATCTCCATGCGGTAAAAGTTCAATGCACGGGGTACGCGGTCCGGTTCGCCGCCGTCCAGTGCGAGCAACAGTCGATCACGGCTGTTCACGAAAATCTTTTCCTCCCCGATTAGGCGACTGGCTTTGGGGGTCGTATACCATACTGCTGTTTCAACTTGCTTTCCACCGCTTGATTCGCTCGCTGTTTGAGCACCAGATAAGCCTCACCACATCCCGGCTTCCCTTCGATTTCGCTCAGTAACCATTCGTAGTCCGTCGCATTGTGCCGTACAAAGGCCACCAGTGCATTATAGCTCATAGTAAACTCGGTGTCGTAATCGTTGCGTTCCCAAGCCCGGAAATCGACAAACGCCGCCTCCGTTGCCCGTTCTAAGTCCCTGAGACGTCGAGGTAATTCGTTAACAACAATAGGAACGTCTTTGGCCCATGTCAACAACGATTGCGCCCGGCGATCGGCGACAGCTGTGGCTCGCTTTGACCGCTCGGCGCGTTTGCTCAGCAAGCGTTCGTACTCAGCTTGGTGTGCCTCGATGAACAATTCGACTCGGGCGCGACGGTACAGGTAGCTCTTGGTTGACAGTCGGTGGGGGTTGGGTACTTCTTTGTCTGGAGGACCCAGCCGTTTTATCCAGCTATCTGTGAGACCATAAACGGTTTTGAGGGTTGTTTTATAGACAAATTCAGTTCTTTTCTCAGTCTTGGATTGTCCACTCATACTCATACCCTTCACCGGTTCTATTCACGCAATACTTGAAAGCGTAAATGTCTATAATGTCCTGCAACGACTCAGGATTTTTGTGACCTCTTCCCGGATGGTGAGGCCGACTTTTAACTATCTTTTCAATATTAAGAGCGTTTTTGAACTCACTCCAATGCAAATGGTGATGTCTGTTACAAGTATTGCAATAAATTCGTGCTTTGGCACGTTTACCTGGCTTTGGAATGTCCTTCAAATCCGAACTAAATTCTGTTACGGATATTATTGTGGATTTTTTAGCCATAGTACTCTCCAATGCTCGCTGATACACCCTCACTTCTCATAGGCGACGAACCCATCGTAAAGGGGAATGTCGATTTGACGCCCCACTTCTGGTACTACGGTTCGCTGCAAACCAAGACAATTTTCCCCTGCATCTTGAAATCAAGAAGCAGTTCCTGGGCCTTCCGGGCCTCAACCAACGGCATCCGATCGGCAATCACCGGCTTGATCTTTCCTTCCGCCAGATAGTCCATCAAAACCTTCAGGTCTTCAGCATAGTATGTTGGGTTCTTCTTGTTGAAGGATACAACGTCGAACCAAGAGGCGGATTTCCTGTTGGGTAGCATATTCCATATGGGGATCCGCAGCATGCCCAAGATGGTCCCCATGGTGCTGATACCCTCCTTGATCTGCGAGAAGAAGGCGGTCACTACCAGGAACCCACCTGGTCTTAGCGTCTTGAATGAGCGTTTAGGATTAGAGCCACCGATGGGATCCACCACGACATCCACACCATCTCCCGTCAGGCTGAAGATGCGCTCGACGAAATCCTCATTGCGGTAATCGATAGGTATGGCACCCAGGCCGGAGACCAAATCGTGCTTGGGTTCAGAAGCCGTGCCGTACATTTCCAGGTCCATCAGCCGACCCAACTCCAGCATTGCCGAACCCGTCCCGCCGGCCGCGCCATGAATTAATGCGCGCTTTCCCGAGGTCACCTTGGTGACACGCTTAAAAATCTGGTACGCGGTGGTATAGTTCACGGTCAAGCATACGATCTCAGCCGGATCTAGCCCGTCCGGCACCGGCACCAGTTTTTCAGCAGGTACGCAAACGTATTCGGTGTAGCCACCGTACTGAATCATGGCGGCCACGGTCTGACCCACCTCTGGTGTAGAAACCCCTTCGCTGAGTTTATCGACCACCCCAACCACGTCGTAGCCGGGGGTAAAGGGTGGCTTGGGGCTGCCCGGCACCTTGCCGGTCTGCCACAAAATGTCGGCCAATAGCACGCCCGCGGTGAGCACCTTAACGCGCATTTCGCCGGGAGGTGGCTCAGGGAGGTCTTCCTCAACAAGCTGCAGGACTTCCGGACCACCTCTGTGACCGGCAACGACACGCTTGAACTTCATCATGTTTCCCTTCGTCGAACGATAAGGTTGACATTATCCTAATGCATTTTGTTTCTCAGTCAGACCACTTTTCTATCTCTTCTATCTCGAATTCATCGATGGTTTCGTTGTCATCTTTGAACGTGAATATGGCTTTTACTCGTTTTCCTTCGAGGATGAGGGGTAGCCAATGGACATCATCTTGCCACATCTTTTCAAATGGAATCTCGTCCACCTTAAACCAGACCGGCTTCATCTCGGTGCTTTCCACCGGTTCTCCATCCCACGCCTTAACCAGAAAAACATGGACCACCTGATCCCAATCCGGTTTCGCGGGAAACAGAAACGTCAAGAGGGCCACCCTCTGGATCTCCTTTTCTGAGACTTTTATTCCGGTTTCTTCTTCCAATTCCCTGACAGCTGCCGCTCCTATCGTTTCGCCCGCTTCGATCTTTCCGCCAAAACCATTGTATTTCCCCTTGCCAAAGCCGACTTTCTTGAACCCCAAAAGGACCTCTTCAGGCAGATTTCCCTTTTTCAGAAAGCAGAGTGTGGCATCCCACATAGTTATTGCTTTTTTAACTCTAAGCGTATTTGTGAGCTAACCAGCCTGGTTGAAATAATACGCTTATCCAAATAACATGAGCAAGCCTAACGGCTGAGTTCAGTTGTCAACGACAGGAGGTTGGCTGCAGCGCCTCGGATGATTCAAGGCCCAAAACCGCACCTCAAGCCACTAGAGTGTATACGCTCTTACCAGCTCCGTAATAGGCATCGTAAACGTGCTGGAAAACAGCATCACACTTTTTCTGATATAGCTCACGTGTATAAGCCTGGGGCAGACCGCGATCCAGAATATCCTCGATGGTCACGCGGACCTGTGCCCTGGACTGCTGACGCTTGCGCCAATCTAGCACCAACTTTTCCCGTTTAAGCGTCTCAAGAAGGTCGCGCGCGACCTTCTTGATCTGCTGCTCCTCTTCGTTTGTCAGCTGCATTTCCGGCTTGGTCAGTAGATCGAACAGGGCAAGCTCCTCTTCGGACAACTGCTCCGCAATTCCGCGCCTCTCTTCGTCGTTAAGGCTCTGAGCGAAGGCAACCAGCCGCTTGAAGAACTCGTCAATGTTCAGGCTCCCTGCATTGTACTCGTCGATCATCTTCTGGAAGTGCTCCAGATAATCCATTCGCGTACGGTTGAGGCGAACCATCTTCCTCAACTTACTATTGATGCTGCCTCGCAGCTTTTCCACCTCGATTCGCTTCCTTCTCTGCTCGAACTTGGCCTTCAACGCCTCGAAATTGATCTCGCTGAGATCCACGAGATGGGCTGTGCTATAGGATTCTGGCGGCTCGCGAATCACGTACCCCTCGGCAGCAACGGACGCATCGAGGAGCTTCTCGACTTCCCCCATCACCCCGGAGATATCGGCAGGGGGCGTCAGAGAACGAATCTTCTGGGCGATCACCTTGAGAAGAGTACATTTCGGGGCGAGCTCGTTCCCTGTCGGGTCGGGTAGAACAGCCTTGTAAAGCTTGCTCACATTGCCCGCCAACAGGAGGTAGCGCTTCTTCGACTCGTCGTTAACCAAAATGGCGTCCATCGCATCGTCCAGCAGCTTGACCTGCTCGAATCCCTCCGCAGCCTGAATTACGTCCAGCTCGATCCCGTGCTCGCCACAGAATGCGGTTGCTTCGGCGATAGCTTGCTTCAGCGACTCCACCAGGTCAGACTTGTCCTTGACCGGCGTGTCGCCTTCCTCTACACCACCTCCGGAACCGGAGCCGTAGATCGCCAGCGCCCTCTGTAAATTGCGGAAGACCCCCACGTAGTCGACGATCAGCCCGTTGACCTTGTCTCGGAACACGCGATTGGCCCTGGCGATGGTCTGCATCAGGGTGTGGTTCCGCATCGGCTTGTCGAGGTAAATCGTCGAACAAACGGGCACGTCAAACCCGGTCATCCACATGGCGCAGACGAAGACGATGCGGAACGGGTTGTCCGGGTCTTTGAACTTGGTATCCAGATCCTCGGTCACCATCCGCTTGCGATGCGAGGTGATGTCCAGCCCCTTCTGCCGCATCTCCTCGATCTCGTTCTGCGACTGGGAGACCACGACCGCCATGTCCGTCTCTTCCATATAGTGGATCTTGGTCTCGATCTCCGAACGTTCCTCCTCGGGCACGAAGGTCCGCAGAGTCCGCAACCGGTCCAGGTACTTTTTCCAGTACTTCTGGACTTTGTCATATATCCGCACGGCTGTTGCTTTGTCGATGCAAACCACCATGGCCTTGCCTTGGTGGCCTCGGCCCATGAAGTGTTCGACGATGTCTTCGGCAACGGTCTCCAGTCGATCTTCTCGGGTGATCAGGTGGTACTCTCGGGCGAACTCGCGCTCCAGCTTCTTCTCCTGTTCCTCGTCCAGCTCAGCCTCTTCCAGCAGTCGTTCCATGTCTTCGTTGAGGTTCTCGTTGGTGAGCTGCAGTTCGGGGATGCGATTCTCGTAGTAGAGGGGCACCGTGGCCCCATCGCCCACGGACTGCTTGAAGTTGTAGATGCTCACGTAGTCACCGAAGACTTGACGGGTCTTTTCCTCACCGACGATCAGGGGCGTGCCGGTAAACGCGATGAACGAGACGTTCGGCAGCGCCGTCCGCATGTTCATCGCCAGTGTGTCATACTGGCTGCGGTGCGCCTCGTCGGTCATGACGATGATGTCCGACCGTTCTGAGAGAACCGGATGTTCCTCCCCTTTCTCGGTGCGGAACTTGTGAATCAGGGTGAAGACGTAGCGGTGATCCTCGCGCAGGAGCTGTCGCAGGTGGGCAGAGCTCGTCGCCTGGGCTTGCTTCTCGGTGACCACACCGGTGCTGGCGAAGGTCTTATAAATCTGGTCGTCCAGTTCGGTCCGGTCGGTGACAATGACGAAGGTCCAGTTGCCGGGGATCTTCCGCAGCACCTTCTGGGCGAAAAAGATCATCGAGACGCTCTTGCCGCTACCCTGGGTGTGCCAGAAGACCCCGAGCCGACCTTCCCTGGACTTGATCTCCCAAAGTGCCTCAATCGCGTTCTCCACCCCGAGGTATTGGTGGTTCTTCGCCACCAGCTTGATCAGTCCGCCTTGGGCTTCCATGAACAGCATGTAGTTCTCCACCAGGTCCAGCAGCCGGGTCGGCTCACAGGTCGCGCGGATCATCGTTTCCAGTGAGATAATTCCCTCTTCGCCCTCACTGTTGATCTTCTTCCACTCCGTGAAATGCTCCCAGGCGGCCGTGACGCTACCCACCTTGCTGCGGCTGCCGTTGGACAGGATGATCAGCGCGCTGTACCAGAAGAGCTGCGGGATCGCCTGCTTGTAGTCAGTGAGATTCCCCGTGTAGGCCGTCTCCAGCCGCCGGTGCGTCGCCTTAAGCTCGATGAGCACCAGCGGCAGGCCGTTGACGAAACCGACCAGGTCGGCCCGCCGGGTGTACATCTCCCCGGTGACCCAGAACTGGGAAGCTAGGAAGAAGTCGTTATTCCCAGGCTCGTTCCAGTCGATGACTCGGACGGTCTCTATGGTCTCCCCCTCGCCATCCGCATCGGGGATCTTCACTTTCACGCCATCCTTGATGAGGTGGTAGACCTTGCGGTTGGCCTGGGCAAGGCTCATGGCACTACGATCGCGGGTGAGTTCCTCGATGGCTTGGTCCAAGGCCTCGGCAGGCAGGTCCGGATTGAGCCGCTCCAGCGCGGGTCGGAGGTGCGGGACCAGCACCACCTCCGTCTTCGTCTCCCGTCCCAGTGGACTGCCACCCGCCTGCTCGAACTCGTGGAAGCAGTTTGCCGTCTCCCAGCCGAGTTCAGCGAACAACGCGATGGCCGGCTGCTCGATGAGGGCGTCTTCGGAGTATTTCCCGATCACATCGCTTCCTTGTCTCCCGAGGGTGCCGATAAATTGCCAATATATTGCCGATAAGTTGCCGATAAACTATAGGCTCGCGCCCGCCTTGAAGGATCCGCGATCACCAACCAGCCATCCTCGACCCACCTCCCGAGCAGAACGCGCGCCATGCGCACGGAAAGCCCCAGTTCCTGCGCCACATCGCCGGAGTTGATGCGCTCCCTTTCGGCAAACAGCGCCAGCACCCTGCGCGCACGGGCATCCAGGAGCCGTAGTTCCTCCGGCACGGCGGGCATGCCCTTCTCCGCGTTACGTAGCGCCTCTTCCCGGACAGTGGTAAAGACCTTTGCCATCGAGCGGATGAAGTAGTCCAACCAGGGGGTCAAATCCGCTTCGGCGCGACCTTCGTAATAGTTATGATGGGGATGCACGGCCAATGCCCGATAGTAGCCCTGGAGATCCCGCCCATGGTGCTCCTCCAGCGAGAAGAAACCGTGCAGGCCGTATCCGCCTCGGTGCAAGATATTTGTGCCGCCGCCCACTCCTCCACCCGCAACAGCGCGTTCCAGTAGTTACGCACCTCGATCACATCCCGTTCCCGCCCGTGGAACTCCGCCCGCCTGTCCTCGATCACCTGCTCCGCCTCAGCCAGCGTCAGGCGGTTCCCCTCGATACGGGTCGAATAGTCAACGACTCCCCGTTAA
>JBHIAT010000144.1:0-9040 GCA_046758705.1 Bipolaricaulia bacterium
AGTTTAGCCAAATCGATAAAAAGAGGGGCCGTCTACTATTCGAGACGAAGGATGGAATTGTACCGCTACGGTCACTCAGTGACGGATACCAGAGTGCTGCCGCCTGGATTGGTGACCTTCTCTATCGAGTGATGGAGGTCTTTGAAGATCATCGCTCGCCGCTGAAAGCAAGGGGGCTCCTGCTCATCGATGAGGTGGATCTACACCTCCATCCCAGGTGGCAACGAGATCTGCTGGCCTTTCTGGACAAAAAACTTCCAAACTTCCAAATCATTGTCACAACGCACTCCCCCATGACCGCACAACAAGCAGGTCCCGGCCAGCTCCATTATCTGACGCGCCAGAGAGGGCGGATCCAGATTGACCAGTTTACCGGAGATCCCAAGCACCTGCTTTTGAGCCAACTCCTGATGACGGACGTCTTCGGGATAGAATCGGACGAATCCTTGGAAATCCAGAAGAAAAAAGACCGATATGTCAAGCTCAGAGATAAAGAGAAGTTGTCGGCGGAGGAAGAGGCCGAGTTGGAAGAACTGGCCAGTTTCTTGTCTACAGTTCCTCAAGGCGGCAGGGCAAATCTAGCTCTTCAGAAAGAGCACGCGCAGCTCTTACGAGATATCCAGAAGGAATTGCGAAAGAGAAGGTCGTGATACGTCTTACAAGGGTTCGCTCAGCTGCTGCCATCCATGCCAACTTTCGCAGGGATAACAAGAAGCAGTTCGAAAAGGAATTGCTATTTGACCAGCGACGCGTTGTACGAGGTGCGCTTGAAAAGCATCCCTTCAATTCGGATCGCTGGAAGAAAGCGAAGGATCAACTCATAGCCGAGACAGGGCGCAAATGTGCTTACTGTGAAGCGCCGACGACTCAGGTGGCCTACGGTGATGTGGAGCATTATCGACCAAAAAGCGTGTATTGGTGGCTCGCCTACTGCTATGACAATTTCCTGATCTCGTGTCAACTCTGTAATCAGAAGTTCAAGAAAGCCAAGTTCCCGATCAGAAACACCAAAATGCGAGGGCCTACGATACGACACAACACAACTGATGCTTTCATAGAGTCTAAGGCTGGTACGATTGCTCCAGACCCTCTTGATCAAGATCAGGTAGGCGAGTTCATCGAACTCCATCAAGAGGAGCGCCCATTGCTCTTGAATCCATATTTCGATGACCCTACCAATTTTTTCGCCTGGCACGCAGATGAAAATACAAAGGAGGTTGAGCTGATCCCCCTGCCAACCAACCCGGATGCTGAAGCTTTCTGTAATGCAGCCATTAAATACTATGGCTTGAATCGCAAGGAACTCAAAGATTACAGGTGGGGGGAATACGAAAAATATTGGACGTACAGGTTAGTCCTGACTGATACAGGACTGAATGCAATAATCAGGGAAAGGATACGTCAGATGATAGAGAAAATGAAGACGTCGAAGACTCCCTATGCGGGTATGATCCGGTACTTCGACAGCTTTCCATTCGACAACCTTCCCTCTCCCCCGGCCTCCTGAATTCGAAAATCTCTGATGAGAAAGATATCCAGGCGCCTAGGGTTTTGGATGGAGGTGCGCTGCTACACCGGTCGCCGGGAGCGCACCCAACTCTACCCGTTGCGATTCAAAGCCGCCGACCTGATCGTGCTCGGGATCGTCCTGCCCCTGAGCGGTTATGTGGCGCTGAATTGATGTTTCTATATTAATTGTTTATGTTAATGGAAATAATCCCGTTTAGGGCAGCGAGGATGGATAAGCAGCTCGTCAGAATCAGCAAGTTCTTGAGTCTTGTGCTTCGTCACAGACCTGAAACGATCGGGCTATCGCTCGATCAAGGTGGATGGGCGCGGGTTGATAAGTTGCTGATCAAAGCCAATCGCGCGGGTAAGTCCCTGAACGAAGCGTTGCTGCGACAGGTGGTGGAACGGAACGACAAGCAGCGGTTTTCGTTAAGTGAAGACGGCCTGAAGATCAGAGCCAACTACGGGCACTCTATTCCGGTCGATCTTGGTCTTGAACCGCTCATGCCACCGGAGTTCCTGTTTCATGGAACAGCCGCACGGGTTCTAGAATCCATCAAGAGGCAGGGCCTGCTTCCAAGAAAACGGAACCACGTCCATCTATCTCCAGACGAGCGCACAGCGGTTCAGGTGGGCAAGCGCCACGGGAAACCGATCGTCCTAACCATCCAGGCCGGTCGCATGTATAAACACGGGTTTGAGTTCTACCGTTCAGGCAATGGAGTCTGGCTTACGGAACAGGTGCCGGCGAGGTATATCATCTTGGAGGAAGAATTAACGTGATTATTACACAAGTTGAAGCGGTTCCCTTTGGCGTTCCCATCAGAAACTTTGCTGATGCCTACACGGATTTCACAACATCCAATGCGGTTCTCGTCAAGATCCATGCCGACGACGGCACCGTCGGTTACGGTGAGGCCTGCGCATGGGAGCCGGAGTTTTATGGAGAAACCTTGGAATCGATCTCCTCCACCATTCAGAAGTATGTCACCCCAAAGATCCTCGGGGAAGATCCCAGAGATATTAACCGGATCATGGCGATTCTCGACGCCAACTTGGCCAAAGTCACCTGCGTGAAAGAAGGGATTGACTTGGCGCTCCATGATTTGGTGGGAAAGATCCTGAACGTCCCCGTTTACAGGCTGCTGGGAGGAGGCTTTCGGGACAGGATTCCCGTGGCCTCGGAGATCGGCATCGATGCGCCCGAGAAAATGGCTCAGCATACCCTGGACCTCATCGATCTGGGCATACGGGTCATCAAGATCAAGGGATCGAACGATATGGCGCTGGACGTCAAGCGGGTTAAGGCGGTGAGAGAGGCTGTGGGTGGTGACATCGAATTGCGACTCGATCCCAATGCGGCCTGGGACGTCATCGGAACCATCAAGACCATGCGGGAGGTGGAAGACTGCCGGCTTCAACTTTTAGAGCAGCCTGTCCCAGGGTGGGATCTCAAGGGCATGGCCCATATTAGAAATAACATCGGCATCCCTCTCATGGCTGATGAAAGCATTTGGACGGCTCAGGATGCGATTAAGATCGCCGAGTATGGCGCGGCGGATATCCTTAACATCAAAATTGCCAAATCCTGTGGATTACATCTTGGCAAGAAAATTGAGGCGGTGGCCGAGGCGCTGGGCATGCCGTGTATCGTAGGAACTGAGGTTGAACCTGGTTTTTCCATGATGGCCAAACTGCATCTTTCCGCCTCCATGCGGGTGCATCCACTTGCCAGTGAGTTTACGGAGCTTTTCCTGTTAAAGGAGAATATATTGGATCACGAGATAAACATCGTTGACGGGTGTGTGGAGGTGCCCAACGGGCCGGGCTTCGGTGTGAACCTAAATGAAGAGACGTTTCAAAGGTGCGTTATCGAATTATAGAATAAAGAGGAGGTACTTATGGAAAGCATTCATTCACCTCATGACAAGGAAGTTGCGACGCTTGGAGGCGGTTGCTTCTGGTGTCTTGAGCCTGTCTTCGAAGCGCTGAAAGGTGTGAAACAGGTCGAGGTCGGGTACTCGGGCGGAACGGTGCCTAATCCAACGTACCAGCTGGTCTGCACGGGAAGGACGGGACACGCAGAAGTTGCACAAATCACGTTTGATCCTCAGGTGATCTCTTTCAAAGAGATCTTGGAGGTCTTCTTCACTATCCACGACCCCACAACGCTCAATCGGCAAGGGGCAGACGTGGGTTCCCAATATCGCTCGGTCATTTTCTACCACAGTGAAGAACAGCGAGAGATCGCTGAACAGGTCATCCAGGAGATTGAAGAAGCGGAGATCTGGGATGGATCCATCGTGACAGAAGTTGCGCCGTTCGAGGCGTTCTACAAGGCCGAAGACTATCACCAGAAGTACTTCGAGAATAATCCCGATCAAGCTTACTGCCGCGTAGTGATAGTGCCCAAAGTCGCTAAGTTCCGCGAGCGCTATCGATCGAAACTGAAACGGAGTCGAAGCAACCGCAACTCAAGCGGCTCAACTTAAGGGGTTCGATATCGATATTCATTTTCTACCCCGAGATGATCGCGCCAGCCTCGATTCCCTGCTTTCCGGGTTATATTCAGTTAGGTCGAAACTAACACTATCCCCCTTAGGAGCTAAGGAAGAGGAAGAAGGGAGGGACTTGTTATTTGTCAAATCGTCCGTAATAACCTTCAGTAACTTGATTCCTTAACTCTCTTGACAACGTGACATGAATATGCTTACGTAGTAGTAGAAATTCATTGTAAGGGATGATTAGAGATGAGCGAGTTCGAGAGACGTCGTATGGATAAGTTAGAGAAGGTAGTTGGGGTAGGCAGAGTGGGACTTCCTCAGACAATGGAAGGTCGCACCTATGGGGAGTATGGATCTCTGACTACAACAGTGGTGAAGGAGATTGAAATGCTGAAGGAACGGTTGATGAAGCTAGAGAAGAGGTTAGAGACCCTAGAGGTACAGATCGACTAACGGTTATTGCTCACTGTATTGGGTGGTTGCCACAACCCTGAGCAACGTAAAACGTTGTGGGTATAGCGGGGTGCACTTTTCAGCGTTTTGCGGTCCAGTGAGAAGCAGCTAACCGCCATGAAGCCCACGCGCTTTAGCCTTGGGTAACTCACGAAAGGGATGTCTCTTGGCTTCAAGAAGCCGATATAGTTGTTGCTGAGGTTTCTACCAGAGACTAAATCGATGGGGCATGATTTGACCTTCATTGTTCGATTAAATTCAAAGATGGTGGAGGGATGTGATGAGTTTTACCAAAAGACTGGATGAAGCCCGCAAAGCTTACGCCAAACGCGATAAAGAAGCCACAGCCGCCGCTCACACTCCTGAGCAAATTGCCCAGGCGGTCAAAGAAGCACCAGAGGAACATGGCGGGGCAGGCTCCCAATATATCGGTGATTTGGTTTACGGCGGTTTGGATGGCATTATCACCACTTTTGCCGTAGTCAGCGGTGTATCTGGAGCCGACCTGGGAACAGGTATCATCCTGATTCTGGGATTGGCCAACTTGCTGGCCGATGGTTTCTCGATGGCAACGGGGGCGTATCTCTCCGCCAAGAGCGAGCAGGAGTACTACGATCAGGAGCGCAAACGTGAACTTTGGGAAGTCAAGCATTTTCCAGATGGGGAAAGGGTGGAGCTCCACGAGATCTACCGCCAGAAGGGGTACTCAGCAGAGGAAGCCCAGCAACTAGTGACGATCGAGAGCCGTGACAAAGAACGATGGGTAGATGCTATGATGATTGACGAATTGGGGCTGATGGAGGATGATCGCAACCCCTTGCTCAACGGGCTAGCCACTCTGATTGCGTTCATTGTAGCAGGAGCAGTGCCTTTGCTGGTCTACTTGGTTAGCCTGACGGTCTCCATCTCACCGGATGTTGCTTTCCCTATCTCAGTAGCCCTTTCGGGGCTGGCGCTATTCGGATTGGGAGCGGCGAAAGTTCTGGTTACCCGTCAAAATCCTTTCAAAAGCGGCCTAGAGATGCTCCTGGTCGGCGGACTTGCGGCCGGAGTGGCCTACGGAGTCGGCGCGCTGTTGAAAGGTTTGGGGGGATAAACCCTTATTAAGGAGAGAAGATGAGATTAGCGCTCGTGCAGATGAAGGTCTTCCAAGAGATGGACAAAAACTTGGAAAAGTCCTTGGAATGTATCGAAGAGGCATCTGGCAATGGTGCGAAGCTGGTCTGTTTCCCAGAGATTCAGTTCAGTCCTTTTTTTCCCCAATTCTCACAGGCTGATGTATCCAAATATGTGACTCGACTGGATCATGATATCGTCAAAGCCCTCCAGAAACAGGCCAAAGAATTAGGCGTGGTCGTGGTTCCTAACTTGTACTTGGAAGAGAAAGGAGCCCGATATGACGCTTCGCCGGTCATCGATGCCGATGGCTCGGTCTTGGGCATATCTAAGATGGTCCACATTGTCCAGATGGCATGTTTTTACGAACAGGATTACTATACTCCCTCAGATGCGGGCTTTCATGTATACGATACATCGGTCGGAAAGGTCGGCGTTGTCATCTGTTTTGACAGGCACTACCCCGAGAGCATCAGGAGTTGCACCTTAAAAGAAGCCCAAATTATTGTGATTCCAACAGCCAACATAAAAGGTGAACCCCTTGAGAAATTTGAATGGGAGCTTCGGATTGCAGCCATGCAAAACAACGTATTTATAGCCATGTGTAATCGTGTGGGCAACGAGCGCGATATGCATTTCTGCGGGGAGTCTATCGTCGTTGATCCAAACGGAGATGTGGTGGCCAAAGCCGATGATACGGAACAGATCCTCTATGCCGATATCGACCTCGCTGCTATCGAAGCCAGTCGGAATGAAAGTCCGTATCTTAAATTGCGAAGGCCCGAGATCTACAAAGAGATTTATAGCTGAGAAGTGATCGTGTAATGCCCACCAATGCAATCCAAGGTTTAAATGTCGGCATCGTGGGGGACTCCATTGGTGGTTGTACCGCTGCCATAGAGCTGTTGCGTGCGGGCTGTGATGTGACGATCCTTGAACGATCCACCGGAGCGCTCAAGGACCGAGGAGTGGGGATCGGGATGCCGCTTTCGCTGGTGGAGACGCTCAAGGCGTGCGATCTCGTCGAGGCCGATATGCCCCACTTCCCGACCCGAAAGCGGCCGTTTGTGACCCGCTACGACGAAGGAGATGAAGATCGTCGTTATCTGGGGCGGGTGATCTGGGAGCAGCCTGCCGCCACTGCTTTGACCAACTGGGATGTGTTGTATCGAAACCTGCGCCGGCGCGTGCCCCATTACCGTCATGGGCGCATCTGTCTCATCGGAGACGCCTCGACGGTCGTCCGTCCCAACGCTGGAATTGGCGCCGTCAAGGTGATCACCAACGCCGTCGCCCTGGCAAACGCACTCATCACCCATGAGTCGGTGGACGCGGCCCTGGGGGTGTGGGATGATGAGCAGACTGCTGCAGGGGATGAGTTCGTGACATTAGGGCAGACCCTGGGCAAGATCATGGTTCAGTAAGTGCCCGACTGGAAGACGATGGACGAAGCGGCCATCAAGCGGTGGTGGAAAGCTGAGATGAAAGGCAGTTATTGGTACTTAACCGACGACGCCATCGACAAAGGCCAACCGGGATAGCCCATGCAAATGCGAATTCCCGATCTCGTTCAACGTGCGATCGATCTGGCCGAGGAACTAGGATTTCCACTCATGCCTGAAGGCCGGCCTCCAGGTTACTCTGGCCCTCCTTCGGCGTGTATCCCTGAGGTTGGGAGACTGCTGAGCGTCCTAGTCGCTGCCCGGCCGGGTGGGCGCATCGCCGAATCCGGCACCGGGGCGGGTGTCGGCACGGCCTGGATCATCAGCGGGATGCTCTCGGATGCCCATCTGTTGTCGGTGGAGATTGATCAAAAGCTTGTCGCGGTTGCACGGTTGTTCCGAGACCAGCCGAACGTCGAGATCCGCCACGGCGATTGGCGCGATGTATTGGTCGATGAGGTGCCCTTTGACCTGCTGTTCTGGGATGCCGGCTCGAGAGAAGCGCTTGAACGGTCGAACTGGAATCGCATTACGGAGCTGGTCACCGTCGGCGGCCAGATCGTCATGGACGATCTCATACCGGTCGAAATGTGGCCGCCCGAGTGGGAAGATCAGATCGATCTGAAGCGGGAGTTTGCCTTCTCAAACCCGCGCGTCGTGGGCACCGAAGTGCGCACCACGGCCAAAACCGTCGCCCTCATCATCACGCGCATCCGCTAGGTTTTGAGATATGAACGTGTGAACTGGCAATATGAATGAGGAACATCCTATGAAGTTTGTCAAGGGTGACTAAGATGAAAATCGGCTCAAGTCAGCATAGCTACCTCCTTTCGGGTTTTCACAATCGCCCGAGCCCGCTCGGCATCGTACGGTTGCCCATCGCGCAACATCGCCCACAACGTGCGCGCTATCTGCCGCGCCAGATACTTCACTGCCTCCCAGTAGCCCCGCCCTTCGCCCAGCTTCTTGGCCAAGTACGCCTGGGAATTGGGATCGTAGCGCGCACTCTTTTGCGCCATCTGCATCAACGTATCCTTCGCCCGTTTGTTCACTTGATACGTTGTCCGATCCCGGTGGCGCTTGCCCGATTGATCCGCAATCGGCGCCACGCCCAGGTAGACGGCATGGGCACCCTCGCTGGGGAATCCCTCAATCCCTCCAGTCTCCGCCAGGTAGCGGGCGGCCAGGATCGGTCCGGTCCCCGGAAACGATTGCACAATCGCAGCTGGTTCCAACGTGACCACTTGCGCTTCAATCGCCCGCTTCAACTCTTTAATGGCCGCAGTCAACTGCTGGATCTGCCGCGCCAGGTGAACGACGACACACCCCAACGCCGACAGATGAGCGGGGTGGCGGGTGATCTTTTGGGCCGCTTGCAACAGGGCCCGGGCTTTAGTCGCTCCAAAGTGGCCCCGACTCTGCCGGTGCAAGAAGGTCGCCAACTCTTCCGGGGAGAGTTCTTTAAGTGCCTGAGGGGTAGGGAAGCAGCTCAGCAACGCCAGCGAGGTTTTGCCCTGGATCTGTGGGAAGAGTTCCAGATACTCAGGAAAGTATTCGCTCAGTTTCTGCTTCAACTTGTTGATCAGGGCAGCGCGCTGTTGGACAAAGTCCTGGTGGGCGCGGGTCAACTCGCGCAGCGCCTGCAACGCAGGCCTGGGGGGAGCTGGCAAGCGCTGATGGTGACAGTGCAAGAAGTCGGCAATGACCCAGGCATCGTAGGGATCAGCGCTCTTGGGCTGCCCCACGGCCTCCTTGTGTTTGCGGATGCGTTGCGGCGGGATGGGATGGTAACGGATTCCTTCCTGAGTGAGGTAGTAATCCAGGGGACTGATGTGGCCATGGGAGCCTTCGGAAGCGACGAGGGCAGGTTGACCGGTGTTTCGTTCCCAGCGACGCAGCCGCTGGAAGAAGTGTTCGTAGCCGCCATGGTCGTTTTGGAACCGGAAGCGAACGAGCACGTCTCCTTGGGGATTGAGAAACAGGGCCCAGATCCAACGTTTGCTGGCATCCAGACCG
>JBHIAT010000145.1:0-8999 GCA_046758705.1 Bipolaricaulia bacterium
ACGATCATCGCCTCGAGTGGAACGCCGGCGTTCTACGGGGCGTTGGTGGGGTTCAGCGTCGATCTGCGAGGGAATGTGACGGTGACCTACGATTCCGATCTGGTGGACAGGTTGGAGGAGATCGGGATTGCGGGGATCGACTTCGAACCGGGATTTGAGATCTTAAGCTGGGGGGAGATTTGATCTTCTGGATCTTTGGATGCCTCAGTTCTCTGAGGAAGCTATAAGTCAGCAGCAAGCACGTCTTCCCCGATCAGATCTTCTCCAGCGCGGCGCACAGGTCGTTGATGAGATCCTCTGGGTCCTCGATACCCCCCTCCGCGATTAACTCAGGCGCTCATGTATGGAACTTCGGTTTTGGGGGTACAATATATTCTGATGAAGTCCAAAGACCCTATCGTCTGCCTGCTCGACCGTTTCGAGCCCACCCAATTGACATCGAAATCAATGGGGGATAAAATTCGCTTGGTGTCGAGGTAAGTGAGATGGAAGAAGGAATAAGAAAATCGGGAATCGATATTGTCGGTGATGTCACCTGGGGTACGCACTTATGCCAATTTTACCAGGCCAAAGAGGATTTAATTGATATTTTGGTGCCCTATTTCAAAGCAGGATTAGAAAATAATGAATTCTGCATGTGGGTTACTTCAGAGCCTTTAAAAGTTGAAGATGCAAAGGCATCATTAAAGCAGGCCGTAAAGAATTTAGATGATTATATTAAAAAGGGTCAGATAGAGATACTCGATGCCGGCCAGTGGTACACCAAATCAGGGAAATTCGAGTCCGATAAGGTGTTGCAGGGTTGGGTCCCAAAAGAGAAACAAGCGATAAAAAGAGGATTTGATGGACTTCGCGTGACCGGAAATACTGTTTGGCTTGAGAAAAAAGATTGGAGAAAATTCGCTGATTATGAAGCAACGGTAGACAATGCCATCGGAAAGCATCGGATGATTGCCATTTGTTCCTATTCTCTTGATAAATGTAGCGCGTCTGAAATCATAGATGTAGTCAACCACCATCAATGTGCTCTTATTAGGCGGGGAGGTCAGTGGGAGCTTATTGAAAGCACCGAGCGCAAGCGGGCCGAAGATCGGATCAGGAGTGTCAACCGGTTCATGAGGGTGATGAATGAGACCTCCAACCTGGAAGAGTTGATGAACGTTATCTTAGAGCAAGTGATCGACATGATCCCCAACGCCGATAGTGGCACGTTTCTGATGCTGAACGAAGCCGAAGGCATCTTCGCGTTCCAAGCGGCCCGCGGCTGGGACTTGGAGCTGGTGAAGCAAATCAGGATCCCCGTCGATCGCACGATCCTCACCCAGGAACCGATCAATGAGCCGACAATCGTCAGCGGTGAGGAGATTGAAGCGTTGGATAAGCGGCTTTATAGTCCTGAGATAGTGAAGAAGTTCAAAGAGATGAGACATCCGAAATCGTCGATCATCGTCCCGGTGCACATCGACGGGGAGGTGGTAGGGTACTTTAACATCAACAACAAGACCGCGGAGAACGCCTTCGACGAGGAAGATCTGAAGGTGATCGAGGAGATCCGGGATGAGATCACCCTGGTGATCAAGAACATCCGGCTGGCTGAAGAGCGGGAGAACTCCCTGCAGGAGCTTCAACAACGCAACCTGGAGCTGTCCGCCCTGTACGCCATCGCGAGCACGGTGAGTGGTTCCCTCGATCTGGATGCCATTCTCGGTGAAGCTTTGGAGAAAGCGATGGAGTTGATGAAGATGGACGCCGGGGGGATATTCTTGCGAGAGAAACAAGATTTGACCCTTGCAACTTATGCAGGGATCTCCCCTGAGAGTGCTAAAGCGGTCGACAGGATGAAATTGGGTGAAGGCGTCATCGGACAGGTCG
Source organism: Bipolaricaulia bacterium (assembly GCA_046758705.1). GTDB lineage: Bacteria > Bipolaricaulota > Bipolaricaulia > JBHIAT01 > JBHIAT01 > JBHIAT01. The sequence continues at coordinate 1,873 of JBHIAT010000145.1, forward strand.
CCCAGTCAGGGGAGCCGATCGTGATCCAGAATCTCGCTGAGGATCCTAGAGTTGCCAGACAGTCAATCATCGAAAAAGAGGATTTAAAGACATTTATCGCCGTCCCCCTGCAGTCGAAAGACAGGATAGTAGGAGTGTTCGGTCTTGCTCACCGAGTGGCACGCCTGGTTACCGGAGAAGAGAGACAACTGTTGATGGCCATCGGGCATCAGATCGGCGTGGTCATCGAGAACGTGAAACTGTTCGAGCAGGTCAAGCTCGCCGCCGAGGAATTGGAGCAGCGGGTGAAGGAACGGACCGCCGAACTCCAGATAGCCAACGAGGAGTTGGAGACGTTCGTTTACTCCGTCTCCCATCATCTGAAGGCGCCCCTGCGCACCCTGGAAGGGTTCTCCGAGCTCCTCCTGGAAGACCGCCGAGACAGGTTGGGTGAGCAGGGGACAGCTTACCTGGAGAGGATCCAAACCGGTGCGCTCAGGATGGGGAAGTTGATTCACGGTCTGCTCGCTTATGCGCAGATCGGTCGTAGCGAGCGAACCTTCCTCGATGTGGATATGGAATCCCTGGTTAAAGGATGCGTGAAGGATCTCCACAGTAAGATCGAAGCGGCAGACGCCAGGGTCGAGATGCCCGGCGACCTCCCCACTGTGCGCGGCGACCCGATCCTGCTGACACCGCTGGTGACCAACCTTCTGAATAATGCCCTCACCTACTGTCGGGACGGGGTCCCCCCCCGCATCGAGGTCGGCTGGGAGGAGCGGGCTGAGGAGCATGTTTTCTCCATCCGGGACAACGGCATCGGGATCGAGAAGCGATTTTGGGACAGGGTGTTTCAACCCTTCAAGCAGTTGCACCTTCCGGAGGATTATCCTGGGATCGGGATCGGCTTGGCGATCGCCAGGCGGGTCATCGAAGTACACGGGGGCCGGATCTGGGTGGAGTCGAAACCGGACAAGGGATCAACCTTCTACTTCACCCTTCCTACTCGGAAGACAGGGTGACGATCTCCCAATAGTCCCGGACGGTCTCCATGATCTTCACAAACCCCCTGAAGTCGACCGGTTTGGTGATGTAGCTGCTCGCCCCACTGTTGTAAGCTTTCGCTATATCTTTCTCGTACTCCGAGACGGTCAACACGATCACCGGGATCCGCCGGAGTTTTTCATCCTGCTTGATTTGGACCAGCACCTCCCGGCCGTCTATCTTAGGCAGGTTCAGATCGAGCAGGATCAAATCGGGCCGGGGTGCATCTCGGTGCCCTTCCCGTCTGTGGAGGAAGTTGAGCGCTTCTTCACCATCCCGGACGACGAACAGATCGCAGTCGAACCGGCTCTTCTTGAGTGCCTGCTCGGTGATCTCGATGTCATCAGGATTGTCTTCGACCAGCAGGACCTTGAGCTGCTCGTTCTCAGCCTCGGCCATCGCTTGATCCGCTCCTTTCAACTCCACTAGATGATCAACGAGCTATCCAGATCGACGAGGAACGGTTCGGCCAACCTTTCTAAGCCTGGTTCATCGAGTATCTCGATCCGTCTCCCGGCGATCACGATGAATTCCCGCTTCTCCAGCTCGTTCAGCGATCGAATCGTCGTCTTCGAGGAGACACCAACGAGCTCTGCCAGTTCGGTCCGCGACAGCTCTATCCCGCTATTGGCCACTTTTAAGATCAGTCTGGCCAACCTCCCTTTGCTCCCATTATAGGAGCGTTCGGTCAACCTCGATTGGAACGCTTTCAGCTCTCGAGAAAACCGCTCGAAGATCCGGAAGATCACCGGCGGGTGCTTCTGGAGGAAAGCGAAGAAATCCCCACGCTCGATGAAGCCTAGCTGCACGGGGGACAACGTCTCAGCATGGGTGATATGGCTCTCCTTGTCGAACAGGGTGGTCATTCCCAGCATCTCTCCGGAGCCCAGGATCTTGAGGATCTGTTTGTGACCGCGCAACGACCGCTGGATCATCTTCACCCATCCCCGGTAGATGAGGTAGAAGCCGAAGGCGGGCGCCCCCTCCTGAAAGATCAACTCCCGGCTCATGTAGTTGATCTGCTTCACCATCTCACGCAGTTCGGCAAGCGCTTCATCATCGAGATCGGCGAAGATCCGAAATTCCTTCTCGTCACAACTCCCCTCAGGTCTGGACATCACACCCTCCTTCGATCTCAGAGATGAGCAAGGGCTTCAATGACAGTTTACCTCGCACTTCCTCTACACAAAGAGGGCAAATGTCCCCTAAGTAGTGAACCTTTGTTCTCCTGGGGAGGAAAGACATCACGATAGGTCTCCTCTTCATCCTTAGACCATGACCATGCCACCGGTTGCCGGGATAATCCCTCTCAATTATACCCAGTCTTTCGATCAAGAGGAATCAGCCGGATGGTCGATCGGAGAGGACGATCATGCAGACAGGGGCAGGGAGAGGGAGGGTAGGGCGGCCGTTTCCGGCCGCCCTGGTGGAAATAGATGAAGTGAACCGACTTGACCATGCGGAGTCGAACCGCCCCCTCGAAGCCACTGGGGAAAAACCTCCCCTGATGGGGGAGAAAAACCCTGATGGCTGGTGGGTTTCTGTCCCACGCTCGGGTGCACCACGCAGCGGCCAAGTCTTCGTAAGGAGGTAACGCATCCAGCAAAACCATCACTATCAATTTTAACCGGCTACCCTGAGGATGGAAGGGAATCCGTCCCGTACCGATCGAAACTTTGTCAGTTGGGGTTGAGACGTTCTTCCAGTGAATCCGTCACACAATTCTGGAACAAAGTTCCCCTCTCCAGCTCACGTTTGTCCTTTCGCTTCATGGCGGGACCGGGTTAGCCTTATATTGCTTATTGCGTAGACCACCATATCTGAGGGGGATCGAACCATGTCGCCCTCAAAAGGGAAACTCATTTTAACGATAGCCGTTGTCACCATAGCCATCGGTGTTTGGTTTTTAACTCGGCCAACCGGTCCATTAGAACCAGTGACTATTGGTGTCACTCGTTGGGTGACCAATGAAGAGTATGACAAGAACATCAGCGCCTTTAAGGAGGCGCTTGCGGCGGCTGGCTTTATAGAAGGGAAAAATATCACCTATATCATAGAAAATCCCGAACTAGATGCAGAGAAGCAAAAACAGATCATCCGTTCATTTGTAGAGAAGCAAGTTGATCTTATCTATTCGCTTACCACGCCGGGGACGCTCATTGCCAAGGAACTGGCGCCCAAGATCCCGATCGTCTTCTCGGTCGTTACCTATCCGGTCGAGGCAGGTGTCATCGCGTCGTTACATAATTCCCAGAATAACCTGGTGGGTACCCGAAACTGGGTGGATATAGAAGATCAGCTGGCTGCATTTAGAGAGGTGGCTCCAGAGGTGAAGGTGATTGGCTTCGTCCACCGTCAGGGAGAACCGAACTCCACCATTCAATACCATGAGTTCAAAGCAGCAGCAGCAGATGCAGGCATTGAGGTGATTGAGATCACTCCAGCTACGGTTGAGGGACTTCAGGCAGCGCTCGATGAGGTGAAGGGCCGAGTGGACGCACTGTACTCAGCTTGTGATACCTTGGTTCAAGGAGGCGGAGAAGAGATCGTCATTGTGTTTGCCAAAACCAGCAAGCTGCCCGATTTTACCTGTAATAAGTCAGGCGTTCTCAAGGGAAGCTTGGTAGGAACTGTGGCCGATTTTTCGCAAATTGGTAAATTAGCGGGTGAGAAAGCGGCGAAGATCTTGCGCGGTACGAGCCCCGCCTCTCTAGAAACGAATACGGTCGCCAGGCCGTTTATCTATATCAATCAGAAGACCGCTGATGATCTCGGGATCACCATCCCTCCAGATTTGTTCATCCGTGCGAAGGAAGTAATATATAAGGATGAAATACTTTAAAAATATGAGTATTAAATTAAAAACTCTCATTATACTTCTAATAATTGCTCTCATTCCTATTTTTCTTGTTGAATATTTAAATTTTTCAGTTCATCAACATGCCCTCACCCAGGCATTCTTAAGAGCGTTAGAAGCGACCGCCTCAATCCAAGAGTCCAGAATTAACTCCACCATAGAAAGGTATTTTGAAAGACTCAAGTTAGCTGCCAGTAGCACCAAACTAAAGATGAGTCTGGATACCGATAACCAAACCAAAGACACCGGAGTTCAGAATGATATGAATAAAATCTTGAGCGATGCCAAACTCTCTATAGGAGGCCTAAAAGAAATATCCATTCTTGACCAAAGCGGGGAAGTGGTCGCTTCAACTGATGTCACGAACATCGGTACCCACCATGCAGAAGCACCATTTTTCATTCAAGCTCAGAAAGCAAATATGCTGACTGACATCTTTGAGGATGAGAGTAACATTCTTCGCATTCGCCTGGCTGGTCCGTTATTACTCGAGAAGAAACTGATCGGAGTCATCAGTATGATCTCAGATGCAGAGAGCATCATTGCACTTACTGAGGACTATACAGGTCTGGGTGAAACCGGCGAATCCATGATAGCCAAACGGGACCCAAATGGCGATGCCCTGTTTATTACCCCGCTCCGCTTTGATGGAGATGCGGCATTAAACCGCAAAGTTTTGAAAGATCGAGTGGATGACCCCATCATACAGGCACTTCTCAAAAATGAGACCACCTTTGTCGAGGATATTGTGGATTATCGTGGTAAGGAGATCTTCTCTACCACACGCTACATTGAAGGAGTGGATTGGGGTCTGGCAGTTAAAATTGACAAAGCCGAAGTATTTGAGTCCATCGTTCGGGCAAGAGATCAATTACTTATTTTTACCACTATTTTGTCAATCTTGATTCTTCTTCTCGCCTTTTATATTGCCCGATCCATCACCAAGCCAATTCTTAACCTGACACAAGTAGTCAGCAAGGTCAGTGCAGGGGACTTGGCCCAAAGAGTAGAGATAACATCAACTGATGAAATTGGCCTTTTAGCCCAGGCTTTTAATCAAATGACAGAAGATCTCATTGCGGCCAATACGGGGCTGGAACAGCGGATCCAAGAGCGCACCCGTGAACTACAAGCCGCCCAGGAAGAGTTGATACGAAAAGAAAGACTCGCCGTCCTCGGCCAATTGGCCGGCAGCGTGGGCCACGACCTGCGCAACCCGTTATCGGCTATCCAAAACTCCATCTACTTCCTGCACATGACCCACAAGGACACCGATGAGAAGACGAAGAAACATTTGACCATCATGGAGCAGCAGATCACCAGGGCCGATGAGATCATCTCCAACCTGCTCGACTTCGCCAGCGTGAAACCCCCGCAACGCACTCCCGTCAACCTCAGCCAATTTGTTCACGATCTCCTGGCTGACTTCCCCTGCCCCTCAGGCATAGAACTCATTGAGCATCCTTCGAGCAATCACCTGCCCCTGATTCCCTTGGACCGGTCTCAACTCACCCAGGCGGTACTCAATCTGCTGTCCAACGCCGTCGATGCCATGTCGGACGGGGGGAAGCTCACGGTACAAACTCAGCACCAGGACGGATACGCGGTGATCGCCATCTCGGATACCGGCGAGGGAATCCCTCAGGAAGCGGTCGACCAGATCTTCCAGCCGCTGTTCACGACCAAAGCTAAGGGGATCGGTTTGGGGTTAGCGATTGCGAAGAGTTTGGTGGAGGTCAATGGGGGAGAGGTCTCTTTCGAGAGCCAGGTTGGGGAGGGGACGACGTTCTATGTGAAGTTTAAGGTTGAGAACCAACTCATAACGGAGAACCGATGAGATGAACACCGATTTCAAATGGCGAGGATGGAAGGCAATCGGCTCCGTACCGATCGGACCTTTGTCAGTTGGAGTTGAGACGTTCTTCCTGGGGGATACGTCATGCAATTCTGACGTTTGTCCTTTCGCTTCAGACGTGACTGATTTAGGCTGATTAGGAGAATGTGCTATCATGCGTAACTCGATGAACAAACCCGAAAGAAAATATGGAATCACGGTCATAGCGCGCTTCGATGCGTGGTCTCGCCGGGCGCGGGTGACGCTCGTCTTAGGTGCTGTGAGTGCTTATGTGCTGGGGTTCATTCTACTCTATCCCCAGATGGGGCCGAGGGTGTCCATGATGGCCGTACTACCAGTAGTTGCGGCGGGATGGTTCCTAGGGTTACGGGGTGGACTGCTCGCCGGGTTACTCAGCCTCCCGTTGAACACGCTCCTTCTGAATCTGCTCGGACAGTCAGGTTGGGACGTGTTCATCAGGACTGGAGGCGGCCCATCGGGAACGGTTCTTCTGGTGCTATTTGGCGTGGTGATCGGACGGTTGAGTGACTTGCTCACCGAACACAAGCGAGCGGAGGAGGAGCTAAAGGCAGCCCAGGAATACACCCGAAACCTGATTGATAGTTCCCTGGATATGATCATCTCCGTAGACCAGGACCGCAGAATCGTGGAGTTCAATCGGGCAGCCCAGGAAACATTCGGCTACAGCAAAGCGGAACTCCTCGGCAAGCCCATCGACAGACTCTATGCCGATCCAGCGGAAGGGTTGAAGGCTCATGAAGCAGTTCGAAGAACTGGTCGATTCACTGACGAAATCGCCAACAAACGGAAGAATGGTGAGATATTTCCCTCGTTGCTCGCTGCTTCTGTTCTGAAAGATGCGAACGGTGAATTTTTGGGGGTCATGGGGGTCTCGCGGGACATCACCGAGCGCAAGCGGGCGGAGGAAGAACTGGTAGAAGAACACAATCTGTTGCGCGTGCTAATAGACAGCTTGCCAGATCGGATCAATATCAAAGACACCGAGAGCCGAGTTGTTCTCATCAACAATGCGTATGCGCATTTATTGGGGGTGACAACGCTGGACGAGGTCATTGGCAAGACGATCTTCGACTTCATCCCAGAGGAACTGGCCGCGCAAGCTTATGCCGACGATCAGGTGGTCATCCAGACAGATCAACCGCTGATCAACCAAGAAAGAGTTGCTGTAGACCAGGCCGGCAACAGGAGATGGGTTTTAACCACTAAAGTGCCTTTCCGGGATAGTCAGGGGCAGATCGTGGGGCTTGTGGGCATTGACCGGGACATCACCGAGCGCAAGCGGCTCGAGGAAGCGTTGCATCGAGCCAATGCTGAGTTGGAACAGCGGATCCAAGAGCGCACCCGTGAACTACAAGCCGCCCAGGAAGAGTT
>JBHIAT010000146.1:0-8941 GCA_046758705.1 Bipolaricaulia bacterium
GGAAGACCCAGAGGGAGATGGGCGAGGAGATCGGCTACTCGCAACGGTACATTTCAAAGATCAAGGCGGAGATCCTCCAGGAGATCAAGAACGCGCTCTTCAGTGAGGGCAAAAACGCGGACGAAACCAATTCCGAAGCGGACAAAACCAACCCCGATCGGTCATAGTTCCTGAAGGGAAGCGGTCCTGTTGCAGAGCTTAACGCGTGTCGGCATCCTCGGGGTCGGGGCGTATGCTCCCGAGGAGGTCCTGACCAATCACGATCTGGAGAAGATGGTCGATACCTCCGACGAGTGGATCACGACCCGGACCGGCATCAAGCGGCGCCATATTGCCCCCGACAGCGTGGCGACTGCTGAACTGGCGACCCAGGCCGGGAGGCGGGCGCTCGCCGACGCGGGAATCGGGCCGGAGGTGCTCGATCAGATCCTGGTTTCGACCGACACCCCGGAGATGCTCACCCCACCGACCGCCTGCTTCGTCCAGACGGATCTCGGCGCAGACCGGGCCGCGGCGCTCGACCAGAGCGGTGGCTGTACCGGCTTCCTGCAAACACTCGCGTTCGCCGAGTCCCGAGTGCGGACCGCAGGCGAGACGATCCTGATCATCGGCGCTGAGCTCATCTCCCGGTATATCGACTGGAGCGACCGATCGACCTGCGTGCTGTTCGGTGATGGCGCCGGAGCGGTCGTCGTCGGGCCATCCCGGGATGAGGGTGATAGTGATATCCTGGCGAGCTATGCCCGAACCGACGGCACGATGGCTTACGTGCTCTACCAGCCGGCGGGCGGCACCCGCCAGCCGATCACCCAAGAACTCATCCAGCAAGGCAAACATCGGGGAATCTATATGGAGGGCCGGGTCGTGTTCAAGTGGGCGGTGGAGAAGATGATCGAGGCGGCCGATCGGGTGCTGGAGCAGGCCGGTCTCCGGCCCGAGGACGTCGACCTGTTGATCCCGCATCAAGCAAACCTGCGGATTATCGATGCCCTGGTCGAGCGATTTCGTTTCTCCAGGGAGAAGGTGTTCATCAACGTTGACGAGTATGGGAACACCGGGGCGGCGTCGATCCCGATCGCCCTGGAGGAGGCCGTGAGACAGGAGAAGCTGCTACGAGGACAAATCGTGCTGTTCACCGCGTTCGGCGCCGGGTTCAGCTGGGCCGGGACGTTACTTCGCTTCTGAAAGGAGACATCGATGAAGATCATCTCATGGGAGGGGGTCGAACCCCGAGAGGTGAGCCTGGGAGTGAAGGTCCGGACGCTGGTCTACAGCGACGAATTGATGGTCACCTACGTCGAGATCGAGCCGGGAGCCACGATGCCGATCCACCATCACCCGCATCAGCAGGCGGGCTATGTCATCCAGGGGACGTTCAAGTTCGTAGGAGATCACGAACGGGTGATGCGGGCTGGAGAATCCTACCTGCTCGCACCGAACCAAAGACACGGGGTCGAGGCGCTCGGGGACGAGACGGCGATCCTGCTGGATATCTTCCACCCAGCCCGGGACAGATACAAGCGCTAACGTCCCGATGACAGCCGTCTCAGCCGTTCGGCCGCCTGCTCCAACGTCTCGAGTCGCTTGCAGAACGCGAACCGCACCTGATTCCGGCCGGACCGAGGGTCGTGGTAGAAGCTGTTCCCCTCGTCCCGTCCTTCCTCGGCTCGAACCCGAACAGTTGCTAGTTCCTAAAGCCCTCTTAACTTGATTCTGTATAACAATTCATATACAATAGCTTGAACGGTGGGGTGCTGTGTTAAAGATTGAACATGCGTTGATCTCAGAGGGAGTTGCAGCCAAGCTACAGCGCAAACACAACTTGAACGATATCGAAGTCCGGGAGGCACTCACGTCGAATGTGTATCCCCGCGTGATCCGACGCTTTAGAGGGCAAAGCATCTACCAAGTGTACGGCCGGGCGGAGAACGGTCGATATATTTTCTGCTTGGTGCGCGACCTGGGACAGGGTTGGGTGCGGGTGATCACCGCCCGGCAGATGGATCAGAGACACAGACGTTACTACCTGAGCCAAATCGATTCATAATTCTCACTAGAGGAAAGCGAGGTGAAACGATGGATCCTAAAGCGAAGAAGACCCGCTTGCCACGTGACTTGGACCGATGGAGCGATGAAGAGATCGCTCAATTCTTCGAGGAGAACGATCCCTTAGAATTTCTGGATGAGACTGAACCGGTGGAGGTTGAAACGATCTCCTCCAGTTCGAGCATGGTCCAGGTGAACTTCCGATTGCCCGAGAACGCTCTGAACGCCATCAAGAATCTGTCAAAGCGTTTAACCATCGGTCATACCACTCTGATCCGGCTCTGGGTGATGGAGAGACTCTACGAGCGCCTGGCGGAGGAAGCGCAATCCAAGAGTCGCTAACGCTATCGGGAAAGCTGTCTCAGTCGTTCGGCCGCCCGCTCCAGCGTCTCGAGCCGCTTGCAGAACGCGAACCGTACCTGATTCCGGCCCGACCGGGGGTCGTGGTAGAAGCTGCTCCCCGGCACGACCGCAACGCCGATCTCCCGCACCAGATACTCAGCGAACGCCTCATCATCCGGGAAGCCGAACGCATCGATCTCGGTCATGATGTAGTAGGCGCCCTTCGGTTTATAGGTCTTGAACCCGACCTCATCCAACACGTTCATCAGAAAATCCCGCCGCTCTCGGTAATCGGTGGCCAATGCGGCGTAGTAGGAACGGTCGAACCGCAACGCGACGGCTCCACCCGCCTGCAACGGGGCGGGCGCACCGACCGTCAGGAAGTCGTGGACCTTGCGGATCGCGTTCGTGATCTCGGGCGCGGCGATCGCATAGCCGATTCGCCAGCCGGTCACACTGTAGGTCTTGGACAGACTGTTAATGGTGATCGTCCGGTCGGCCATCCCTGGGAGCGAGGCGATGCTGATGTGCTCCGCCCCATCGTAAAGGATATGTTCGTAGATCTCGTCGGTCACCGCGATCACATCCCACCGGTTGCAAAGCACGGCGATCTCCTCAAGCTCCGCCTGGGTGAACACCTTCCCGGTGGGGTTGTTCGGCGTGTTGATCACGATCGCTTGGGTCCGCTCGTTGAACGCCGCCGTTAACCGCTCCGAATCAAAGGTCCATTCGGGCGGTTCCAGTGGAACGTGGACGGGCGTCGCCCCCGACAGGATCGTATCGGGTCCGTAGTTCTCATAGAACGGCTCGAAGCTGATCACCTCGTCTCCGGGGTTGACGATCGCCATCAGTGAGGCGATCATCGCCTCGGTCGCCCCGCAGCAGACGGTGATCTCCGTCTCCGGGTCGACGTGGGGCCCGTTATACCGAGCGACCTTGTCGCAGATCGCGTCCCGGATCGACTTCGCTCCCCAGGTGATCGCGTACTGGTTGATGTCGTCCCGGATCGCCTGGACCGCTGCCTCCTTGAGCGCCTCGGGTGTTGGGAAGTCGGGAAACCCCTGGGCTAGGTTGATCCCCCCGTAGCGATTGCAGAGCCGGGTCATCTCCCGGATCACCGATTCGGTGAACTGCCCGGCCCTCTCGGAGAGTTGATAGCGAACCTTCATCGATCCCCCCCTCAGTTGTCCTGAATATCCTCATCTTATCGCCCTCCGGCCGTCTTTGCAATCTCGGAGGCCCGATTTGTAGCGGCCGATCCAGATTCTGTTCGGTTACAGTATCCTTGGCAAGGGTATTCCATGCGATTAGGTAAGCCAGCTTACATACAGGGGGGTGGGGATTGGTATAAAATTACAAAATATTAAACTCAAGGAGGTACTCACCCTAATGCATTTCAGAAGGTTGTTAACCGGTATGGCGCTGATGGTCGGTGCTTTCCTTGTCTTGGTTGGGGGTGGAGGTCTGTTCGCTCAACAGATCACAACCGAGTTACCGCCCCCTGTCGGCCATTGGGTCTTGAGAGCTGAAAATCCGGTGATTATCGGCGGTTATGGAGACAACTTCTCCTACGATGGCAACAACGTGCGGCCCCTCATCGGATACTGCCTCGTCAACCTGGACGCGGCAAATCACAACGGCACGCTTGAGGCGGTCGTGTGGACGACAGAAGAAAGTGGACCGATCTACATCGGCAAAGATGATCCATTAGAGGGCAAGATCCGTTGGGTTCAGGAGTTCAGGACAGGGTCCCCCGGACTCATTTCGACGTTCTTGTGGCTCCATGGGGACTCGGGCTACGAAGCTCCCGTTCTGCCCGTGGTGTGGAACTGGCTGGCCACCTGGGGACTGGTGAAGGTCTATGTGAACGACGAGTTGAAGTACGAGTGGAATGTCGGACATTTCATGTTCACGCCCCAGACTCGAAACCAGAATCAGGCGATTCGCAAACCCGACGGCACTCTGTACCATCCTATGAATCGGGATTTCCACGGATATCCCCAAGACCCGAACAACCCGATCCTCCATGTTGTCGGTCATTCCGATGGACCGGACTCGGGAAACTTCCCACCCTTTACCGAGTTCATGCACATTAACTTCCAGACGGTTTATGTGATCTCTGCTCCTGCCCAGATAGGTGGGCAGTAACGGTGAGGTAGGGTTAGGGTAATAGGGTATGCGTAGGCGCGCGCGTTACCTGCGCGCCCCCTACCCTTTCTGTGTTCATATCAGAAAGTTAAGAAGGACGGCAATGGAAATTGTTTCACGACGCAAGTTTATTAAGATGGTGACCTATTTGGGGATCTCGACCTTCCTGTTCACCCGTTCCGGTCCCACCTCACGGGTACGGGCGGCAGATCCACAGGGTCGCACCTATGTGATGCTCGCCCGTACCTTCCAGGGCGACTTCCGTTTCGAGCCGATGGGGCTGCACGTAGAGCCCGGCGATCGAGTCGTCTGGCTGCAGTTGAGTGACTACCATACCACCACCGCCTACCATCCCGATAACAGGAAAGAACTCCGGATTCCCTCGGGCGCCTCATCCTGGGACTCGGGAATCTTTGGTTTGGACCGCGCCGAGCTGACGTTCACTTACACGGTAACGGTACCCGGGATCTACGACTACTTTTGCATTCCCCACGAGCTTTTAGGGATGGTCGGGCGACTGGTGGCCGGGACCGTTGACCTCGATCACTTACCCGCCTACGCCCAGGAAGCTGGAAAGTTCCCGGCGGTGGCAGAGATCGTGGGCCGACGCGGGATCCTGTTTCGATGGGAGGCCCGGCTGAACGCGCCCATCTTCGCAGCCTTCGAGAAGCGCTGGAACGATGTAAAGAGTGTGACAGCACAGCTGTTGGACGACTACCGCTCAGGCCGGAATGGAGTCGACATCCTGTCTGACCTCCTGGACGCTGGCGCTGCTGAAGCTTTTCAGGCGGGCCTGATCGAACTGGCCACGGCCGGATCAGAGTCTGAGGGGGCTGATTATAACACGATCCTCAAGCTGAGCGACGCGCTCAAACAGCACCTGCGAGCGGCCCACCGGTGATGCACCATGCACAAACCGTAACTGTAAACGGGTCTACCCCCTCACCCTCCATCCAGTTTCTCCGCCTGTCCCCCAGTTGTCAGGTGCCCGACGGATCTATTAAAATCCTTTAGGAAAAGGGGGATATGAGAGTCGATGAACCATCAACACAAGTTCTGGTGTGTCGAGGGGATCAACCTGTTCGACGGCCTCTCGCCAGATCAGACCGAGGAACTCAAGAAACGGCTCAAGCGTGTCCGCTACCAAAAGGGCGAGACGATCTACTTTCCCGGAGATCCGGGCGACACCCTCTACTTTCTCCACGAGGGGCGGGTGAAGCTCGCCTATCTCGATGAGAGCGGCCGCCGGTTGACGCTGACGATCGTGAGACCCGGCGAGCCGTTCGGGGAGATGGCGATCGCCGGCGAGGAGGAGGGGCGGGAGTTGATCGCCGAGGCCCTGGAGGATGTTAACCTGTGCATCATCCCACGGAGTGACTTCCTCAACTTCATCCAGGATAAACCGCTGCTTTCCTTTAGGATAACCAAACTGATCGGCCAGCGCCGCCGGGAGGTCGAGAGCAAGCTGGAGGATCTGATCTTCAAAGATGTCCCCACCCGCCTTTCCCGTCTGTTACTCAAGCTCTCCGAAGAGTATGGCCAGGAGACGGAAGTCGGGGTTGAGATCGACCTCAAGCTGACCCATCAGGAGCTCGCTGACCTCATCGGCTCCACCCGAGAGACGACCACCGCTATGCTCAACCGTCTCGAGGATGAGGGGATCCTGGTCAAGGGTCGAGGCCAGATCACGATTAAGAACCTGGAGGAGCTGCGGGAGCGGGCCGTATTGTAACCGCTGCAACCGAGGTGAAGGTGGCCGGATTGAAGTCCGACTGGAAGATCAATCCCAAGCATATCCCGGTACTTATGGCCGTCTCCATCGCCCTGCTCTTCATTGCATTCGCAATTCTCATCTTCTACCGGTATTCGGCTGACGTGAAAGACCAGATCATCAGGCGCGGGGAGACGATTGTCCATGCGTTCGCCGAGGAGGTCGGCCTCTATCTGGTAGCCAGGGATGAAGTCGGGTTGGATCATGCGGCTAAGCGTGTGGTGATGGGCGATGTCCTCTACGCCCAGGTGGTCCGGAGCGGTGAGATCCTGGTCGATGAGAAGGCGTTCGCGGGGCTCAAGATCAGCACGCCGATCGAGGATCTCTTCGATGAGATCAAGGTCGAGGAGAAACGCTGGCCGAACGGCAACCCGTACCTCGATATCATCCGATCCTTGGGTGGATATCGGGGCGGCGTCGCCTCGGGTGACTACGTGCGCATCGGCGTCTCCCTGGTGAACACGCGCTATCAGCTCCGCAGTGAGATGCTCACCACCCTGCTCATCGGTCTGGGGTTCGTCACCGTCGGGACGCTGCTGATCTTCGCCCTGACCCGGATCGCCTGGAGCCCGCGTGACGGATCTGGCGATCCGTTAGCAGAGATCGATCGAGTTGAAGCAGGTGATCTCAACGCTCAGGTGAATAGCCCTGAAACGACGGAGAACCTCCAGACGACCAATTCCGGTACCGGCAACCCCATCATGAAGATCAACGACCTGATGATCGACGATCATCGCAAGGAGGTGCGCATCCGGGGGGAAGCGGTTGAACTCTCTCCCAAGGAGTACCAACTGCTGAAATTGCTCGCCTCCGAACCCGGCCGGGTCTACTCGAACGAGGAGATCCTGGAGGTGCTCTGGCCGGAGGGCGGGTTTGCCACCTCAGGAGATGTGAAACAGTACATCTACATGCTGCGCAGCAAAGTGGAGCAGAATTCCAATAAACCTCGAATCATCCTGACCGTCCGTGGGTTCGGCTACAAGCTCTCTGCTTGAGGTTTATTGAAGTAGCACCCGATTTTTACTCGTTTTTGACCTTGATTCTATTGCATTTGAACCCGGTCTACTCCCTTATATATATATTGAAAAACTCAAAAACTCAACGCAAAGAAAGGAGGTGCTTCCCATGAGACGTGCTCTGTTTCCCACCTTGTTGACCGGCCTGATCGTGACACTCTCCGCGTGTACAGCGTTGTATCCGCCGGCCGAGCGCGCCGAAGAGATGATGGGCGAAGCCGGGATGATGATGGGCGGTGTGCCGATGGACTTTACAGCACATCTGATTACCGGTACTGAGGTTCCACCGGTGGACATGGGCACGCCCGCCACGGCGAGTGGTATGGGCGTCTTTGTGCTCAACGCTGACCATACCGAACTGGCCTACGCCATCACCTACAGCGGCCTGAGCGGTCCGGTCAACATCGCTCACTTCCATATGGGCGCTCTGGGTGACGCTGGAGGCGTGGTGCGCACCATCTGCGGCGCGCCGCCCGCCCCGGAGGCGCCATCGCAGTGCCCTATGGGCATGAGTGGAACCCTGGCGGGTGCCTGGACGAGCAGCGACAGTCAGCCGCTCACCCAAGAGGCAGTCGACGCGCTGATGGCTGGCTCGATCTATGTCAACTTCCACACGTCGCTCAACGGACCCGGTGAGGTCCGGGGCCAGATCCTGCCCTGAGACCGAATAGGATAGAGGCTGAAAATTCCGATGGAGAGGAGGTGACCCCAGTGAAACGTGCAACGGTTATCATCTTGCTGATGGGCCTGATCGTGGCACTCTCCGCCCTCACCACCGGCGTCGCTCAGATGATGGGTGGTGTGGCGACAGCTTTCACAGCGTTTTTAACGACCGGCACTGAGGTTCCAGCTGTGGACATGGGCACGCCGGCCACGGCCGTCGGTGTAGGCGTCCTGGTGCTCAATGCCGACCATACCGAGCTGGCCTTCGCCGTCACCTACAGCGGCCTGAGTGGTCCGGTCAACATCGCTCACTTCCATATGGGCGCTCTGGGTAGCTCTGGAGGCGTGGTGCGCACCATCTGCGGCGCGCCGCCCGCTCCGGAGGCACCTGCGCAGTGCCCGATGGGCACGAGCGGAACCCTTGCGGGTGTCTGGACAAGCAGCGACAGTCAGCCGCTCACACCTGAACTGGTCGACGCGTTGATGGCGGGCAGGATTTATTTCAACTTCCACACGACGCTCAACGGGCCTGGTGAGGTCCGGGGCCAAGTCCTGCCCTAAGACCCATTACAAGCTCTGCTTCAGGGATCGGCTCGACGGATAAGCAACGGATAGACAGCCGTCGGGCCGATCTCTTGTTCTCTGAAAAATTGACATAAGCGGTAGAGCAGTCTGACAGAGGGATTCAGTGATATATCAAATCGCAACGATCTCCACTGTGAAACCGGATCGGTTCATTTCAGAAAGGATCGATGGATCGGAAGCTTTCCTTCTTCTACAGGGCGATAGCCGGAAATATTCTCGCCAAAACACCAGGCCGTGAGGCGGAGCGGATACGGGCTGAGATCAAAGAATAGACGACTCAAGGGGGAAACAGCTGGGCTGAGCCATCCCCGCTCCCTAGCGTAACAATTGTGCAATCAGAATCCAACCCGTCCAAAACGGGTCAAAAACA
>JBHIAT010000147.1:0-8919 GCA_046758705.1 Bipolaricaulia bacterium
CGCTGGGGTCGGCTGGGCGATGGCGATATTGGCGATGGCGGCGATTCGGGATCGGATGAGCTTTGTGAGTCTGCCGCGTGGGTTCGAGGGAGCGGGGATCACGTTGATCATCGCCGGGTTGATGGCGCTGGGGTTCTTTGGGTTCTCAGGGATGATCGACATCCAGTCGCTCGGCACCGGTGGGTAGAAGGGAGAACCGATGAAGAAGGTCGAAATAGAACTCACCAACCTCAAGGATCTGCTCAGGTGGTTGATCTACCGGGAGGAGTGGGAGGAGGAGATCGAGGTGGCCGACCAGGATCGTATCACCGGCCGTTGGTCGATCTTCGCCTACAAAGACCAGATCTTCGTCGGTGTGGTAACCGGTCTGGACAACGACGAGATCCTCAAGCAGTTCCCCGAGCTGAGTCAATTGCCGGTGAGTCTGCCGGAGGACGAGGAACTCCCTGAAGAGTTGAAAGACCTGCTATACAAACCGAATGTCTTCTACTTTGGCCCGTTCGGGATCGAATACGACAACCTTGTCTGATTGGGCTGCGGTAAACCACCGGTTCTCTGATCTCCGTCTCGGCAGCGGTTATGGTAGCTGATTACTTCTGGCGCAGCATCCACGGAAACCCGATTGCCTGTGGATCCTCCACAGGAGAGTCATTCACGATAGGATCGGTCAGCGTCAGCACCTGATTCGACTCTGATAAGACCAATCGAACTTCTAGCCTGAGCGTAGCGCCATCGGAGCGTTCTAGGTCAAAAGTCATCCGGCCTTCTGTCGGGGAGAGCGTCGCACCTGAACCAAGCCCTCTGAAGCCCGGGGCAATCTTGGGGCCATCAGGATCGGCTTGGGAGAATGCATCTTCGTAGACTCCCTCCAGTCTGTTACCTTGTTGAGTCAGCCGCAAGGTCATCATGCTTCCATCAAAAGGATCGGACCCTCTCCAGATTCCGGCAAACGGCGTGCGCTCCTGTTGGGTTAAGGCATCCGGTTCTCTGATCCCCGTTTCGGCAGCAGTTATAGGAGCAGGTTCCTCCCGTAACTTTTCTGCGAAAGCGTCGGTCAAATCATCTACAATCGTATCAGTGACCCTCCGGATAGCTGTTAGGGTCTTGGGGATTTGACGGGTCTCTGCGACCAAGATCACCCCAGTCTCTACATCGATGATCCGGGTGTTGATCAGTAATTCCTCCCTCAAGGTGCTTACACTGCCTACCACGATGGCATCGGCCCCGATCGCTTGACCGATCTCTTTGGCAGATGCTTCGGTAAGGATACCCGCTGCACCCAGTTTGAGTTCCTCGATCGCCTTCTCCAGCTGAGACCGCTCCACGATCTCAAAGGAGCCCGCTTTCACAAACGAGGTGATCAGTGTTTCGGTGACTGTACCGGCCAGCCCTCCCTCCCCCAGATCTTCAAAGTCCATCACCGCGACCCGTTGCTTAGGAAGCGGAGCGGTGGGTTCTCTGATGAGCGGGGTACACCCGGTCAGCAGGAACAGCGCTATAACTGCAAGCACTGCTGGCTTTCTCATCTTTCTCCCCCCTTGTTCTTCCAATCTCGCCCCTCTGTTCACCATACTATACTCACTTTGAGCGGATCAAATTTGCGTTTTATGGCGTCGCGAACGTGGGCACAGCGGTTAATTGGGCCTTGGGCACCGGCGGAAGGAAGAACTGTTAGAGGGGATAGGGGGCAACCCGTTAAGGTCCTAGTCCTACTTCAAGTCCGAAGTCTGTGTCTGTCCAACCATCGCTCGGATGCGATCCAGGTGCTTTTCGGCCTCTCGCTCACCGGCGGTGACGCAATCGTCGATGCAGTCGAACGCTGTCCAGTCGGTCTCGTGGAGGTCCGGCCGGAGGACCACCAGATTCTCCTCTCCCAAGCGTTCCCGGGCGAGCTCCTCATGAAGCCGGGTCAGTTGTTGACGCGACGCAAGATCGGCATGGGCTAAAACATCCAGGGTCGATCTCGCCTCATGGAGAGGGACCGCGCCGACATCGACGGCGATGACCCGATTGGCTCCCATCCTGATGACGGCGTCGATCGGAACCGGATCGACGATAGCGCCGTCGACCAAGTAACGCCCCTGGTACTCTACCGGGTAGAAGGCGATCGGGACAGTGGAACTCGCTTCGACCGCGTGGCAGACCAGTCCCTCCTGGATGAAGACCGGCTCTCCGGTATCGATGTCGACGGCGACAGCGATGAATGGCAGGTCGAGGTTCTCGAACTCCGTATCCTCAGCGTACTGGGCGAAGAGTTGACACATGGCACGCGTTTGCACCTGAGATTCGGAGGGGGGGGTGTGCCAGTCTCGATGGAACAGATATTCGGAGGCGGTGCGACCGAGAATGCGCCGGATGACGCCACGCAGCCCCTCAGGGATGTCAAGCAGCTTTTTGAGATCGATTTTCTTGATCCCATCCGCCAGCTGCTCCATGTCGATCCCGGACACGAACGCGCCGCCGATGGCTGCCCCGATGCTGGTCCCCGCCACACAATCGATAGGGATATCATGCTTTCTCAGGGCGCGCAGCACACCGATGTGGGCAAGGCCCCGGGCGCCGCCGCTCCCGAGAGCCACACCGACTATTGGTTTCGACATGATGTTCCTCCTTCAGTGATTATACTCTCACCGCTTGACCCGGTATCCGGCCCGCTCGACCGCCTGGACTAACTTCGACCGATCGAGCTTCTCAGGGTCGTACTTCACCCCGATCTTGAGCGTAGACGCATCGAAATGCATCTCCTTGTACCCTTCGAGCTTCGCGAACTCCCGCTCAATGCCGTAGAAAGAGCAACCACAGCCGACGAATCTGAGCTGGATCGTCTCGGTCTTGTAGTCGGCCATCTTTAGAGCCTCCTTTCGATTAAGATCATCTTCCTATCTCTACAGCCTCACCTGGAGCCGGCGAACCGCTGCCGTCATCGTCGCTGCAATCGTTGAGCCACCAACTGTAGCGCAGCGGCTTAATCCGGTAATCCCGAATCTCCTGCGGGTCGATCCCCAGATAGTGGGCGACGAACCGGATCACCGCCACCTTCTCATTGTCCGCTTCCTCCTCCCGCGCAAAATCCTCAGCGTATCGGGTGAGGATCCGGGAGAGGTAGATGGTGCGCCGCTCATGGTCGATCCTGAGGTTCTGATCCTGGGACAGAAACTGGTGGGTCGCCTCGTCCAACCGCTGTTTCAGCTGATGTGGCTCGTAGGCCTGGTGGGGCAGCATCGGACAGCTGCCCGCGCCACAGTTGAGCACGAAGTGGACTCGCGCCTCGTCGAAGCGCGCTCGGAGGATCTGATGCTCGATCTCGTCGAGTGAGTAGCGCTTCCCTCCAGCGACATACCGGTGGCGCTTGAAGAACCGGCCGAAATCGACAAACAGAACAGAGCGGATCGGATACTTCTCCAACACCCCCGCGATCACGAACGCGTTGTAGGCGTTGATCCAGTAGGCAAGCTGGTCTTCAGGAGCGGGGAACCGCTCCGGGTGGCTCTCGGGGCTGGCTTCAGCCAGCTGTTCCAGGTAGTGATCAAACTGCTCTGAGTTCGTCTTCAGCGCTGCATAGTTGACACAGCCATGATCATCTACGAACTCCTGCAGAACCTTGGTGAACAGCTGGTGGTCGAACCCCTGCCTCTGTTCATCGGATTTGTTCATCGTCATCCTTCCCACCTTTATTTTTATCTCACCATAACTGTAACCGTTAACTCAAGCCATATCTGTAACGACGATCACACTTCCAATCGAAAACCAGACCATGTAATCCAGCTTACAGACCTCCTGTCTCGGATAAGCATAACATTGAAGTAATCCATCTTTAGCGATCTACTGTAAGGACACTTGATGATTTCAGTGATCATTCCGACCCTGAACGAGGTGCAGATCATCGAGTCGGCTCTCCGGGATCTCATGACACGAAATGGCGAGTTCGAAGTCATCGTCGTCGACGGCGGCAGCCGGGATGGGACCGTGGAGATCGCCAGACGATACGCTCGGGTGCTGTCAAGCCCCGCGGGACGGGCAATCCAGATGAACCGTGGGGCGGCCGCCGCCCGCGGTGAGACCCTGCTCTTCTTGCACGCCGACTGCCGTCTCCCTGCGAACGCGTTCTCGGCGATCGAAACGGTCCTGACTCAAGACGGGATCGTCGGCGGAGGGTTCACCGTCACATTCGATGAAGATCATCTGAAGCTCAAAGTGATCGCCCTCGGCGGCCGGATCCGTCAGCGTCTGACCGGGGTGATTTACGGCGATCAGGGGATGTTCGTCAGGCGCGATCTGTTCAAGTGGTTGGGCGGTTTCAAGGAGATTCCTCTGATGGAAGACGTCGTGTTCTCCAAACGGCTGAAGCAGGTCGGCAGGATCGCTTTCTTGGAGGAGCAAATCCGAACGAGCGGTAGAAGATTCCTCCAGGAAGGAGCGATGAAAAGCATCTTCAGGATCTTCCTGTTCAACCTGTTATACCGGTTCAAGGTCCATCCAAAACGGCTTGCGAACCACTACGGAGACGTGCGTTGAGATGGATAGAAATGCCTTGTGTATCTTCTCAAAGCGACCGAGGCCGGGCCAGGTGAAGATGCGCCTGGCGAAACACCTGGGCAATGTGCGGGCCTGGCGGCTTTATGAGCGTTGGTTGGTTGAACTGATTGAGATCCATCATGGTCGAGCCTACGAACTCTATCTCGCTTATGCCCCATCTCACGAACGGCGCTACTTCGAGGCGCTCGTCGGGGAGCGCTGCTTTCCCCAACAGGGAAGCGATCTGGGCACACGGATGCGGAACGCGTTCAACCAGTTGCTCGGTCGGTTCGATCGGGTCGCCCTCATCGGCTGCGACATCCCGGGGATTACCGATACAACGATAGAAAGAGCGTTCCACCGCTTGGACGATCACGACGTCGTCCTCGGTCCGACGTTCGACGGAGGATACTATCTGATTGCCCTCAAGGAGCCGATCAACCTGTTCTCGGGGGTCTCATGGGGATCAAGTCGGGTATTAAACACGACCCTGCGCAAAGCCGCCGAGCAGAGTTTGGTGCATGCCCGTCTGGAGACCAAGCGGGATATCGACACGATCCAGGATCTGGAGGCATTTTATGAATCAAGTTCCTGAGGTCCCGTTCTCTCAGCTCGATACGTTGTGGTTTCAGGTTGCCGGCACACTCTGCAATCTCAAGTGCATCCACTGCTTCATCTCCTGCTCGCCGACGAACGATACCCACGGGATGCTCTCCCTTGAGACGGTGAAGCGCTACCTTCCGGAAGCGGAGGCGCTAGGTGTCAAAGAGTACTACTTTACCGGCGGTGAGCCGTTTCTGAATCGAGAGCTTCTCGATATCTTACAGGAGACGATCCGATTCGGTCCGGTCACCGTGCTGACGAACGGTCTGCTGTTGACGGAACGGGTGATTGAAAGGTTGAAGCAGATCAAGGAGGGTTCCCGGTACTCCCTGGAGCTGCGGGTGAGCCTCGACGGTTATACCAAGGCGATGAACGACCGAATTCGAGGGCGGGGGACGTTCCGTCGCATCGTGCAAGTGCTCAAACAGTTGACTGATCATGGGTTCCTGCCGATCGTGGCGACCACCGAAGTGTGGACCCCAGATGATCTGAGACGCCTGAAGCAGGGCGGCGGGAGCGAGGACAAGGTCTACTTCCGATTGAAGCGGTTGCTCCAAAACCACGGGATCGACCGGCCTCGGATCAAGATCATTCCGCTGTTCCGATTGGGTCAGGCCGAGAACCACAACGGAGGAGAGTTGTGGCATGTACGACCGGAGGATCTGAACGACTTCGACCTCACGACGCTCCAGTGCACCAGCGGTCGAATGATCACCAGCCGGGGGATCTATTACTGCCCACTGCTGATCAGCCAAGAAGAGGCGAAGCTCGGCGATCGCCTGAAGGATACTCTGAAGCCAACGAAGTTGTTCCACTCCGCCTGCTATACCTGTTACCTAACTGGGTTTACCTGTTCCAATGTCTGAGAGAGGATCGATGATAACAGAGAGGGAGTTCCGAAAGATCGGTGTGCTCGGCGGCGTCTACAATAACTTTTTGGCTTTGGAGGAGACGATCGCCGATGCGCGAGCACGGGGCATTGAGCGGTTGTTTTGCCTCGGAGACCTGGGCGGGTTCGGTCCGCTCCCGGATCGTGTCTTCCCGATCCTGTTCGAGAATCAGGTGGAGGTCCTTCAAGGCAACTACGAATATGCGATCGGCCACGACGAACCGGATTGCGGTTGTGGCTACACCAACCCGATGGACAACCACTATGCGCAGCTCAGCTACGATTACACCCGTGAGCACACCGATGCAAGCTACAAACGATGGATGCGGACATTACCCAGTTCGATCCGGATCCGACTGGGAGAGTACCGGGTGTTGATGTGCCACGGCTCCCCGCGGCGGACCAACGAATTCTTGTGGGAGTCGACGACCTCCGACGGTTTTCTTAAACGGTTGTTCTGTGAATATGATGCGGATCTGATCCTGGCCACTCACACCGGGATCAAATGGCATCGGACGGTTACGATTGCTGACAACAAAAGAAACGGAGATGGGAGCGAGATCAGCGAAAAAATTTTCGTTAACGTGGGCGTCATCGGCCGACCCGAAAACGACGGCCGGATGAACGTCTGGTACACCGTTCTCGAGGCAACCGAGGACGAACTGCAGATCGAGTTCGTCCCGGTGCGCTACGACCATGAACAGCTGGCCGACTTGATGGCAGAGGAATCTCTGCCCGAGGAGTTTGTCGAAACAATCCTTACAGGGTGGTGGACGACATGTTTAGAGCAACTACCAGAGAAAGAACGATTGCGCGGCAGGTATTGATTGGGTTGTCGGGGAGACGGCTGGCGTTCGCCGGCGCGATTGCCTTCGCCTCCGTCAGCGCCTATCTGTGGACCGGGAACGTGAACTGGATCTTTCTGTTGGTTTACGGGGCGCTCATGGTCCTGATCTCCCCGACGACCATGAATGCGAGGGCGTTCTTCCAAGGGGCAGAACGTCGCGAGGTGGGCGGGGCGCTGTTGACCGCCAGCGTGCTCATCACCTGGATCTTCGCTAAGTCGATCACCAACGCTGCCAACCTGGGGAACGCGTTTGGGTTGGTCGGCGGACTCGCCTATTCCGCCTATTACCTGTCGTTCTTCGTCGCGGCGTTCGTCATCTATCGGTTGCGCGTCCGAGGCGGGTTCCGCAGCGTCCACCACTTTTTGAGCACGCGCTACGGCCTGGCCGCCTCCCTGGCGTTCACGCTCGCGATTCTCATCCGATTGATGAACGAGATCTGGAGCAACACCGCCGTCGTTGCTGCCTACTTCGGCCCACAGGGTTCGTCGCCCTACCTGCTCTCCGTTCTGGTCGTGACCGCGTTCACCGTTTACTACACCGCCAAGGGTGGCCTGCGCAGTTCGATCCTCACCGATGGGGTGCAGATGGCGCTCGCTGCGTTTATGCTCTTTTTCATCCTGGGGTTGATCTTTCCCGGGCTCCGGGCTGAACGGACAGCGATCGTTGAGGCCAGTGTGTTCTCGCTAAGGAACGGAGTCGATCTGCTGCTCGTTGCGCTCCTCCAAGTGCTCAGCTATCCGTTTCACGATCCGGTGCTCACCGATCGGGGATTCGTCTCGAAGCCCCGGGCGATGCGAAAAGCTTTCCTTACTGCCGGTGGACTCGGCGTGGTGTTCATCTTCCTGTTTTCACTGGTCGGAGTTCACGCACGGGTCCTCGGCCTGGAGGGGACGCCGACGATCGCGATCGCTAACAACCTGGGGCTGCCAATGCTAATTCTGATGAACGTGATCATGCTCTCATCGGCGACCTCGACGATCGACTCGACATTCTCCTCAGTCAGCAAGCTGTTCGCCGTCGACCTGCGGCGGTTGCTGCCTCGCCGCATCGATGCGATCGTCGACCGCCTCAGTCGGCTCTCGTCCGCTGCAATGGGCAAAGATGGGAAACTGATCGGCTTCGGTCGTTGGATCATCGTCGCCGTCGCTGTGGCCGGTAACCTGCCGCTACTGTTGAAGCCGGAGATCCTGAGCGCCACCACCATCAGCGGGACGATGGTGATGGGGCTTGCCCCGATCTTCCTGTTATACCGTCTTAAGGGTGCCAACAAAGTCTCGTTCCACCTGTCGTTCTGGACCGGCGTGATGCTGGGAATCCTGCTGACGCTGGGCTGGATTCCCCAACTGTTCGCGATCGGTGCCGGACGGTACGGGCTGCTGCTCGGGACGAATCTCTATGGGTTGGGGCTGTGCACCACGCTGTTCTTGGGACCTACCTTGTGGAAGCGGCTCGCTGGTCGACATGTGACAACATAACGTTGTGGACAATAGGGGTGGGGGAGGGTGAGATAAGGTTAGACAACTTATGTGTAGACGATGCCGTCTTGGGCAGCCTCCTTCAAGAACATCCACTCGCCGCGCTCCCACTCCTCAGGAGTGACCCCAAAGGCTTCGATGGGCTCCAAGATGCGCTCAGGAGGCGAAATGATTCGACAAGCGGGTTTCAATCTGTTCTGAGGGGCTTCTCATGGAACACAACGTTTCCGGGATTGCCGAAGTCGCTGAACGCAGTGAGGCGATTTGGCCCAAGTGCAGCGAAGTCGGCAACCCCGGATTAGGCAACAGGTTTTCTCACCGGTGTGAGAAATCACCTATGGACATGAAAAACATGAAGTTGAAGTTGGACAGTATTCGGCCTTATCAACATACACTGTTCCAACTTTCTGATATACGCCTTTCTCCTTTTTTTCCTTAAAGACATCCGCGGACTGGTCGGGCTGGCCGATTTGGATCGTGAAGCCTGCCTGGGTGACTTGATCGGAACCTACTACTTCAATGGGATCGGTCTTATACTTAGAATCTATCCATAAATAAAGTTTGATCCATCTTCCAAATTGATTTTGCG
>JBHIAT010000148.1:0-8909 GCA_046758705.1 Bipolaricaulia bacterium
AAAGTTTAAAAGTTTAAAGGTCAGAAAAAGAAAGGCAGGTGAGGTTAGTCCGGTGACGTCGATCAGCCATCTCGGAAGCAGGACTGGTCAAGGTCAATTGGAGGTTATTATCGGCTGCATGTTCTCCGGCAAGACGGAGGAGCTGATCCGTCGGGTCGAACGGGCGCGAATCGCCAACCAGCAAACGCTGATCTTCAAACCCTCGATCGACGACCGATACGACCAGAATGCGGTGGTGACCCATTATGGTCGGAACTTTGAAGCGTTCCTTCTCGATCCTGGGCAGGAGTACCTGGAGATCTTGTACCGGGCCGTGGGAGAGGAGACAATCCAGGCAACCTCGGTAATCGCTTTCGACGAAGGCAATCTGTTTGAGAAGAGCCTCCCAGCGCTCTGTGAGCGGCTGGTCGCGATGGACAAGCGCGTGATCGTCGCCGGACTGGACCTGACGTTCGCCGGGGACCCGTTCGAGCCGATGCCGACGCTGATGGCCCGGGCCGACTTGCTGGATAAGCTACATGCCGTCTGTGTCCGGTGCGGCGGGATTGCGACCCGAACCCAGCGCCTCGTCAACGGCAAACCGGCTCGATCCACCGATCCGGTCATCCTGATCGGTGGCCAAGATCACTACGAGGCCCGCTGCCGCGATTGCTACGAAGTACCGACGTAACGCTGATCTGTTCGGTGGTTTACCTCCATCCTCATCCTCCTTCACGATTTGACAACGTGGCATCGATATGCTATATTGACATTTACCGCATATCAGTGGTCAGTGGGGTGGCAATCTCTAACCTGCGGCCTTCGGGTGGGTGACACGATGGAACTCTACAGCACCAAGACAGTGGCCGAGAAGGCTGGAGTTCCCTATAGAACGATGATGCGTTGGGTCAAGGACGGCTTGATTACCCCGTACGTCTATCCCGGCGGTTCGGGACGTCCGGCACTCTTCTCCAAAAAGGAATTTCGCGAGGTCATCATCCTTGCCCGACTCCGGGAGTTTCTGAGCATGCAGAAGCTGAAGGAAGCGCTGGCGCACCTGCGCTCCCTGGGGCACAACCCGCTGTCGACGGGTGAGTTCGCCGTGGTGCGGGACGCCCGGGGCGAGCGAGCGCTGTTCAAGCTCTGCAACACAGGTGAGGCAATCGAGCTGATTCAGGAGAATCCTCAGCAGATACGACTCTTCCCGGTCTTCGACATTGAGGAACTCGTCGACGGGACCCCGCCGGTGAGAGGCGCTGGAACTCAAGCGGAGTACAACCGATCATCCAACCGATAAGCTGTTATTTGCCAAATATCCTCATGTAAGGGGGCAGCAATCATGTCTGATAGCCGATCCACGGCTAAAACGAGGATGGGAGGGGAAGCACCGCCCGAGACGGTCGAACTCTTCGGTAAGGCACAGAACAGACTCAAGGCCGGAGAAAAAGACTTGGGGGATAGATATGACCTGAAGAAAGGACAATGGACTGATTCTGCCTTAAAGGTGCTCAAAGAACGGTACTTACATCATCGTCCTGATGGAACTCAGGAAACACCAGAGGAAATGGTCTGGCGTGTAGCCTGCACAGTTGCTGAAGCTGAGAGAGAATATGGAGCAAACGATAACGATAATGAAGTCATGAATGTTGCCAAGAAGTTCTATGAATTTATGATTGATGGCAAGTTTACGCCAAACTCGCCAACTCTTATGAATGCCGGTTTGGATGTGAACCTGCAGTACTCTGCCTGCTATGTATTACCCATAGAAGACGATATTAGAGGTATATTTGATAGTGTGAAAAATGCCGCAATAGTACACAAAAGCGGTGGCGGCACGGGATTTGCTTTTTCCAGGTTGCGACCTAAAGGCACCACGGTTATTGGAGGAACGTCTAGCGGTCCGGTCAGTTTCTTGCGGGTTTTTGATGGTGCTACTGAATCTATTAAGCAAGGGGGACGGCGCCGTGGTGCAAATATGGGTATCTTGCGCGTAGACCATCCCGATATCGAGGAGTTTATTACTTGCAAGATGGATGGAGGAATTACCAATTTTAACATTTCTGTTGCTATAACGGAAGAATTTATGGAAGCTTTAGAAAATGATACTGAATATGATCTTATAGCGCAACCTGGTTGGCCTAAAGGAGACGGCTCACGCTATGAGGGTGGAGAAGTTATAGATCAGAAAAATGCCCGTGAACTTTTCGACAAGATCGTTGATGCTGCTTGGCATACGGGTGATCCTGGCTTGGTCTTTATTGATCGGATTAATAGCAGCTCCGCTAATCCTGTAGCTTCTATCGGGTTGATCGAAGCCACTAACCCGTGTATCACCGGCGATACGTTGGTCGCTACGGAGAAGGGTTTATTACGGATGGAACAGCTTTACGAACAAGAGCAAGGAAACCCACAGCTACGGATCGCCACCGACAATCGGGCCCTTGCATTATCGAAGAGTCTAGTTGGAGTTGCGACTGGAACCTATGACCCAGACCTAACTAAAGAAGTCAATGGAATTACACTTCGATCTATCACTCATGTCTATAACAATGATGTTAAGCCTATTATGAGGGTTAAGACACATGATGGATATGAGTTAAAAGCTACCCCGGACCACAAGGTGATGACCACTGAAGGTTGGGTTGCTGTTGAGGACCTTGTTCCTGGTGATCATGCAATACTTATACAGTCTGGTGAAGGGAAATTTAATGATAACCCCACCTTGCCTTTCTCTGTCCAAAACACGTTTCACGGGGGAAATGGTCGAACCTATCGGTTTAACCTACCCCATGTTTGGTCTAAGGAACTAGGTATTGTCTTGGGTTGGTTGTTAGGAGACGATTGGCTACGGGCAGGAGACAAAAACTGTCGAGTCGGGTTCACCTTTGGGGAAAATGACCTCCCTGTACTAGAGCGGATCAAGCCAATCCTTAACAACTGGTACAAGGACGAGATCCAAGAAATTCAGCGAGGGAACAGAGTATTCCACTTAGCCTATCACAGTAAGTTCTTTGGGGAGTTCTTCGAAAACCTTGGGGTAAAGCCTGTTAAAGCTGATAAAAAGTGTGTTCCAGAGAGTCTATTTACAGCCACGAAAGAAGCTGTGATTGGATTTCTACAAGGGTTGTTCACCGCCGACGGAACCGTTCGTGATAATCCACAACCTCACAGTTCATGGGTTGCTCTATCAGCTAAAAATCGAGATTTTCTTCGAGATATTCAATTACTACTCTTGAACTTGGGCATCAAAAGCGTAATCTTCAACCGTTCTCGTAGTCCACGAGAAGGACTATTCCCCTACACAACAGTAAATGGGGAAGAACAGACCTATGAAAGTGATGGTGTTCTTTATGAGCTTGGAATATTTGACGAGTCACGAGAACGATTTAAGCACCTTATAGGGTTTCTCACGGAAGACAAACAGGAGAGGCT
The DNA here is from genome assembly GCA_046758705.1 of Bipolaricaulia bacterium. Classification (GTDB taxonomy): domain Bacteria; phylum Bipolaricaulota; class Bipolaricaulia; order JBHIAT01; family JBHIAT01; genus JBHIAT01. The sequence goes on from JBHIAT010000148.1 coordinate 3,412, forward strand.
TGAAGGTGTTCGGTTTCAAGGATTCTACAAAGAAAAGTTTTACGACGAAGTAGTTACGGTAGAGGAGATTGGAGAAGATATTGTATATGATTTAACCGAATATAAAACACATTCTATGATTGCGAATGGTTTAGTGGTTCATCAATGTGGTGAGCAACCACTCTTACCCCATGAGGCCTGCAATTTAGGTTCAATCAATCTGGCCAACTTTATCAACGACAAGTCGGATGACCTTGATTGGGATGCTTTAGCTGAGGCAGTTGGCACCGCTGTCCGCTTCCTCGATGACGTGATAACCGTCAATCCCTATCCGTTACCTGAGATTGATCAATCCGTAAAAGCGAACCGTCGTATTGGCTTAGGTGTAATGGGTTGGGCCGATCTATTGTTTGAGCTAGGAATACCTTACAACAGCGAAGAAGCTCTTAGTCTGGCAGATGAAGTGATGACCTTCATCAAAAAAGTAGGACATGAGAAGGATGCTGCATTGGCAGAAGCGCGCGGTCCTTTCCCCAACTGGGAGCATAGTATCTACAAAGATGTACATCCGATGCGAAATAGTACCGTCACGACCATTGCTCCAACGGGCTCTATCAGCATTATCGCTGGAGCCAGCAGTGGCATTGAGCCAATCTTTGCCCTCGCTTTCCGCCATATTGTCAAACAGCCAGAAGGCGGTGAGCGAGAGCTAACGTTTATCAACCCTACCTTTGAGCGTGTAGCAAAAGAGCATGGGTTCTGGAGCAAATCACTTGTGAACAAAATTTTAGAACATGGTTCTATTCAAGGCATGAAAGAAGTGCCTGAAGATATACAAAAGATTTTTGTAACTGCCCATGAAATAGAACCGCACTGGCACGTTCGTATGCAGGCTGCCTTTCAACAGCATACTGATAATGGGGTGTCGAAGTGTGTCTCTGGGGACACTATGATCTTCACTGACCAGGGGATTATCCCTATTGAATCTCTCTATCATGGGGACCAACCCGATTCTTTCCGACCAATCACTCTGACTGTTGCCGATAATCCCGCTCCGGTTTCAGCCGACCTCTTCTATTATGGAGGGAATCAACCCGTTGTGGGGATGGAAACAGACTTAGGTACCATCTTAAAGGCAACTCCCAATCATCGGGTTCGCGTTATTCGAGACGGTGAAATTATCTGGTGTCGCATGGATGAATTAAAGGAAGGTGACTACACTGTTGTCTCTTATGATTATGGAGTTTTTGGTCACCTGCACGAGTTTAGCCAAATCTACGGTTCATCCTATCAACCGGCTAAGAGGTCCAACACCACGCCTATACAGTGGCCTTATAAAATAACTTCTGATTTGGCACGGGCTATTGGTTATATAGTTTCAGATGGTGGATTTAACCGGAATTCCGTCATCTTCACCCAAGTTGATCCCGAGGTGTTGAATGACTACAGCGAAATCATGCGGAATCGCTTGGGAGTCACCCCTCGTATCAGCATCGATAAGCGGCGCGAGGATACAAAAACCGCTGTTGTTCATTCACGTGACTTGATAACCTTCTTCAGTGAATACCTTGGCTGTGGTCGAGGTGCCGAAAACAAGAAAACCCCAGCCTGTATCTTGAAGTCAGGACCTCGTATTCAGGAGCAGTACATCCGAGGATTAACCTTGGATGGGTACATCTCTAAAGGGAATGGTCGTTTTGTGGTAATGGGTACCGTGTCACGTCAACTGGTTGTAGAAGTTCAGGCCATACTGCTTAACTTGGGTATTGTGACTCGGCTTGAGTCACAACGTATTCATTATGAGTATACCCATGATGAGAACCGGAAGAAATATGTCTATAATGTCGTTGTTGTACCTGAGTTCAGACAACGATTCATTGAGTGTATTGGTTATGCAGAATCACGCAAACAGGCATATGCTGAAGAAGTTTTACGCGAGGCTGAGAACAAAGTTAAACCGGGCACTAAATACGTAATCCCTGGTGTACGATCCTTAGCTGTGTATTTAGCGAAGCAAAAACAAGTCTCTACTGTCTCTAAGAAGCTCAAGAACTATCTGCACAGTTTTATCGCTGCCCAAGCTGAAATTACCCGTGACACCTTACTCTACCTGCTCGATATTTGTCGTGACCTTAAAGATAATCGGGAATGGCAGATACTTAACGACATTGCTACTCGCAAGGCACTCTATACCCCAATTGCACGCATCTGGTGGGACAAAGCTCCAGTCTATGATCTACAGGTGTCTGAAACACATTCCTTTATTACAAATGGGTTTGTTAGTCACAACACGGTCAACCTGCCCAACCATGCGACTCGCCAGGATATTGAAGATGCTTACTTGCTAGCTTACAAAACAGGCTGTCTAGGTATTACTGTTTTCCGAGATGGTTGCAAAGATACACAAGTACTACACGTGGGCACCCAGAAAAGGTCAGGTAAGGCTGAAGTAAAAGAAACTATCGACTCTATCAACAGAACTCCTAAAGTCCGTCCCGTTAACCTGAGTGGCAATACTTATCGTAAAGAAACGCCTGTGGGCACAGCTTATATTACAGTCAACGCCAATGGTGTGGGTTCTCAAGAACCTTTTGAAGTATTTATCAACGTCGGCAAAGCCGGATCCGATGTGGCGGCTGATGCTGAGGGGTTGGGGCGATTAATTAGTCTGATTTTGCGCTTACCCAGCTCGCTGGGCGTCTATGAACGTGTTCAGGATATCGTCGTCCAGTTGCGAGGTATCGGCGGCTCTGGCCGGGTGCAGGGGTTTGGCAAGCACCGCGTGATGAGCCTACCTGATGCAGTGGCTCAGGCTCTAGCCGAGTATGTGGGCTTTAACCCTACGGCCGATCTACCCGGTTTGCCGGAGATGAATGAGGACGCTCAACTCCCCCTGCCTTTGCGCACAGGCGACTTATGCCCGGAATGTGGTCAGGCAACTCTCGTATTTGAGGAAGGTTGCAGAAAATGCTACAGTTGTGGCTATAGTGAATGTTAGTTTTTGAGATCACAACTGACGCTGTTTTGTCCTGTCATGGCGAGGTAATTAAGGACCTGATTTTTGTTTGGTTATCCTGGAGAAACCAGGAAAACTCCCTCCGCTTCAAGCGGGCTATTGACCCCTGCCTTCACTCTGCCTCACCTACTCATGATACTTGATTCGCGGATTCGTCGGTGATAACATCTGAGGGTTATGACCGATCACATCTTCGTCAGTTTCCTGTGGCATATGCATCAGCCTTATTATCGGCTTCCTGGAAGCCAAGAGACCCCGCTTCCCTGGGTCCGGCTTCATGGGACCAAGAGTTACTACGACATGGCCCGCATCCTCCAAGATCACCCGCACGCCAGGGGAAATTTCAACCTGGTGCCCTCATTGCTCAATCAGCTCGAGCTGTACCAGCAACGTCAACTGACGGATCGTTATCTGAAGATTTCCAAGAAGCGCCCTGAAGAACTGGACCCGGAGGAGAAACGTTTTCTGTTGCAAAACTTTTTCGACACGAATTGGAAGCGGAACATCGACCCATATCCCGGCTACCGTCGACTCCTCGACAAGCGGAACAATGCCGTCAACCCTGATATCGAAGCCTTCTCCGATCAGGAGTACCTCGACCTGATCGTCTGGTTCAACCTCGCCTGGCTGGGGGAGACCGTCCGCGGCACGGATCATGAGATCGAAGAACTCCTGAAAAAAGGAACCCAGTTCACGACCGCGGAGCGAGACTATGTGCTGGAGACCCAATTTCGGATCCTCGAACAGGTCATCCCGCTTTACCAAACGCTTGATGAGACAGACCAAGCAGAACTCTCGACCACACCCTTTTACCACCCGATCCTTCCGCTGATTATCGACACGGGGATCGCCCGCCGAGCTCAACCGAAGATCGATCTCCCCAAGCGCTTTTCGTTTTCCGAGGATGCCGAATATCAGGTGCACAGCGCGTTGGAATATCACGAAAATCTGCTTGGGAATCGACCGAAGGGGATGTGGCCGGCTGAGGGGGCTGTCAGCCCAGAGATCGTCCCGATCTTGGCATGGAACGGCGTGAGGTGGATCGCCACCGACGAGGAGATCCTGATGCATTCTGTCTCTGTTAAGCCGAAAGACGAGTTGGCTGAGCTGCACTACCGGCCGTATCGGTACGCAGTAGGTGGAGATGAAATCACCATCCTGTTCCGGGATGCCGAGCTTTCCAATCGAATCAGCTTCAGCTACCATCAATGGCCAGCGGAGCAAGCGGCCGAGAACCTCGTCTCCTATCTCACCGAGATCGGGAAAGCATGGTCTGAGAATCGGCCGCCGCTCGTCCTGATCGCCCTGGACGGAGAGAACCCCTGGGAGCACTATGAGAGAAACGGGAAGCCGTTCCTGGATGCCCTCTATACGAAGTTGGTAGAGGCACAGGAGGTGGAGATGACGACGATCGACCGCTATCTCGATGCGTTCGCACCCGATCGAGCACTTGAAAGTTTACACAGTGGCTCATGGAACAGCGCGGATTTTCGCATCTGGATTGGAGATCCCGAGCACACTCAGGCCTGGGAGCTGCTCCGCAAGACGCGGGAGGCGGTCGCTGCCTCCGGGGATCAGGAGCGTGTCGAGCAGGCATTGCCCTATCTATATATCACTGAGGGAAGTGACTGGTTCTGGTGGTACAGCCGGACGTACAATTCAAAGGACGATCCCGTGTTCGACTGGCTGTTCCGGGAGAACTTGAAGGCCGCCTACCGGGCGTTGGGTGCCACACCGCCCGCCGAACTGGGTCGCAGCATCCTGTAGTGGATTAAAGGTCGATCCCGAACTTCCTCTAAAGCTTAGGTCGGCGACTCGTTTGTTCTCGCGAACACGTTAATCCAGTTCTCGTCCTGACCCTCGAGCGGAGGGTCCAGCCGGACCTCCAGGATGTGAAAGTCGACGTCCTGCAAAGTGACCGTAAGCTCATCCAGTTGGTACAACGCGAACAACCGGGACTTGCGACGCACCTCCCCGTTTCCTTCCTTCATCGACAGGAACAGGAGCCCGCCCGGACGGAGCAACCTGTGCACCTCTCTGAGAGCGGAAGGGAGAGCGTGCTTTGAGACATGGAGCAGGGAGGCGCATGCCCAGATCCCGGCGAACGTGCGGTCGATGAACGGCATCTGAAGCGCATGACCCATCACAACCGGACAACTGCTGTAGGTTCTGGCCATGATCGCAAACTGCCAGGACGGGTCCAGGCCGTAGACAGAATGGCCCAACAGCGAGAAATATTTCAGGTCACGGCCCGGCCCGCAGCCTAAATCAAGCAGGACTGCTTCCGAAGAGAGCAGGGATACGAACCGGTCCCGCTGTGGCAGGTTGATATCCATAGTGCGGTTGGCGAAATCGGCCGCGAATTGATCGTAGTACTCTATAGTATCTCGATCGATCATACGCGTCTCCATCCCTGCCCGCGAACAGAGCGTTCATTCCTCCGTCCCACGGTTTTGCCCCTCTTCTTCCTGTTCCTGCGCCTGTTTCTTCTCGATCTCCGACC
>JBHIAT010000149.1:0-8802 GCA_046758705.1 Bipolaricaulia bacterium
CTCGGCTTTCGGTAACTTTATGTAGACCATTGTAATTAACTCCCGTTCTCCCGTGACGTGACACAAACGCACTTCCTGTGGTGTTTAGGCTCAAACGGTAACGCTGGAGGTGCGTAAATTGACCATGGAAATCCAACAGGCAGACGACATCACACTGGTCGTTGAACGGATCATAATTTGACACTTGCATCATACTGATGGCTGAAAGTCGATAATTGAATGGTTATAATTACTTAAATCTGTTATAATGTTAGCGAAAGTCGAGAACACAAAAAATCGGCTCTAAGATTGAATTATAGGTGGATGAATGGAATATCCCTGTAGTAGGGTGGTTTGGATTTTCGTGAACTGGGTCGGGCGATTCTCGTCTTGGGTTACATTAACCGTCCTCCGGCCCAAGGATCCGGATCCCGATCTCCTGTCCTTCTCGCTGCAGTTCGACCGTCGTGGACTGGTCGTGGGTGATCCGGACGTCCGAGATCGTGATCGGCTCGGCTGCCGCATGCACGACGACTGTATAGACCCCCTCCGGCAAATTAATCGCCTCCTGGCCTATCAGTCCACCCTCTACTTTCGCTCCTGACGCATCGAGCACGTCGTAGGGCACCATCAGCGACTGTTCGAACGCCTCGTGCTCGTGCAGTACGGCTGTGTCCGTTGCCTTTGGGTCGAAGAGGTGGTCACTGGTGAGTTCCGCGACGCGCTGCATCTCCCGCTTGGTTGCCTCATCTGCAAGCTCGAGGCCGACGACGTTAACCAGTACCTTAAATCCCTGCTCGAGCAACTCGGAGACCGCCGCTGAGGGGCTGCCCCCGCACTCCTCGACCCCGTCGGTTACGAGGATCACCACCTTCTCCCCCGGCGCGTCGCCGAAGTCGCGCACGACTTGTTGCAGAGAGTAGGCGAGCGGCGTGCTGCCCAGCAGCCGAGTGGCGTGCACCCGTTCCAGCAGGCGCGATTTGTCAATCTTCGCAAACTGGGACACCAACTCGGAGTCCTGGCAAGCGCCTGGTTGCTCCGGACGGGTACGGTGCCCGTAGAGTCGCAGCGACACCCGCACATCGTCGGGCAGGCTCTCAATAATTTCCGCCATCACGTCCTTAGCAACGTCGATCTTCGTCCGACCCCCATCAATCCTCCCCCACATCGAACGCGACGCGTCGAGGATGAGCTCAATCTGGGGTGGTGCGGACACCGGGACGGACCGTTCTCCGGTAGCCACCACGTTGAGGCTGCCGGAACCCTGGCTGAGCGTCGATTGCAAGTAGTAGGTAGAGACCGTCCGCAGCTCGTCGGCGATCTGCTGATAGAACCCTTTCAACTCGTCGCTGGTGCGGGCGAAGAAGTACCGCCCGTTTGTGGCCATCGCCGCATGGGCAAGGAACCGGTCGCCGCTGGAGGCGATCTTGTGTACGTACTCCTGCAGGGCCCATCCCAGGCCAATCGTGTACAGCCGGATGCGCTTTTCCTCCAGTATCTGCCAGAAGTCGGGATGGGTGAGGTGGCTCCCGGTGTCGTCGCCGTCGGTCATGACGATGATCGCCCGGTTCCCCTCGGCTCCCTCCAGCAGCTGGAGTCCTTTGGCTATCGCATCGTAGAGTGGTGTCCCGCCGACGGCAAAGAATTTCTCCTGCGTCGCGGCTTTGAGCTGCTCCCAGTCATTCGTGAACGTCGGTAGCAGCACCTCCGCCTCTTCAGCCGAGAACCGGATCAGGTTCAGCCGCTCAGTGGGTCGTACCTGGTCGATGTACGATTCCACTGCGCGCTGTAGATCATCGGTGCTGCCCTCCATGCTACCGCTGGTGTCCCAAATGAGCACAATGGAAACGGGGGGTTCCGTTACCTTCACAAAGTGATCCCCTGCCCCGACCTCCCACGAAAACGTCGTATGTTGAGCCGGTAGGCGACCCGGGTTAAACCGCTCGTGTACTCTGCCAGCTGCATCGAACAGGGTGAGCGAGGTACGGATGTTCGGCTGGCCACTGAGTTCCAGTGTCAGCACCGATCTGACGTTGCCCGGAACCGAGAATCTGAAGTAATCCTTCTCTCCCAGCGGATCGATCACACCCTTGATACGTTGGCCAAACCTGAGCGGATTCGCTTCGACGGGAGTGCCGTTTGGCTCGATCTCCAATGCGACCCCAGTCTCGTCAATCGGTAAGCTTGCCGCAACACTGTGCGATGCAGCTGTTGCCTCAAGCGATTTCAGCAAAATTGACTCATAATCTTCGGCCGAGCTTTCGAGGAGTTTGACCTCCCCGAGGCTGGTGTACGCTCCTCCAAAGTTCTCGAGGATGCGCAGTTTCACGAACCGCGCTCGCCGACCGATGGGAAACGCCTGATCGCTCGGGTCTTGTGTGAGCGTGAACTGCCCCACCTCCTCAAACCCGTCGAGGGGGTTTTCGGCCGAAATCGAGACTTTTACGACCTTCGGCCAGGTGGTGGGGTCATGCTCGGTTTTTGGATTCAGCACGACCTGGTCGATCAACGCGATCTGGTCCCCGCGAAACGCGAAGATAAACTCCTGGGGGAGGTAGCCATCCACTGACCGCCACCCTTGAGTGTCGGTGCGGTCATCAACCAGGTGGTAAACCCCGTTGTCTATATCGTACTGGGAGGTGAACCGGACGACCACGCCACCCAGCACCGGGAGCGCCAGATTCTTCGGAGGGTCGGCCAAGATCGCCGGCCCGGTCCAGCCGGTCAAGAGAATCACCACCGCGCTTGCGACAAGTAGGCAATAACTGAGTCTTGTTGAAGATCTCATCCTTTTCCTACTCCTTTCCAGACTGCTGAAACAGGAAGGACAGGGTTGGTGAGGTGACTTTTGAAGCCAAAGCCGCATCCTCGAACTCGAAGGAGGTGGTTGAGGTAGGAACCCCTCACTACCCTATCCTTCCTATGTTTCAAGAACTTGCCTTCTTGACCTTGACCGCGGATAATACCTGTTTGAGTTGTTACGAGGAGAGAAGTAAGTAACGACGGGATGATCTTTGAGGTCGAACCTGCCCAAGCTGAGCTTGAGCCGTAGTTATACTCCTTCATGACCCTTCGGCAGCCCAGCCACCCTCGCCTCTACGTTAGGGCCTGTGACTTTGTGCCCCTCCCTTTCGGGAGGTTTACCCTTTCGGGACCGTTTGACACCACCTTCGGCAGCCCGGCTTTCCTTTCAGAACCGCGGCTTTGCGCCCCCACCTTTCGGTGGGTTTGCCTTTGTCGTGGTCACGTCTTTGGGCTTCGTTCTCTATTGTACCCCAAAAACGAAGTTTTATACCTGCCTATTCTTGTAATTCTGGGATGATTAACCACTCGCCTACGCGCAGGCCTCTGGGGTTTTCGACATCGATCCCATTCGCCTCTGCGATCACCGTCCACTTGAATCCATTCCCGTAGACCTTCTCAGCAACCGTCCACAGAGAATCCCCCGGTTGTACCTGGTACGTTGTGAGCTCGGGGTCGCTCTCAGTCTCAGCAGGTTCCAGGGTGGATTCGGATTCCAAGCTCTCGTCTTGACCCTCACCCTTGATCGTCTCAAGCGCATAAGCGGCTGCCTTGCGCACGTCCGAGTCCTCATCCCGCAACGCCTCGGTCAGGACAGGGATTGCCTCCCTAGCGTCAGGGCCGATCCCAGCAAGCGAATAAGCGACTATCACGCGCATGTCCGAGTCCTCATCCTGTAGCGCCTCGGTCAGGGGGGGGACCGCGGCGGAGCCGATCACCCCCAGCGCGAAGGAGGCGTTCCAGCGCACGCCCTCGTCCTCATCCCGCAGCGCTTCAACTAAGGGGGGAACCGCAGCGGGGCCGATCTCAGCAAGCTCCAGGGCGGCTTGCAAGCTCTCGTCTTCATCCTCACCCCGCAGTGCCTCGATGAGTCCGCTCATGTCTTGAGTCGGGGGTACAGAAGCTGCCCGCTCGTCAACACTAACAGGAGTGCAACCTGCTAAACCTATTAACGCCAAAAGCACCAAAGAAAGCGCTGTTCCCTTCATCAGAGTTTCCCTCCCCTTCTAGGATTATGCCTTGCCATCATAACGAAACCCTCGGTCCTCAAAGGGCGGCGAATCCAAATGAAGCGTGCACTACATATTTTATTATGCCCACCGGATCGCAGTAACAGGACATAGTCCAGTTGAACACAAGGGAGGAATACATCGGCTCTGTAAGCTCTGGTTCTCCGTTTCCAGACCCTGGATCCGAAGTGGACTGTCAAAAAACACCTGCGATTAAGTATTATGTGATATAACTTTGTCGACACATTTCCCAAAGATCGCAGTTTGAATGAGGGGGCAGCATGAGCCCGTTCGCAGTGGCCCTGGTTCTGTTTTCTACGTTCATGCATGCGGGTTGGAACCTGCTTGCTCGTCGCCAAAGGTCCGAAATGGTTTTCTTCAGGAGGATGCTCGTTGGGATCGCGTTTGTGGGCTTTGTGCCGGCGGTCCTGAGCGAGGTGCTCACCCATTCCCTTCCTCCGCAAGCTTGGGGGTACGTCGCTGGCTCGGGATTCTTTTGCGGGCTGTACATTTTCCATCTTGCTCGCGCATACGGATCTTCAGATTTTACCGTGGTCTATCCGGTGGCCCGGGCGCTGCCGGTGTTGTTGGTGGGTATCGGAGACGTATTACGGGGCAGGTTTCTGACGGCGATGGGCTGGCTGGGGGTGGTGTTGGTGATCTTGGGCTGTGTACTTACGCCACTTCATTCGGTTCGAGACGTTGCGCTGCGTCGATATCTCAACCGAACGAACCTGTGGATGCTGCTTGCCGCGCTGGGGACAGTCGGTTACACACTGCTCGACAAAGCCGCTGCCGAGTTGGTACAACAAGGCCCGGCGACGGCTGCCCGATATGGGTATATTTACTTTCTCATATGCTTTGGGACTTATACGGTGTTGGTGCAGATCCTCAAGCCAAAGGAGCAATCTTCGAACGCTGCCGCTGTCGGTTGGATCATTCCGATGATTGCCTCATCCTTGAGCTTTGGAGCTTATTGGCTGATCCTATGGACTTATCAATTGACCCAACGTGCCAGCTACATCGTGGCCTTCAGACAGTTTAGCATTGTTATCGGCGTCGTCTTGGCGTTTGCCATCTATCAAGAGAAAGGGCTGGTGATTCGTCTCACTGGCACGTTGTTGATCACCTTCGGCTTAATCCTCATCGGTGTGCTGGGAGGTTGACAAGTGACGATGAAGATAAAGGAGGGACCGAGTGTTCAAGCCCCAAGCAATGGTGTTTGATATGGACGGGGTGCTCGTTGACGGGGAGAAAGTATGGCTGGATGTATACGAGGAAGGGGAGTTCCTGACCTCGATCGCGCCGGATTGGTCCCCTGAACACAAGCAGGATCTGATCGGCCTAAGCGTGCCGGCATTGCATCGACTGTTATGTGACCGGTTTGGAGTGACCCTGTCGCTTGAGCACTTTCGGCAATACTATAACGAAGTGGGACGGGAAATTTACGCCGAGCGCACCGTGCTTATGCCTAAGGTTCAAAAAACGCTGTCCGGCCTACGCCAGCGCGACATCCCACTCGGCTTGGCTTCGAACTCGCCTCGCGAGTGGATCGACATCACGCTGGAGCGCTTTGAGTTGAAACCCTGCTTTGCCGCCGTTGTCTCTGGCGAGGAGGTCGCTCGGGGGAAACCCGCGCCCGATATTTATCTTGAAGTTGTGGGGCGCTTAGGCAAGCGACCCAGGTTCTGTTGGGCTGTGGAAGACACCGATATCGGTGTGAAGGTGGCCAAACAAGCGGGTTTGTACACGATCGGTTATCGTAGTGAGCACAACCACAACCATGAGCAGGAACTCGATCACGCCGACCAAATCCTTTATGATTTAAGCGCATTGCTAACGGGAACATCAAATCGTTCGAAAAAATAGGTGGGCAAGCAAGATGGGGTGACACGAGGTGATAAAGAACATGCATGAACAGAAGCTTTATATCGGTGGACGGTATGTCGATGCCGTATCCGGTGAGACGTTTGAAACGATCAATCCGGCGACGGGCAAGATCATCTGCAACGTGCAGTTGGCCAATGCTGAGGATGTCGACCGCGCGGTGGCGGCGGCGAAGGAAGGTTTCAAGCCATGGTCGGCGATGACCGGAGCGCAACGCGGTCGCATCCTGAGGCGCGCTGTTGAAATCCTGCGCGCGCGGAACGACGAGCTTGCCGAGCTTGAGGTTATCGACACGGGCAAGCCGATCTCCGAGGCGCACACGGTGGACGTGCTTTCAGGCGCCGACTGTGTGGAGTACTATGGGGGCCTTGCCGCCAGCCTGCACGGTGAGCACTTCGACCTGGGCACCGCCTTCGTCTACACCCGGCGCGAGCCCCTGGGGGTGTGCGCCGGAATCGGTGCCTGGAACTACCCGATCCAGATCGCCTGTTGGAAGTCAGCCCCGGCGCTGGCCTGTGGCAACGCCATGATCTTCAAGCCCGCTGAGCAGACGCCGCTTACCGCCTTGAAGCTGGCCGAGATCTATACCGAAGCGGGGGTGCCCGACGGCGTCTTCAACGTCGTCCAGGGCCCGGCGAACACGGGCCAAGCGCTCACCCGCCACCCGGGCATCGCCAAGGTGTCGCTTACAGGCGAGGTCGAGACGGGCAAAAAGGTCATGGCCGACGCCGCCTCGACGCTCAAGAAGGTGACCATGGAGCTCGGAGGTAAGTCGCCCCTAATCATCTTTGCCGATAGCGATCTCGATAACGCTGTGTCGGCGACGCTGATGGCCAATTTCTACACCCAAGGGGAGATCTGCTCGAATGGCACCCGTGTCTTCGTCGAGGAGTCGATCCACGACGCCTTCCTTGACAAGCTGTTGCCCCGCATAGTCAAGATGAAAATCGGCGATCCCCTGGACCCCGACACCCAGATCGGCGCGCTCATTAGCCGTGAACATCTGGAAAAGGTGCTTCACTACATCGAGATCGGAAAACGGGAAGGGGCCAAGCTGTTGTGCGGGGGCGGGCTGCCGGACGATCCCGAGCTCAGGCAAGGCTACTTCGTGCTGCCTACGATCTTCGACCGCTGTGGTGACGACATGCAGATCGTGCAAGAGGAGATCTTCGGTCCTGTGATGGCGGTGCTGACTTTCAGGGACGAGGACGAGGTGATCGCCCGCGCAAACGATACACCTTACGGCCTCGCTGCCGGGGTGTTCACGCGCGACCTCACGCGCGCCCACCGGGTGATCGCCTGTCTCGAGGCGGGTACCTGCTGGATTAACAACTACAACATTACGCCCATCGAAATGCCCTTCGGCGGCTACAAGCAGTCGGGCATCGGGCGCGAGAACAGCCTGATCACGATCGAGCACTACACCCAGCTGAAGTCCGTCTACGTGGAAACGGGCGACGTCGAGTCGCCGTTCTAAGTTCTAAGACGGGAGGAGAAGACCATGACCGACAGATTCTTGACCGGGCGCGTTGCCATGGTGACCGGCGGTGCCTCGGGCATGGGCCAAGCCATGGCCCTGGCGTTCGCCAGCGCCGGCGCTGATGTCGCCATCGGCTCGCTGCTCGCCGGGGAGGCGAAGCGCAAACTGAAGAGCGAGCTCGTCTACCTGCCGGGCGAGCAGGAACTGGAAGAGACCCAGCGCGCCATCGAAGCCAAGGGCGTGCACTGCCTAGCGATGAACTTAGATGTGACCTCTGACACATCCGTCGAGGCCTTTTACCAGGCGACCGTCGAGGCGTTCGGCAAGGTCGACATTCTGGCAAACGCGGCCGGGATCACCGCCGAGCAGACGGTCTCGGGCCATCCCATCGAGCTGTGGCACAAGGTCATCGACGTGAACCTCGACGGCACCTTCCGCACCATCCGACTCTGCCTTCCGGGCATGATCGAGCGCAACTGGGGCCGGATCATCAACATCGCGTCCACCGCCGCCTCGGTGGGCGCGGTGACGTCGGCCGCTTACTGTGCCTCCAAATCGGGGGTGGTGGGACTGACGCGCTGCGTCGCTCTGGAGGGGGCGGCGTACGGGGTCAGCTGCAACGCGATCAGTCCGACCTGGGTCGAGACTCAGTTTGGCAAGGGCTGGATGTCTCAGATTGCCGAAGAACAGGAGCAGCGTCGGGGTGATGAATACATCGCTGAGGCCAAAGCACAGAACCCACAGAAACGGTTAATCCAATCGGAAGAGATTGGGGCGCTTGCCCTGTTCCTGTGCCGCGACGAGGCGTTCGGCATCACCATGCAGGATCTCACCGTCTCCGGTGGCTCCCTGTGGTAGAACATTCTCGGGTAGAACGTTCTCGCTGATGATGGCCGAGAAGTTTGGGAGATGACGATCACGTGTACGGTTGATGAAATACAGCCAACGATTGATCTCTACCACAAGCTTGGCCCGCGCCATATGCCCCATCTGTCCGCGGCCTTGGTCGAACACGAAGCACATGCGCGATCGCTAGCGAAAATTTTTAGCTGATAGGATCGCCGGCAGCAACCGTGTCAAATCCTACGGTTGAGGGTAACCAAACCCTGGGATGTTCCCGGATGTTTTTACACAAAACAGTTTAACCCCCCTTGCTGTACACCCGATTGCTAGGGATAATCAACCTCACCACATTCCACAATTCAGTAAAAATTGAGCTTCTGAGAGGTGCCTGAAATCCAGTTGGGTAGGAAACGTTTCTCCGGGTTATTACACATTACATAGTGTGGAATAGCGGTGTTATTATAGATCAGAAGCGGGATTCTGTCCAATCGGTCAGTTGGCCGATTGCATCTCGCCTGGTAGCGTGATCTGAGGATTTCCCGACTTGCGCAACCAATGAATAGAATGGCAAACTGGCCTCCG
>JBHIAT010000150.1:0-8744 GCA_046758705.1 Bipolaricaulia bacterium
CCGTGACCGCGGGCCCTGTTGTATATGGCGGGAGGGGTTCGATATCGCGCAGGACCGGTGACAGATCGTTTTTGATAGAACGGATCACCACGGGCTGCGGCGGGTCAGACGACTCGTCCGCTTTAATGGGGGCACTGGATAAGGCTACGAAACACGCAACCAAGATAAAGGCCCAAGCGAACTTTCCGCTGGGGCCATTGGTAAAACTTCTCAGTTTCATAGAGCAGACTCGCTTCCTTTGGAAGCTGTCTTTATAATTATATAGCACACTCACTCGGAGATGTCAAACGGTTCTGTTAACCCATTTGCACGTTGACAGATTCAAAAACCCTTACTGCATTTGCGAAAACAGACGGACAGGGGTACAATCTCTGTTGGAGACATATAACGATGGCGGAGACAGAGCTGAAGGTGACCTTAGACTCCCTGACTCGCGAAGGGGAGCTTTACGAGAAGCTCGATGCGGGAAAGGTCCGCTGCTATGCCTGTGGCCACCGCTGTTTGATCTTCGACGGGAAGCGCGGCATCTGCCAGGTGCGTTACAACCACGGCGGTAAGCTCTATGTGCCCCACGGCTACGTCGGGGCGCTCCAGGTCGACCCCACCGAGAAGAAGCCGTTCTTCCATGTGCTCCCTGGCTCACAGGCGCTCACCTTCGGCATGCTCGGGTGTGATTTTCATTGCCCGTATTGTTTCCCTGGAGATACGCCGGTGGTGACCGAGCGAGGTGTGCTTCCTATCGAAGAGATCTTCTGTTTAGGAAAGGAGAGATTAACGCTTCTCGATGGTGAAGTCTCTCACCCTCGAATTCGAGTCGTCACTGGAAGTGGGAAGCTTCGCCCAGTGCATGCAGCTTTCGAACATCACTACGAGGGTGAACTCGTCATCATCCAGCCTTACTACCTCCCGAAACTCCGCTGTACACTGGACCACCGCCTGTACGCAACCCAAGATCCAACAGGAGAACAGATCGAGATCCTGAAAGCCGAGGAACTCACCCCTCAACACTATCTGGTCGTCCCGAAGCGCTATGCCTTCTCTAATCCTGTGGAGATCGACGTGCGAGCCTTAATGCAGGATGAGGCCGTCCCACGGCGATATCGCGAAGTCTCAGATTATTACCTCATTCCGATCCGCTCGATTACCAAGAAGCACTACCGTGGGCCAGTCTATAATCTGGAGGTCGATGATCCAGCACACAACTACCTTGCGGAATTCTTTCTCGTAAAGAACTGTCAAAACTGGCAAATTTCTCAAACATTGCGTGATAATCGTGCAGGATCGCAGCCAATGGAGATCTCCTCCCAGCAACTCGTCGAGCTGGCGGACCGCTACCGTGCCGAGGTGGTCGCCAGTTCCTACAACGAGCCGCTGATCACCGCCGAATGGGCTCACGAGATTTTTTCGCTCGCCAAGGAGCGCGGCTTCCGAACCGCCTATGTCTCCAACGGCAATGCCACCCCGGAGGTATTGAAGTACCTGAGACCGGTCCTCGATTGCTACAAGGTCGACCTGAAGACGATGTCCGATCGGAACTATCGCAAGCTCGGCGGGGTGCTGAAACATATCCTGAACACGATCGGGTGGGTCTACGAAATGGGGTTCTGGCTTGAGATTGTCACCCTGGTCATCCCGGGATTCAATGACTCGGACGAAGAGTTGCGGGAGGCGGCCGAGTTCTTAGTGGACATCTCGCCGGATATTCCGTGGCACGTGACCGCGTTCCACAAAGACTACCAGATGACCGATCCCGACAACACCCCGGCGGAGACGCTCATCCGGGCCGCCGAGATCGGGTACGATGTCGGCCTCCATTATGTGTACGCCGGGAACCTGCCCGGCATAGTAGGGCGGTATGAGAACACCTACTGCCCGAACTGTAACGAGCTATTGATCGAGCGGTTCAGCTTCCAGATCCACCGCAACCGTCTTGAGGACGGGGGTTGCCCGGCGTGTGGGGCGGAGATCTCGGGGATTTGGACCAACTCTTAGCCCAGGGCAAATAAGCGGTGAGTAGCGACTGATCTTGACAATGATGAGTATGTTATGATATAGTTTAGAACTACACGGAACCAAAGTATGCCCAAAAGGGGGTGAGATCCTCTCAGAGTTAAACAAACAATAAAAAACTGCACGACGCCATAGGGGGCATCTACACACAATTCCAAAATAAGGAGGGAACAGAGATGTCTACACTTAGCAATAAGGCCCTTTCTCGTCGGACGTTTCTTAAGGGCATCGGGTTAGCCGCAGGGGCGCTCAGCTGGGGACGGTTGAGGTTGTTCGGGCAGGTGCCGTTCATCTCCATCGGTGTGGTGGTTCCGTTGACTGGACAGTTGGCGAGCTTCGGCCCGCGGTTCCAGGTTGCGGCCCAGATCGCCGTTGACGAGATCAACGGAGCGGGTGGGATCCCCGGCGTAGGCCTGGTACGACTCGAAGTCCGCGACAGCGGCACCAACCCAGAGCAGGGGGTTCAGGCGGCCACTGAGCTGGTCAACGTTTTAGGCGTCCAGGCGCTGTTCGGCGCGGCGGCCAGCGGGGTGACGATTCCGATCAGCTCGGTGACGATTCCTAACCAGGTCGTCCAGATCTCGCCGTCGGCAACTTCGCCAGCGGTCACGAACCTGGATGATAACGATTTCGTCTTCCGCACCGCACCATCGGATGAGATGCAGGGGGTTGTGCTGGCCGATCTGGCTTTTAATGGACAAGGATACCGCAAGATCTCCGTCATCTCTCGCAACGATGCCTACGGCGCTGGGTTGGCCGATGTGCTGAGGCGAGAATTCGAAAAGCTGGGTGGCGAGGTCACCAGCGTATCATTGTACGACCCAGCGACCACCGACTTCTCGGCCGAGATCACTGCCGCGTCCACACGCAACCCGGATGTCATCTCCCTCATTACCTTCGATGAGGGCGAAGCGCTCATCGCCCAGATGGTGGCCACAGGTGTGACCAATTTCGACCTGTTGGTGGACGGCAACAAGAACCAGGACCTCATCGACCGCATTGTTGGGTCGATAGGCCCAGGGCTCCTTGAAGGAAAGGTCGGTACTGGGCCATCGGCAGCCCCAACTTTGGGTGGTGAGAAGTTCGACAGTCTCTACCGCGAGCGTCTGAACGAGGATCCGTTCGTGTTCACCCCGCACTCCTACGATGCCATAGCCTTGCTGGCCCTGGCCATCGCGGCGGCGGGCAAGTACGAGGGCCCGGCCATCCGCGATAATATACGCAGGGTGGCCAATCCGCCGGGTGAGCTCGTCACCGTGGGCCTGTTGAGCATAGGCCTCAGGCTTGCCGCAGGCGGCAGGGATGTCAACTACGAGGGTGCTACCGGGTCAGTGGATCTCGACTCCGCTGGCGATCCCATTAGCCCCATCGGCATTTGGACTATCAAAGGTGGGGATATCGATGATATAGGGATCTCTGCATGTGCTCGTACCGCAGCAGGCACCTTCACCTGCGTGAGTGAGGAGATGTAAGCTCTTAACTATAAACAACAAAAACGTGGGAGGGAAGAGAACTCTCCCCCACGTTTTTGTTGTTGTTAAAAGGATTTTCGCCGATTTTATCGCCTAGGACCCTCGGATTCGGGTTCTACCATCGTAGAAGTCTGTTTTTCTTCCCCCAGAAGTCCACGCTGCCGGAACAACAGGATCAGCTCCAGCACCACGACGATGGCCATGACACGCAGCGGACCGAAGAGCTGGGCTGTCACGTTGATTTGGCCAAATGGTGTATTGAGGGTGGGGGGCAACACCGTGTTGAGGAAGTTGGTCGCACTCCATATCCCCCACATGATAAACGCACCCAGGATCACCCCGCGGTTGTTGCCCGTGCCGCCAACGATCAGCATCACCCACACCAGAAACGTCCGCGACACCGGGTCGAAGATCTGCGGATCGATGAATTTGACGAAGTGGGCCCACAGGCTCCCCGCTGCGCCCATGATGACCGCACCCACCACCAACGCTTGCATCTTGAAGCGAAACGTGTTCTTGCCCAGCGATAGGGCGGCATCCTCATCCTCGCGCACGGCACGCAACGTCCGGCCCCACGGCGAGCGCGCGATGCGCTCCAATGCCAGGAACGCCAGCAGGATGACCCCCAATACGAGCACCAGGTAGAACCAGTTGTAGTAGGCCGGATCTAGAAACTGGGGAAATTGGATTCCAAAAATCTCACAGGGTGGATGAGGTTCCTCCAGCCTGACCAAGCAGTTGTACAACGGCTGGGGGATATTGGGGATGCCTCGGTTGCCTTCGGTGAGCCCCCGCTGGTTTGCGGCGACGAGGCGCAGGATCTCGGCGATCCCGATGGTGGCGATGGCCAGATAATCGGCGCGCAGCCGCAACGTGGCCAAGCCTACGATCACGGCCGTAATGCCCGAGACGACCAAGGCACCGATGAATCCTACCAGGAACGGCATATTGAAGTAGTTGGCGAAAAATCCTTCCAACCCCGCCCCGACCGACATCTTTTGTGGGTCCTGGATCAGGATGGTCGATACATACGCCCCTACGCCGAAGAAGCCGGCCACACCGATGTTGAACAACCCGGTATAGCCCCACTGGATGTTGAGTCCCAAGGTGAGCACCGCGTAGATGCCGGAGATGATGAGAAAACTGGCCAGAAACGAGAACAAGCGATCTGGCGGGACGTCGCTGAGTTGGGCAATGGTCAACAGCACCGCCCAGACCGCGACCATGGCAAAAAAGGTGATCCAGCGATCACGCTGACGCCGACGGGTCAGCAACACCGCCAGACCCGCCAGTGATGATAGCATCAACAGCAACGACAGGATCTGCGCCATACTACTCCCCTACCCTACTCTACCCTACCCTACCCCCGTCGCCCCACCTCACCGAGAAGCCCGTTGGGGCGAACTAGCAGCATAATGATCATTAACAAGAACGCGATGCCCGGCTTGTACGAAACCGGGATGCCAGTAACTGGGAACACCAGTACGGTTTGAGCGATCCCGATGACCATAGCCCCCAGCATCGCCCCGTAGGGGCTACCGATTCCACCCAAGATCACGGCTGCAAATAGCGGGAGTAAGACCTGCGCCCCGGTATTGGGTGTGATGACACCGAAGTTGAGTCCCATAAACACACCGGCGATGGCCGCCAGCCCGGCACCGATGCCCCAGGTCCAGCGGATCATGCGATCGGTGTTGATCCCGGTGACGCGGGCCAGGTCCATGTTGTCCGACATGGCGCGCATCGCTTTGCCCGTACGGGTATACCGCAAGAACAGATGTAACAGCGTCACCAGGACGAAGGCCACGACGATGGTGACGATCTGCAATGTGGTGATCCTGAGCCGGTACGGGCCGAGGTCAAAGAACATCGGCAGGCGGACGCGCATCGCGTACGCTCGGTTACCCACGCCCCAAATCGCCTGAACGAAGCTGCGCAAAAACAGCGCCATCCCGAACGACGCGATCACCAACACCACCGCGGCGCTCCGGCGCATGCGTCGGTAGATCACGTAGTCGATCAGGTTGGCCATGATGATCGTAGCGATCACACCTATGACAATCGCCAAAGATATGGCCAGCCAGCGCAACAGTTCCCCGTGAGCCGGGTCGGCCAGCGCCGGGAACCAGTTTGGCAGGCGGCCCACCAAGAACCAGTCGATCGAGAACGCTACGTACGCCCCGAAGAGGAGGATATCGCCGTGGGAGAAGTTGGCAAAGTTGAGGATCTTGTAGGTCAGCGACAATCCAATGGCACCCAGCATCAGGATGCTGCCGAAGCGGATGCCGTCGAGGATGAACTGCGGGCCGTTGCCAGCCGGGTTGAAAAACAGACCCCAGATAAGGAGGCTGACGAGCACGCCCCAGATGGCCCACTTGATCAGATCGCGTTGCTCGATCAAGTCCCGGACCCAGATCGTCCACTTGACCGGATTGAGTTGCTTGACTGTCACACTCACCCTCCCAAGTAGAGCCGGGCGACCTCCGGATCGTTCAGCAGGTCCTCTCCCGCACCCTCGAAGCGATTGCGCCCCGTAGCCAACACATAGCCCCGGTTGGACAAGTCCAGCGCGTGCTTGGCGTTCTGCTCCACCATGAGGATGGACACACCGGACTGGTTGATCTCGAGGACCCTTTCGAAGATGAGCTCCACCAGCTTGGGAGCCAAGCCGGCCGAGGGCTCATCTAACAACAACACCTGGGGATCGAGCATGAGCCCTCGACTCATGGCCAGCATCTGCCGCTGGCCACCGCTTAACGCGCCGGCTTTCTTGCTCTGGAAGGTTTCGAGGTCGGGGAACAGTTTGAAGACCTCCGCGATGCGCGGGCTGGGATCGTCCTTTTGGATGATCGCCCCCATCTCCAGGTTCTCACGCACGGTCAGGCTGGGGAAGATGTTCTCGGTCTGGGGCACATAGCCCATCCCCAACCGGACGATCTGATCGGGTGCCCAACCGGTGATCTCCTGATCTTGGAAGGTGATGGCTCCAGAACGCGGGTGCAGCAGGCCGAAGACCGTCTTCATCAGCGTGGACTTTCCCGCCCCATTGGGTCCGATGAGCGAGACGATCTCACCCTCCTCCAGGCATATGGACACGTCGTGCAAAATGTCCACCTCTCCGTACCCGGCGGTGACTTGATCAATCTTCAGTAACGACATACTGACCTCCGAGGTAGGCGTCGAGGACCCGCGGGTCTTGGCGCACTTCATCCGGGGTACCTTCCATGAGCTTACGGCCCTCACTCAGCACGATCACCGGATTGCAAAGGCTCATCACCAGATCCATGTCATGCTCGATGAGCAGGAATGTTAGCCCGCGCTCATAGCATAGGTGCTCGATGTTGCCTACCAGACGCTTCATCAGCGTCGGGTTGACTCCGGCACCGGGCTCATCGAGCAAGATCATCTCCGGATCGGATATCATGGTGCGGGCCAGTTCCAACAGCTTCTTCTGACCGCCCGACAGGTTGCCCGCGTACTCATCCTTGAGGTGAATGAGGTCCACGAACTCGAGTACCTCGATGGCCTTGTCGTAGACCCTGCGCTCCTGCTTGCGCACAGCGCCGGGCCGGAACCAGGGATAGAGCAACTTTTCGCCCTTTTGCTGGGCCGGGACGAGCATCAGGTTCTCCAGGACCGTCATCTCCTTGAACTCGTGAGGGATCTGGAAGGTCCGGCATAGTCCGTTGTGGAACACTTTGTAGGGCGGCAGACTGGTGATCTCTTTGCCTTTAAAGATCACCCGACCGGCGTCCGCGGTGATGAAGCCGGTGACGACGTTGAACAGGGTCGTCTTGCCGGCGCCGTTCGGACCGATCAGCCCGGTGATCGTCCCACGCTCGACCGCTATCGTGCAGTGATCCAGCGCGCGAACCCCGCCGAAATCCTTGACCACTTCCACAACGCGGAGCATCTCATCGCGCGGCTTAGGGGGGGTCTGCCTCTGTTCCTGCTCCTGTGTCTGAAGTTGCTCTTCCATGGTTGAGTAGAGATTGTATTAGTACTACCTACCTAATTCAAAGTATAAAGTATCAGGTCAAAGTGTGAACTACTCCTACCAAACCTTGCTTACGCAGCGGTTTGGTAGGAGCTTCCAGGCGAGCTCGGACTCAATTGCGACACAAGCTGGTATTTCCCTGCCCCAGCCGCGGCTGTGTCCCCTTCGCCCTCATCGCTCCCTGGATCAGGGCCGGATTCACGCGGCCCGCTCCCTGAAACCATATAGCTCCAGAGACGCCTCACCAGGTTCACTGCCGCCGTAAAGTCCGCATGAGCCTCTTTCTTGCAGGATTGACACACGGCGAGGACGGCCGTTCGAGGACTCCTCTTCAGCGCCTGTTCCCCACAGTGCCGGCAAACTTGAGACGTCCCATAAGCGGGAACTTTACGCCATGCCATCCCTTCCAGATGGGCTTTGTATTGCAAAAATTCCTGGAGTTGTCGAAAGTTCCAGTTGTGAACTCTCCGGTTCTGCCTCCTTGATCCTCGTATTTCCTTCCGGATACCGTCTAACTTTTCCATCACGATAACGGTATTGGGGTACTTGGCGGCCATGTCCACGATCTTACGGGATATCTTGTGGTTCACGTCCCGCATGAATCGTTTTTCTTTACCCTTTGATCCCTTCAACTTCTTCCAAAGCCGTTTTTGTTGGTACTCCCGGCGTTTTTCATAGAAATGCTTGCGCTTCCAACCGACATAGCCACCGTCGAAGAAACAGCTTTCCAGGATGTTGCCATCCCGATCTTGAACCACGGCCACCGCCAGGTTGTTCACCCCGAGGTCCACGCCCACGAAGTGTTCAAAATCCTCCTGTTTCGGAAGGCGCACTTGAATCTCAATGTGGACCGTCAGGTAGTATTCCCCGTCACGATACCTCAGCCGGGCATCCTTGAACGAAAAGTTGCGAGCTCTCCAGAAATGAAACTGATCTTCGCCACCCTCGATGGGGACCCGCACCCGGCCTTTCGTTGTCGCAACAGACACCCACAGCCGAAAATGCCCATCGCTTTCGCTTTCCCGCACGGTCATCGTCCGTTGGTCATAGCGAACCGGCACGAAACTGTCGAAATGGGGAAAGGTATGATTGTTCTCGTTTTCCCGGTACGCCTTATACTGCTCGATGGCAAACCGGCCTGCCTGCTGGAGCAGGGCGGTAGGCAACTCAAACACCGATTTGGCTTCCCGATAAACATGGGGAAGGTTTTTGTTGGCCATCCAACCGGGGTGTTGGCCAATTTGGTGAAGATAGAAATTGACGGC
>JBHIAT010000151.1:0-8663 GCA_046758705.1 Bipolaricaulia bacterium
CGGAGGCCAGTTTGCCATTCTATTCATTGGTTGCGCAAGTCGGGAAATCCTCAGAAGATATACGAACAAACTGAGACTCTGTCAAATAGTTTAACTCCTGGAGTTACCCCGGTCACCGCACGCCGGTTCCACTGCTCGGGATCGACCAGCACGGCCGTCGCCTCGCCGTGTTGGGTGAGCACCACCGGACCCTCGGACAGCTTCTCCAGGACCTCGTTTTGCGTCTGTCGTAACTTCGACGATTGGGACAAGCTTCGGTACGGTGTTCATGGTTCACACCTCCGATATAGCAACTAATGGACAGTCTTTTGCTATTTTACATCCACGGGGCGCCGACATCAAGCCCAAATTAAGCGTCAGCTCTGAGAACCAAGACCCGAATCGCCAACCTAAAGATCAGCTATACCAGCTTCACTAGAAGGGATGAACGGCTGGCACCCGGGGCAGAAGTAGCTGCTCCGCCCCCCGTGCTTCATGCGCTCGACTCGTTTCCCACAGCTTCGACAGGGTTCTCCCTCCCGTCCATAGACGCGAAGACGCTCCTGAAACGCCCCTGCGTCTCCCTGCAGATCCCGGTAGCTGGTGATCGATGTCCCCTGGCATCGGATCGCCTCCTCAAGGAGCTCCGGGATCCTCTCGTACAGAGCCTTCACCTGATCATCGCTCAATCGGTTCGCCGGCGTCGTCGGATGAATCCCACAGACGAACAGGATCTCACAGGCGTAGATGTTGCCCAGCCCGGCGATCCGGGTCTGGTCGACCAATAATCGCTTGATCTCTCGAGGTGTCTCAAACAACGAGGCGAACCGTTCGAATGTGTAGCTTTCTGTGAACGGCTCGATCCCGAGTCGGGCGATCGGCTCCAGCTCCTCCAGCCGATCGGTCCTGGCAAGATGTAACGTGCTCAGGTTGCGGCGATCGTCGAGGTAGAGGGTCGCCCCATCGACAAACCGAAAGCAGATCTGAGGTCGCTCCAGGCGGTTTTCCTCTAACGAGAAGCCGCCGGTCATTCGCAGGTGGAAGACGGCGGCGTAACCGTTGCTGAACCGGAAGATCAGATACTTCCCACGGCGGTCGATCCCCTCGATACGGACGCCGGAAAGGACAGCCTGCAGCTCTTCGGGTGTGGCATTCTTGATCAAGTTGTCCCGGAAGAGTTCGACCGCCTGAACCCGCTTGCCAGCGACCCGTGCGTTCAGGCCGCGGCGGAACGTCTCGACCTCAGGCAGCTCGGGCATAATCAGTTGGAAAGTTTAAAAGTTAGAAAGTTAAAAGTTAACGGATTTTCAAACTTTATGGATGTTCATCTGTCGGGATTGCTGAGGATCGTTTCGATCTCATCCTCGTGTTCGATCTCGTCCTTTAACACTTCCAGAACCTCATAGTAGGTCACCACGTCCTTGTCTTTCACCTGCTCAAGAAATTCGCTGTATGCCTTGATGGCAAGGCGTTCCCCTTCGACCGCCTGTGAAAGAATCTCCTTGACATCCGAGTTGCTGGACGGCAGTGAGAAGCGATCTAACGGAGAGATCTCGACAAACCGGCTCGGGTCTCCGGTCACCGCCCCCCCAAGTTGGGCGACACGGGCCGCAAACTTTTTGGCATGTCCCAAGCTCTCCTCGGCCTCCCCTTCGAACATCTCACCGAGGACCAGCGCCGCCTGCCCTTCCAACCGGTTGTGCACCGCAAGATACCAATGCATCACCACCAGTTCATAGGCATGGAAGCTGTCGAGTGCGTTGATGATCTCCTGTTTGTCTATGCCTTTGATCAAAGAGCTGCCAACGGTTCCCATCTCGATGATCTCCTTTCACTGAAGATTTTGATCTCATTATCTTAGCGGAGTTAACCTCATCGGGCAAGCTATCCTCCCGAGGCCGTGACAAAATTCACCGCTCTTGCGCGTCACGTGACCTTGTGGAAGGTTTTCTACTAGAGCTACACTGGCTTAACAAAACCGAATAGGAGGGAAGATCGTCAACGACCCGCCCCCTGAAGGAGGTGGGCTTGCGATGGTGGTAGCAACGCAAGCGTTGACTATGAGGAGTTCCTATGCGAACTAAACGCGGTACGGGCTACAAGGACGGCAGGATGCGGACTGAGCTTACAGTCGTCCGAAGTTTGGATGCCCTAGTCCTGCCCACTCCGGCAGAACCACTGAATGTCACGGCTGCCGATGTTAGCAGACTAAGCCTGTATGGCCACCTCGAAGGGCACGCTACAGGTTTGGCGGGAGCCTGGCCGAATACCGGCACCCAATCCCGCCACGCAATTATATCAGGAGGTAGGTACAAGCCCTAACGGGCTTGCGGCCAATTCCCCTCGCCCCCTGACCGGGGCGAGTCCCCTTGGCCGAACTTCTATGGTGGCGGTTTTGGCGTTGCAAAAATCTCGGAGGATTTTATCAATGTTTAAAAGGTTGGTCAGGATATTGCCTCGCGATACCTGATCTAGCATTGAGGGTTGGCTGCTTGTCTGGCGTTTTTTCATCCTGTTATACGCGGTACTGTCTCCTAGGTGCCTGAGCTTGCCCGTCTTCCTCGGTCTGAGCTGTTGACGTTGATTCGCCGCTTCCGTACAATAGCGAGCGAACATTGCCTTCAACCTGAGGGCGGTTCCCAGGGAGGCGTGCGCAGCGATGAGCGAAGTGAAACCCGAGGAGGCCAGGGGAAGGGTTGGCGAATCCACTCTGGAGATCGTACAGGGGGACATCACGGCCCAGGAGACCGACGCGGTCGTCAACGCGGCCAACAAAGCGCTGGCTCCTGGAGGTGGGGTGGCGGGTGCGATCCATCGGGCTGCCGGTCCCCAGCTCTGGGAGGAGTGCAAAAAACTCGGAGGGTGCGAAACCGGGCAAGCTAAGCTGACCCGAGGTTACAATCTGAAGGCGCCTTACGTCATCCATACCGTCGGTCCGGTCTACAGCGGATCGGCGCAGGATCCCAAAATGCTGGCGACTTCTTACCGAAACAGCCTGCGTTTGGCGGCGGAGAACGGGATCGAGACGATCTCGTTCCCGGCGTTGAGCACCGGGGCGTTCGGTTACCCGATGCGGGAAGCGGCGACCGTCGCATTGCAAACCGTGATCGATTTTTTGAAAACGAATCCTGAGGTTAAGCTAGTGCGCTTTGTTCTATACGGACAACGCGATTTCATCGTCCACAAAGAGATGCTCAGCGAACTGTTGAGCCAACCCCGACCATGAATAAGAATATATCGACACTCACCACCGAGCAGATGGTGGAGGTGGACCGGTTGATGATCGAAGACTATGGCATCGACCTGGTCCGTATGATGGAGAACGCCGGACACAACCTGGCAACGTTGGGAAAACGTCTGCTGGGCGGATCGGTCGTCGGCAAGCAGATCGCTGTGGGGACTGGCATGGGCAACAACGGGGGTGGAGGACTGGTGGCCGCGCGCCACCTGAGCAACTGGGGAGCGGACATGACGGTGGTGCTTGCCGGACCCCCAGAAAAGTTCAAAGCTGTGCCCCAGGAGCAACTGGCGATCCTCAACCATCTGCCGGTGACGGTCGAAATCGCCGATGAGCAAGGCGACATCTCCGCGTTTCGTGAGGCCGGATTGATCATCGACGCGGTAATCGGATACGGCCTGAAGGGTGCTCCCCGGGGGGTGCCTGGCCGGCTCATCGCCCAGATCGATGCGAGTGACGCCATCATCCTCTCCTTGGACGCCCCTTCCGGTTTGGATACGACGACCGGGCGACTGTTCAGCCCCGGGGTGCGGGCCACGGCGACCTTGACCCTGGCTCTGCCCAAAACCGGGCTGGTGACACTCGAAGCGGGAAAGTCCGTTGGCGACCTTTACCTGGCGGACATCGGTGTGCCACCCAACCTGTACACGCACCTCGGTTTAGATGTCGGACCCTTGTTCGATGAGGACACGATCATCAAAATTTCATGAACCATAAAGTTGAGGGGTGGGCTATGCAAGACCAAGACCTGATCGTCATCGCCAACGGGATTCATAAGATCTATGACACCGGAAAGGTGAAGATTCATGCGCTTCGGGGCGTGGATCTCACCGTCGCACGGGGGGAGATGGTTGCAATCATGGGGCCGAGCGGCTGTGGCAAGACCACGTTGTTGAACTGCCTTTCCGGCATAGACGACGTTGACGAGGGTGAGATCATCATCGACGGGAGGCCCCTGGCGGAGATGGACGACGATACCCGTTCAGATTGGCGGGCTGAGAGAATGGGGTTCATCTTTCAGTTCTATAACTTACTGCCGGTGCTGAGTGCGGTAGAGAATGTGGAGTTGCCCATGCTGGTCTCGGGGACCGGAACCGCCGAGGCGAGGCGCCGCGCTCTGGAGACACTGGAACTGGTGGGGTTGACCGACTGGGCCAGCCACAAACCGGCGGAGCTCTCCGGAGGGCAACGGCAACGAGTCGCCATCGCTCGGGCCCTGGTGAATCAACCCGCCATCGTCTGGGGTGACGAGATTACCGGCGACCTGGACAGTGAAACCTCGGGCGAGATCATGGCGTTGCTCCGACGTCTGAACCAAGAGAACAACCAGACATTCGTCGTGGTCACCCACGCCCGGGAGGTGGGGGAGCAAACCGACCGCATCATCCGCATGCGGGACGGCGTGATCGTGGATCACGGCCTGAGAGAGACAGAGGCCGATCAAGCCCTGTCCCAAGGCCAGCCACCCACGCCCTAAAGCGAGGATGGACTTCTATGGAAAAGCTTTTCGGTCTCTCGATGGACAGCCTCATGGTGGCGCTGCTCATCATTTTCATCGCCATCATGCTGGCGGTGATCGTCGTTGCTCTGCTCAACCGGATCATGTTGAAGATCGGTCTTCGCAATATCCCCCGGCATCCGGCTCAGACGGTGCTCATCGTCATCGGGCTGATGCTCAGCACCCTGATTATCTCCGCCGCGTTTGGCACCGGCGACACCCTCAGCTTCTCGATTCGCAACATCGTGCTGCGCAACCTGGGAGAGGTCGATGAGATCCTCACCAGCGGCCGCAGCCCGTCGGTGCCGTTCGGACCCACCGGTTTCCAAGCTTCCAGGGCGTTTGGCAGTCTGACCTACTTTCCTATGGACCGGTTCGACACGCTGAAAGAGGATCTGGCCGGGTTTGAAGAGATCGAAGCGCTGGCACCCGTGATCACCGAGACGGTTCCCAGTCTGAACGTCGCTACCTCACAAAACGAGGGACGGATGGAAGTGGTGGGCCTGGATCCGGACCATATCCAGGGCTTTGGCTCCCTGGTCAGCGTCGCGACCGGTCAGCCAATCGGACTGGAACAGCTGGGACCGGGAGAGATCTACATCAACGAGGATGCGGCCGAGGAACTGGATGCCCGGGTCGGTCATGAACTCCAGTTCTTCTTGGTGGGAGAACTCCGAATGTTCCGGGTCAAGGAGATCGTGCGCAATGGCGACCTGGCCGGGGACAGTTCCCGGGCGCTCATGCCCCTGAGCCAGGCCCAGCTTCTGTTCGACAAACCCGATCAAATCAACACCATCTTTGTATCCAACCGGGGCGACCCACGACAGGGTGCTGACCTCAGTGATGAGGTGACCGGTAAACTTCGGGTGCTGCTGACCAATCCCGAGATTGTCGGTCAATTGAAGGAGAGCCTGAGCGACGCTGCGTCTCGGGTGGCCATCCGTGATCAGGCAGAGGAGTTGCGGGGGGCCCTGCAGCGGGACCTGGAACAGCTCCAGGCTGAGCTGGACAAGCCAGAGGTGAGCGAAGCACTGATCTCCTTGCTGGCCGATGATGGTGTGGCTTCCCAGATTCAGTTGGCTATCGAAGGGGTGGCGGATGAACCCAAGCGGGCCCGGGTCTCCCGGTTGTTCGGCGAGTTATCGGAGTTGAACGTCTCCGATGTCAAGCGAGATAGCTTGGACGGAGCGGATCTTGCAGCGAGTGCCATCGCCTCGATCTTTGTGGTGTTCGGGATGTTTTCCATCATCGCCGGGATCCTGTTGATCTTTCTCATCTTTGTCATGCTGGCCGCCGCCCGGAAATCGGAGATGGGGATCGCCAGAGCGGTGGGCACCAAACGACGACAACTCATTCAGGCATTTGTCTTTGAAGGCACCGCGTACGATCTGGTCTCAGCGCTGGTGGGTGTCTTGGCCGGCATCGGCGTGGGGTACATCCTGGTATCGGTCATGGCGCGGATCTTCGGCGGTGTTGACGAGGACTTCATCCTCACCCGTCGTTTTGAACTGCGAAGCGTCATTGTCTCCTACTGTCTTGGCATGTTGCTCACCTTCGTCACCGTATTCTTCTCCTCCTACCGCGTGAGTCGTCTGAACATCGTGGCGGCCATTCGCGACCTACCGGAGATTTTTGCCGAGACCCAAGAGCCATCGCGGCTCCGGAACCTGGGGGTCGCACTCATCCGACCGCTGATCTTCCTGTTCCGAGCGTTCCAGGGGCTAGCCCATCTCAAGATCAGCTCGTTCGCGGGGCATCTGGCTCTGGCCGTTGTCTGGCCGTTCATCTGGGTTTTCGATATCGGATGGGCGGTGCTCCGGGCCGCGTGGCCATTCATGGCTCAGGGCTGGCTGACCTCCATATTGGGTGTGCTGCTCACGGTTCTGGGTCTCAGGGTCAATCAGCTGGCCCCCTATTCCATAGGAGTGACCTTGGCGGTCATCGGCGTGGGTCTGATGCTCCGTCATCTGTTGCTCCGCAGCCGGTGGCCGGTGAAGGTCCAGAACCGGGTGGCCGGTACGGTGATCTTGGGGATCGGTCTGTTCTGGTTGATCGTCGGGATCATCCAGAAGCAGCCGTTCACCATCGGAATCTCCCTGGCCGCCATCGCTTTCGAAGGCCTCCGTCAGCTTGCCATGATCAGAGAGCGAACCATCTCCAACCCCGAGGATCGTAATGCGTTCACCTTCGTCGGTCTTACCCTCCTGCTCTTCTGGGGCACCCCGTTCGACGCTCTGGACTTTATCGTTCCCAGGCTCAACTCCAGCATCGAGATGTTCCTTGTCTCTGGGATATCCTTGGTGGCTGCCGCCGTCTGGACGATCATTTACAACTCCGATCTGCTGATAAACGGCATAACGGCCGTGCTCGGACGCTTCAGCCGGCTGCGACCGGTGTTGAAGACCGCCGTGTCCTATCCTCTGAACGCCAGGTTCCGCACCGGTCTCACGCTGGCGATGTTCTCTCTGGTGATCTTCACCCTGATCGTGATGTCAATCATCATCAACGCCAACACCAACCTCCTGGAGGACGTCGACTCGGTAACCGGGGGGTGGGACATCGAGGGAACGGTCAATTTTAACAACCCCATCCCCGACATCGAAGCCGGCATCGGGGCAGCACCGGACCTGAATCCTGGGCAGTTCGAAGCCATCGGAGGCTGGGTGCGTTTCCCCATCGAGGTGCGCCAGGTTAACGCCTCCAGTCCAGCGTGGAAGGTCTACCCGATCGCTGGTGCTGATGATGCCTATCTGGAGAACACCGAGTACGACTTTACACTGTTGGCTCCAGGGTTTGGCACAACGAAGCAGGAGATCTGGAAGGCGGTTAAAGAGAACCCGGACCTTGCCATCATCGACG
This sequence comes from Bipolaricaulia bacterium, assembly GCA_046758705.1. Taxonomy (GTDB): domain Bacteria; phylum Bipolaricaulota; class Bipolaricaulia; order JBHIAT01; family JBHIAT01; genus JBHIAT01. The sequence goes on from JBHIAT010000151.1 coordinate 7,575, forward strand.
CGTTCGCCGTGCCTCAGCGGAGCGGTGGACCTGTAGGCGGTGGAGACACTTTCCGCATGGAGGGGTTCTTCCTCGATGACGACGAAATGCCGGCCACGCAGATCGAAATCCGTGAGCCGTGGACCGGCAACGTCACCCAACTCACGGTCATCGCCGTGCTGAATCAAGTGACTGACACTTTTGGCATCTTTACTTCCAAGTCCGTGCTGGACCGAATCAGCCCCATACCCTTGCCCATCATCACCTACCGCTTCAGGTTGCAACAGGGGGAAGACCCGGAAACCGTGGCCAAAGCTGTGGAGGCCAGCTTCTTGGAGAACGGCATGGAGACCGACGCGTTGGAGGTGTTGGTCCGTGAGAGCCAGGCGGCGAACCGCGGCATCAACACCTTGCTCCAGGGGTTCATGGCGTTGGGATTGCTGGTAGGCATTGCTGCTCTGGGGGTCATCAGCTTGCGGGCCGTGGTGGAGCGGCGCCAGCAGATCGGCATGCTCCGGGCTATCGGCTTTCGAAGGGGCATGGTCCAGTCCAGCTTCCTGCTGGAGTCGTCGTTCGTCTCCCTGCTCGGCATCGGGCTGGGGATCGTGCTCGGCCTGATCCTTGCCTATAACTTGGTGGACTTCATCGCAGAGGATATCCCCGGACTTCGGTTCGATATCCCGTGGCTTCGGCTTCTGCTAATCGGGGGTGCCGCCTATCTGTTCTCGTTGATCACCGCCTACTTACCGGCGCGACAGGCGGCTCACGTCTACCCCGCCGAGGCGCTCCGCTACGAGTAACAAACCGGCGTACGTGCCGAGAGAAAAGCTGATCTGGTCTTACGAGAATGCCTATAATCTTGCAGGAGATATAGGAGGTCAACGATGTCTAATGTGATCCCTGAAGCCTATCTCGATCTGTTTGAGAAACGCACCTTCCCTCATCTGGCCACCCTGATGCCGGACGGACATCCGCAGGTCACCCCGGTGTGGTGCGACTTCGATGGCCGGTATGTACGGATCAATTCAGCACAGGGGCGGCAGAAGGACCGGAACGTCAACTACCCCGGACTGAAGTCCGGGGCTTGAAGGAGTAGCGGATGCCAACCGC
>JBHIAT010000152.1:0-8654 GCA_046758705.1 Bipolaricaulia bacterium
TTTGCCAGAAGTCCCCTTCCAAACCGAAGGTTTGGTGGGGGCCAATGGCTTGCCTTCCGCATCTGCCTTACGATAAAATAATACAATCATGCGTTTTCGAGGCTATATCCCAAGTCCAAACGGTCGGGTGTTTGGGCGTCAGGGTCAGCCAGGAATGAATAGCCTGGTTGGCTTCGGGAAGCGCGCCCCGGTGACTCGGGCGCTGATGTCGGGGGCGTTTGAGGTGAAGCCTCTGGAACCCTATCGCGTCTATGGGTCCCTGTGGTTGATGCCCCATGGGAAGTTCCCAATCGTGGCATGTGATCGACCAGAAACCATAGACGACGGGCGACAAGCTCACCGAGCTTTCGATAACCTGCAATGATTGCTGTCCGGTAGCCGGTTCGTCCCGAACATGGCCGGTGAAGGGGAGAGGAGGTCACAATATTAGTGTAAAGTTGATATCATCAGGGGAGGTGTCTAGGGTGAACTACTGTCCCCCTGAAGGGAGATAGCTTCAAGCAGCTCGAAGCTACGGGCTGGTTCCCAACCCAAAGGGTGTGCTCTACAGCAGACCCCCAGTTGGTTTTACTCAACACGGGGTTTCGGTGTTGGAACCCCCTACCCACTCTATGTCAAAGAGCGGACTGGACTGGGCTAGTCAGCGTCAGGTTTCGAGCCTGTGCGCCCAGTTGAGTATACAACGAACGGGAGGTGGATACAACCCTTGCGGGGTTGCAGCCGTTTCCCTCGTCCCCCTAAACGGGGACGGTCCCCACGGCTGATTTCCTATGGAGAATACTCAGGATAGAAAAAAGGTAATCCAACGTATGCTGCAGAAACTGATTGCTGAGTATGCTCCTCAGAAGGTGATTCTGTTTGGCTCCTATGCGGACGGATCCCCAGGGCCTGACAGCGATATTGACCTACTGATTATCAAAGAGACGTCGGAGCGATTCATTGACCGCTGGGTAACGGCTCAGCGTATTCTGACCGGTACGCATCGCTCTGTGCCTGTAGAAACCCTTGTGTTAACGCCTGAGGAGATTGAAAACCGCCTGGCGGTTGGCGATCAGTTCATCGAAGAGATTCTGGAAAAAGGCGAGGTTTTGTATGCCGTCTCCTGAAGAATCGCTCTATCCAGCCGACTGGCTTCAGATTGCGGAGAAAGATTGGAAGCGGGTGGAGCGTCTTCTTGATGAGGACGATCCAGAGCTGGCTGGATTCTGCCTGCAGCAGGCGGTGGAGAAGTTTCTGAAAGCGTTTCTTCTGTTTCAGGGATGGCAACTCCGCCGGATTCACAATCTGGACGCGCTTCTTGACGATGCGATCACTTACGATGCTTCGTTAGAAGAATTTCGAGACGTATGCCAAAAGATCAGCGGCTTCTACTTTGTGGAAAGGTATCCCATTGTTGTAGAGACGGGCATAGAAGAGGAAGATGTACGCATTTCCTGGGATCAGGTGAGGGAACTTGTCGAGAAAATACGAGTGCAGATCACCCATGAAGAGGAAGAATCAGGTGGCTCAAGCGATGACGGAGAACTGGATGATGAAAGTGTGTCTTAAGAAGGTGCTAAAGTGAGTTGAATTTGGAGGTGAAACCTTTGAAAGAAGGTGAAGTTGATCTGTTGAGCGCGCGTGTCAAAAGCCTCGAACTGGAGTTGAAAATCCTGAAGGCTCAGCTCCCCCAAACTGTTGCCGATAGCGAACCCTTCTCCTCGTTGTACGGGGTGCTTCAGGGTCAGAGTGAATCGACCTATGAAGAAATCCAAGAAACTGAGTATCGGGTTTCAGAAAAGCTGACATGATCTATGTAGTCGATACTCATGCTCTCGTTTGGTTTTTAGAAGGCAATAAGCGCTTAGGGAAGGAAGCAAAGACAATTCTACTTAAAGCAGACACTGAAATAGTTATTCCCTCTATAGTTTTAGCTGAATGCAAATTTCTCTTCGCAAAAAAGCGCATTAGCATTGATATAGAGGAAATTCATAAACGTGTCATCATCGCTCGAAACAGCACAGTCTACCCCTTAGATGAAGCGGTCATCGACAAGATGCCAACAACTTTGGAGATTCACGATGCGATTATTGTTGCGACCGGTCTTGTGCTTCGGGAAACTCTAGGTGAGGAAGCGGCGGTGATTACGCGAGATGAGGCTATTATGAATGCCGGCCTTATTGACACCTTTTGGTAAGAGCGCCTGCCTTACACGCAGGAGGTCGCAGGTTCGAACCCTGCTCCGCCCACCAGGTTGCTTCGATTTCCTGCCTCAAGCTCACTCTCCCTACTTTCCCCCAGAAGCGCTTAACCCCCAAAAATCATGCCAAAATGGCCGAGTAAAGCGCTCTTTTCTGAAGGGTCTGAAGGGGAAGAATCGACTCACACCCAAGGTGATCTCTCTTTATAAGGAAGCGATTCAGCACTTCCTGCTGATGGCTAGAGTCGATGGTCGTGCCCACAAGACCATCGAGCTTTATCACTACGTCTTTGATAACTTCACTCGGTTCCTTGAGTCTGAAACGGTCCCGCTATCTGAGATTAAGGTGCTCACCATTCGTTCTTTCTTGGCTCACTTACAGGATCGGGGCTTAAAGAACACGACGATCGCCATTTACTTGAGAGTGCTCAAAGCGTTCTTCAACTGGCTGACTAGAGAAGGCTTGATCGCCACGGCTAAAAACCCTGTCTGGGGAATCAAATCCCCGAGGGTACCCAAACGTTACCCTTTCGTCCTGACCGATGCCCAAGTTGCCGCTCTGTTGAAAGCTCCGGATCGAACTACCTGGACCGGTTTCCGTAACTACACCATGCTTTTGACTTTCCTTGACGTGGGACTGCGACTCAATGAACTGATCAACCTGGAGATCAGTGACTTAAACTTGACCCAGCGGAGTCTCAAAATTCACGGCAAAGGGGCCAAGGATCGGGTCTGTTTCATGGGGGGTAGGTTGGGGCAGCTGTGACAGCCCACCGGGGTATTGGGAGCAGCACGCGAGGAAGGTTCCTTGCGCAACGTGGGAAGCCCCAGCGGTGAGCGAGCGTGACGCTCAACCGGACACCCGTGAGGGACAGGCCGGGCCGGCTGGGGTGGCGGGGAGGCTCGTAGTACCGGTGAAACCGGGTAATGCCGGTGGAGGGAAGGGAAACGGATATGGCCAACCTAAGGGCAAGGCGCCACCGCTCTACTCTACAAACCGTGTTTGGTCGCCACCTTCCCGAACGACACCTGCAAAGGATCGACCGCCTGCTGAGATATGAAGTCCTTAACACCACGAAACATCTGATCCTCAGACCATGAAGGCTTCCGACCACCCTTCCAACTCACAACACCGCGAATGATATCATCACTTATCAATGTCGTTCACCTCCCACTCGAACTGCTGTCCGCTCATTCTTTCGATCATCTGGATGTACCAAGCCACCGTGTCCTGCAACCGCATCATAATCCGACTAGCCTCCTGGATCGTCTCGCTCACCACGCGCTGGCCTTGCACATACGGCTCAGCGGCGCGACACAACCTTTCCCACCGCCTGATGTCATGGAGTTGCAATTGCCGATACTCCAGCGCGATCTGCCCGCCATATCAACCAGCCACACTGCATCTGTATCTTCATCTCTCATTAGATCTCCTCCTCAATTCAGAATGACCGTCTCATTATAACATGCCCTCAAACACCCTGCCACAGGCATTAAGAAGAAGGCTTAACGCCAGGCTCCATGATTTGATGAATCGCATCTTACCCGGAGCAGCCGCGGCCCCCACCCAAGCCCAAGAAGGCGACGCCCGAGAGGTCTGCCGAGATTATGGTGACAGGGGACCGCATCAGCACCAGGGCAGCCGGTTATCCCCGGATTTCCCTATAGATGGGTGATAGCGCGTGCGCTCAGAGCCTTTCTGTTGCTCTTCAACACCAGCTGCCCCCCTGGACATAGGTCGGATCGGGCCACTGATCGGGATCTGAAGCAGGCCTGAGGATTTTTAGGCCCTTATATCTCTTCCTCCTCGATTCGCTCACTGACCATCTGATAGACCTTCCCTGCCTCCCGAACGCCGATTCCCCAAACCACTACTTTCTTCTGCTCTTCCAAGATTCGGTAAACGATCCGGTATTGATTCTTATAGAAGTGTAGCGATCGATATCCCGTCAGGTTTACACCCATCTTGTGGCCCAATTCATCCCCCAATTCGGGATTCCTTTTGAGCTTCTCGAATTGCTTGTTGGCCTGCTTCTGGGTGCCCCCATCCAGGTCGTCAAAGTCTTCATGTGCCATGTCCCGGAGGGAGACTTTATACATGTAAGTTTATCCGGATTGCAAATGGGGATACCGCCCTTGGAGCTCTTCAAGGGTGATCTCATCTCGACTCTGCTTCTCTCGCCGTTCCAAAGTTGCCTTGAGCTGTACCCGGTCTAGGAGCTCCTCGAGGGCGTCGACACCGATCAAGAAGGCTGTGGGGATACCGTGGCGCAGGATGAGCAATGGTCCCTCCTGCGAAACCTCAACCAATTTAGAGGTATCAGTATGCAGCTTAGAGACCTTCACGATTCGATCGCGATCTACCTTCACAGTCATATGGATCACCCACTTTGAATAGGTAAATTTTGTGCTATGGTTTTCCTATAATTTTATACCACATTTAGTGCCATCTTAGCACTAATCCTGCTTACATACATAACGCATCACTCTACCCATAAGAGATAGAAGTGTGTGGGTATTGTAATGGGGTTGAGTCATCTCCTGAAACTGGACACTTTCCCGCTCGAGCAGCTGCCCGGGCTGGAGCAACGCCTTGGTGAACGCAGAGGCCTCCGGAACCCAAGGCTCAACCGGACGATTAGGGTGAACCATCTCGGGAGTGTCGACACCAATCAGGCGAACCGTCTCCTCGCTGCCATCCGTCAGGCGCACCACGATGGTATCACCATCGACCACTCGCACCATATCAGCCCGGATCATCCGGATCGCGACGGCAGTCACGGAGGGGATGCTCAGGACGAGGGCGAGGACGAGAGCGACACCGATCAGAAGCGATGGACTCCGGATAAATCTGTGATTCCTCATGGGCACCACCCCCTTGCTCCTCATCCTACATCCATGCAGGATCCATCTTCAATCGGTCAACTGACCGAGGCTGCTCATCGGTCATCTGACCGATGCGATTGCAATCCAGAGCCGAAACTGCTATAGGCTATTATCGCCCCCCTACGAAAAACCAAGGAGGGATTCCGATGCACATACACAGAATGGCGTTTCCCTGGATGCTGGTGCTGTTGGTCATTGTCGTTTTAGCAGGTTGCACTCCCTCATCGTCCGGCGCAGGGGCCGCTCCTGCGCCTACACGCGCAGACCAAAAGATTGACACACTCATCGAGGTGTTACAACACCCCGAACGCTTTGATTGGGCTGCCCGTCGGGATGCGGCAAGGGCACTTGGTGAGATGGGCAGTGCGGCGGCGACAGCGGTTCCTGCCTTAGCTATTGCCGTAGTGGATCCAGATGCAAGCGTGCGCATAGCAGCGGTCAATGCTTTGGGGATGATCGGCCCGGAGGCTAAGGCTGCGATTCCCACTCTGGTCAAAGCTCTGCATGATGTGAAGGAAGGTGTCGCTGACCTAGCTGCTCGAGTCCTGGGGAGGCTTGGTCCTGACGCAGTTCCAGCTTTGATCGAAGCCTTAGATGATCTGGATGCCGACATGCGCCTTAATGCCGCCTATGCACTAGCGGATATCGGTCCAGCGGCGCGTGAGGCGGTCCCTACGTTGGCTAAAAGGTTGTCAGACTTGGACAAGGATGTACGCTATGCCGCTGCTTGGGCGCTTTGGAATATCGGACCTGCGGCAAAAGATGCGGTTCCTGCACTGGCTAAGGCACTACAGGATGTGGATGCAGATGTGCGCTACTATGCTTCCTGGACACTTTGGCTGATCGGTCCCGACTCCCGTGATGCGATTCCTGCCCTTATCGAAGCCCTCCAGGATGAAGAGTGGACTGTGCGTGCTAACGCTGCCTATGCACTGGGGGAGTTGGGACCTGACGCGAGCGATGCGATCTCTGCCTTGACCGAAGCGCAGCGCGATGAGGATCCAGATGTGAGCTTTGCAGCTTCCTGGGCATTGAGGAAAGTTAGAGGGGAGTGATATCCTCCCCGTTGCCAGCTGCGAAAAAGGAGAAGATAGGGTGCCCGACTATTTACTGATCCAACGCCGCACCGCCCTGACGAGACAGTGGGAGACCCTGGCTTGGATCAAGCTCAATCAGGGTCGGATCGCCGAGGTGATCACGGGCGACGGGCACCTGTTAGAAGGTCCCGAGGCCCGCACCGGCCCTTGGGGGAACCTCCTGGGGGTGTTGCTACTGAGGGACACCTGGACGGATCGCACCGGGCGGCTGTATCGCCGGCGGTATGTTCCCTCCGCCCGCTATTGGTTGATCAGGCGGCGGGCAAAACGTTGCTGAAACTCCTACTCATCAACCTGATTTTGACTCTGGCATTGCCCCTGCCATTTCCTCCCAGCGTGTAATCAGGGACCCTGTAATCGCCTCCGACGCGGGGAGCTATAGTGGGACAGCAGGCAATGACGGACATTTAAATCAGCAATCCCTGCAATCCTGGGGCTTATATTCGACCTATTCAACCATGAGATGATCCCTACGCGCCAGCAGGAGGAAGCAGGTGTCTCGAAGATGCTGGCACCGCCACTGCAGACCTTCAGGAGCCAAAGGCGAAAGATTATACGGCTGTCGCGGTAAAGCTACAGCGTACCAGCAGGGGAGGTGAAGAGACGTACCTTCCGGTGAGTAAAGGAGTCTGCCAACATTTGCGGAGTTGCCAAAGCCGCCGAACGCAGTGAAGCAATTTGCACGCAGCGTAACGAAGTCGGCAGCTCCGTGTTAGACAAAGTGAAACCGATCTTTCTCTTCCACCCTCTCACCGCACAATCGGCTCCTCGCGCACTGGTGTGACGGTGGCGGTGCAGCGCTTCCAGCCGGGGTCAAGGAACTTGTGTACCGCCTCCAGGCTATCGGCTTCGACGATGTAGTAGATCACGTGCTCGGAGAACGCACCATACATCGCTCGTAGCTTAACCCCTTCCACGTTGGGGTCATACAGTACCTTCGAACCCCCCTCGTCTTTAGGACAAGTCTCAGGAGTGTGAGTCTGTGTGATATGAAATAGCATCTTACACCTCCTTCGGAAGAGTTTGAATTCGGCTTGGTTCCTTATATTCTAAAACAATCCACCCGTGCAAAAGCCTAGACGCGAGGTTCCACCATTATGGTGCCCTCCATACCCAGCCCCCGGTGAAGGGCGCACATGTACTTGTACTTTCCAGGTTTGGTGAAGGTCATCGCGAACGCATTTGGAGACGGGCCAAGCCCGATAACGCCTGAGTTGAAGTACCCGGTCCCATCAAACTCGCCAGATGGCTTGGAGGGGAACCACACTCTGGGATTGGCTAGTAGTAGTGGTGGTCCTTGCTCCTGGGGTTTGGGGATGAAGTCCGTCAGCTCACTGCGAGGTATCCCGGGGTGGAAGGTTATCGTATGAGGTGACGGCGCAACCCAGACCACCGTGTCACCCTCTTTGATGGTGAGATCTCTGATCAGGAACTCCATCACCTCCACCGTGGGATCACCGAGATTGCCTCCCGCTCGCACATACCAAATGGTCGTGCCATTAGGCCCCGGCTCACTGTTGGCTGTATTGCCATACAACTCCCTGATCACCTCGACTTGGGCCATCAACGGCCTCAGCTCTTGCTGAGCCAGAGCGCCGATCTGCGCTTGGGAAAGACCTCTACCACCTGGCTCCTCAACCACAATGACGCCCCTCATGGTGGGATGGAGCAGGCAGACGTAGACGTAGGTCCCTGGCTTCACAAATTTCAGCGAGAAGGTGTCGTTGGGGGGCACGTTAGGATCCTCAGATTGTTTCGCCATGACACCGGAACTGACAAAGCCTGTCCCGTTGTAGATCTCTATAGGTGCGCCAGGGAGCCTGGTTGGGAAAGCGAACTGAGGGTTCAACATAAGCTCGCCGGGCTGTCCTCCGGGCACAGGAATGAGAGGCTCAGGGGGGTTAGCTCCTGAAAGGAAGGTCACCGTGTGGATTTCGTCGGAGTTAATTTTAAAGATTACCGTCTCGCCAACCGGTATCCGGATTTGCTGGGGTAGAAAGGCGTTCACCGTCACCGTCTTCTCACCAGCGCCGACTTGGACGATCCCGTGGGCCAGTCCACCATAGGCACCCCATACTAAAGCAACAAAGGCTAACACCAACCCCCATGCCATTTGCTTCCTGTACATCTTTACTACCTCCTTTAGGTTCAGGTTCGATTTTCGTCATAAGTGATGTAAGTCAGCTGAAAAGTTGATCTTTGTTGGTTGTAGTATAAAGCACGGCGGAACAACCTGCTATAATGGATGTCACAGTTGAGGTGTGAGAGTTCTCACTATTGGGGCTTATATCCCCCCTGATCACCTGTTCATTTAAGAGCGTGGTTGTGGAGAGACTCGGGACAACCATTTGACAAGTATTTATCCAGGCTGATAACCTCGGTCATGTCAAGGAGGTGAAAGGGGACGTGCGCCACGAAGCGCAAGGACGAAACGGACGAAAAGGTGGTCTGGATGACCATCGGTAGTCCCATTGCCTTTACCAAGAAGGCAA
>JBHIAT010000153.1:0-8253 GCA_046758705.1 Bipolaricaulia bacterium
CAGAGAGGTCGGCAGCGTCCTGGGAGGGCCCCGTAAAAAACGCGTAATGCACCCAACTGCAATTTAACAACCTTCAGGCCTCACCCGATCGTTTTCGCCTTCGACAGTTCCTTGCCGATATACTCACTGGTACGCCGTCCGCCCTTGCAGTAGTACCGATACCAGTACGGACCGTGTAACTCGCCCCTGGTGCACTTGCAGTTGTCCTTCCCGCACCACACCCAGTGATTTGCCGCTTTTTTAATTCTTTCCGGCAAAAGTATAAACCTTGATTCCCTACAGGTCAAGGTTTGCGAGGGGTTAAGAAGAGGTCAAATTTTACTGTACCCGGCAATTGGGGGCCGCTGCCGGATTTCGGGCTCGTGTAGGTATTTTTCCGACTTCTCAACGAAAACGGAAATGGAGAATGAAGTTCCAAATCGAATTCTCGTTGGCCGGACTCGCATCAAAAGAAACGGGCATGGTACCCTTCCTTTACCGCAAAGAAAGGAGTAAGTACCATGCCCAAACGAGCCTACTCGCTGTTGAAGCAGGCTCTCAGTCTCCGGCTTTCAGTCTACCGTTGGCGCAGTCTGCTGTCAATGATCCTCGGGTTGATGGTCCAAGACGGATCCAAGACTCTGACCAAACTGGCGCTGCTGGTCAGCGTCCCAGCCCTATCCCGTGCCTTCGCCGCTCGCGGTTGGCCCCAGCCCCAGATTCGCTCCCTCCGGCATCAGCGGATCGAAGCCGCCATGATCGCCTACCATCTCAGCGGTCGCGGTCGCCGACCGACGATCTACTTGCTCATCGACACCACCGTCTTGCCCAAACGGGGCAACGAGTTGCCCCAACTCGGTTGGCATTACGACAGCCGCAGCGACTCGGTGGGGGGGGGACAGAAGCTGGTGATCTCGGCGGTGGGCGTGGGCGAGATCATCGCGCCGTGGGATTGGAGAAGCTATGTGAACCAGCGATTCGTAGCTGAAGCAGATTTCCACAAACAAACGGAGCTGACGGCGGATCTCATCCGATCGTTCGAACCACCCTATGCGGGGAAAGTCGTCGTGGTGACCGATTGCAGTCTGGTGGCGGAACCGGTGATTGAGGCAGCTAACGAGCGCGGATTTGGGTTGGTGAGCTATGTGCGGGAGAATCGCCGATTAGCCGATGGTCGCTATGCCCGAGAGGTGCCAACGGGAGAGGTGGTGCAGCTACGTGGGATGGAGGTTGAACTGCAAGTGGTGCACATGGTGGGAGGCGGACGGCACTACACGGTGGTGACCCCGCTCACCGAATTGAGCGCGGCCCGGATCCGCCAGTACATGAGGCGACGCTGGTGGATCGAAGAGTTGATCAAGCAATGGAAGCAACGGTTTGGATTAGGGGACTGTCACTGCCGAGGGGAGACAAGTCTAGCGCGGTGAGTGGAATTGGTGTGGTTAGCCTACGTCTTGGCAGCGATCTCACGGTGGGGAGAGCGGTATGACGGGAAGCGACGAGGTGAGCGGGAAACCGATGTGACGTCATGGCGGGGGAGCCAACGACGGATCGGAGATGCCTTGGCAGTCGGATTGAAGCAAGACGGGTTAGGGTTACGGGTCAAACGGAGATTGACGTGCTATCTGAAGGCGGAAGCCTCGTGGTTGGGACCGTTGTTGAATGGACGGATGAAGTCGGGTGTGCTGATCCCGGCATGAAGCGGGTTACCGTGTAGGTGAAAAAGATGAGTAGAACATGCTCGCCAGCAAGCCGAATGGTCAAGACAGTGGGAAGAGGAACAAGATATCGAGTAACCACTGCAAAGTGCCTCTTAAATTTGCCCAGTTCGTCCTTTTCTCCTACTAGTGTTTTACAATGGCTTTATAAGCCCAGCAGACAGGCTGTTAGCAAGAGCAGATGAACCATCCGGCTTAGTTAGCTCCCCGGTAACCTGGCCGCGAACGCGTCAATCTCTTCCTGAGAAGTTAGAACGCCAATCTCCAGTTTATAATGACGCGTTTCGCCCGGTTCCAGGAACTGCAGTCGACCTTCAGCACGCTCCTTATCCCGTCCTTCGGTCCGGTTGGTGGACGGCTCCAGGCCGCATACATAGGTGGTTTGATCCATCATCTTCCACTGCACCAGGCGGGGAAGTTCGTCCAGACTGAAGCGCACATAACCTCCCAATCCCTGCCCATCACCAAAGCTTCGGTTCACCAAGGCGGCCTGTGCATAACCCTCGGTGTCGGCTTTCGGGGTGTGGTAGAACACCTGCTCTTGGTAGCCCGGCGTGGGGGGTTGGAAGCGATTATATTGACCCAGTCCTGCAGCAGCGATCTCGTCCCGAGGTTTGACCTCAGCGGAGGCCGAGAGCAACTCGGTGTGCTCACTGACCACGGGGAAGCCGAAGTTGACGTGATAGAGTATCATGTGGGGCGTCGTCTGATAGCCCTCGTTGGTGACCGTGTCCTCAACAAACAGACGGGACTCACCGAGGCGCGCCACGATACGTCGCCGCAGTACGATGTACTCACCGAACACCATGGTCTCACGCAACTGACCGGTGATCCACATCTCGTACTCGTCTCCGTTCCAATCGCCGCCATGAGCGAAATAGGAGGCGGGAGTGTAGGACGCCCGCCCATGAAGTCCCAATGCTTGGCCTTCGTCATGGCACGGCGCGCCCATATAGGTCAGCCCACAGGTGTTCATCAACCCCCCGTGGAATCCCCGCAACCATCCCCGGCCCTCTGGCTCGAAGAAGACGGGTCCGATGGCCGTTGTCGGAGATCGCCAAGAGATCGAAGCACCGGCGAAAGTGGCCCAGCCAATGTCCATGCCCCGATCCACCAGTACGGTAAACTCGAAACCGGTGCCGGTACGAAAATCGACCACGCGCACACCGCGTTCAAAGCCGTCGCTCAGTTCCCCCACACGTACTCCGGCGAACTGGCTGATGTCACCGACGCGCTGCAACAATTCATCGCGAGTGTAGGAAGTGCCAAAGAGTGTTGCCATTTAACCTACCTTTCTGTAGACCCCGATTTTCGGCATTTCGGGACTCACCCCGGGGCCGAAGTAGCGCAGCATGACCAGTGGTTCGTGGCCCGTATTTTTGACGGTGAAGCCCTGCCAGGCCGTCTCAACCGTGATGAAATACTCGTCCTGAGTCAACTCGCCATAGCGCACCAGGGTCGGCGTTTCGACCTCATGGACACCCAATTGACCCCGGCCTTGAACGAGCATGGCACCGGAGGCGCCGTTGTCCTTGACCGTCACCTCGGCACCGGGTTGTACGGTGAGCTCCTTGGCCGAGAATAGATCTTGATCGTGTACCTTGCCGTAGATCACCCACCTATCCTGATATCCCTCATCCTCGGTGTCACCGACCGGCACCGGTTCCAGATAGTGATCCTCCCTGAAGGTGGGGTTCACGTTAGCGTCCCAGTCAATCAGGTTGACGATATAGTCCAAGTCGTGTTTCCTGTCTTCGGGCACGTCCTTGACCAGAAGGTCCCAAGGGACGGCTCGCCCTTCAACCATGGACTGGAACATGGCAAAGACGTCAGAACCCCACTGCACTTCGTAGGTACAGAACGAGCCTGGTGCATGCAGAATGCCTGGCGGTACCAGCCAGCCAGTGCCGGGTTTAAGTCGATACGCTTTTGAGAAATCCAGAATGCCGTTGTCTCCTTCGTTCCAGCGCTTTAGACAGCCGTAAATGTCTTCCTTCGTGGTGCCCGGCTCCAGACCGAAGAACGTGTAAGGGAAATTGTTGCCCACCGGGTTGTACTGGGTCGGAAAGTAGTAGGCCTCAGGTTTATGTTCTCTGCCCAACGGTTTGACGTGTTCATTAAGCTGGTGCAAATGATGGGGGATGGGCCCCATGTTGTCGAAGAACTTGCAGTAGAGCGGCCAACGACCCCATTTGTCCATCATTTTCTGACCGATGAGCTGCGCTCCGGCAGCTTCCACAGCTTCCAGAAAAAGGAACCGTTCACCGTCCGCTCCGACAACGTAACTGAGTCCCTCGTCTTCGGGCGTACCCGGACCGTTATCGGCTTGGGTGGTGGAGGCGAACCAGCGCTCATCGATGCCACCTCGATGCGCCCCCAACACGTACAGATCCTGTTCGGCCAAGCGGATCCGCTTGCCCGGCATTAAGAATGATCGCGGCACCCACGCGGGTGCCAAATGAAGGATGCCTTGTCCTGCTTCCAAAGCGTTGGTCACTTGCTGCGTTATGTTCTGATTGGCCATAGATCGATCCCTATTCCTCCTTAGGGACATTCAGCCTGTTTTCGAAGCGGCCAGCTCCAACAGCGCGCGCTTAACCAGATTCCTGGTCAGCGGGATTTTATAGCCATTATGCTGCAGCGGTTGAGCCCCGGCAACAGCTGCTTCGCCGACCTGATCGGCCAGCGCTTCGCTGATCGTCTGGCCATGAAGCAGTTTCTCGGCACCGCGGGAGCGCCACGGCCTACCGGCCACACCCCCCAACACGATGCACACATTTTCGATCCGATCTCCGGTCCAATCGATCTGCATCGCGACGCTGACGAGCGCGAACGACCAGTCCGCCCGATCCATGGCCTTCAGATAAATGCCGTTGGAGCCATCGGGCCGACCCGGAATCAAGACCTCCGCGACCAGATCCGCTGCCTCCAACAGCGTTCGCTGTCGGTGCTCCTCACGCGGCAGTGTAAAAATTTCTTCAAGCGATAGCTCACCGTCCAGATCAGGGCCGACGATGCGCACCTGTGCGTCGAGAGCGATCAACGCCGGCGCGAGATCCGAGGGGTGCACAGCTACGCATGGGCTGCTCCCAAAAATCGCGTGATGACAGTTCACACCCTGTTCGGCCAAGCAGGTATCCCCGCCCTTCAACCAGCAGTTCACGTCCGGGTGCCGATAGTACCAGCAGCGCACGCTCTGACACAGATTGCCCCCCAGAGTGCCGGCGTTGCGCAGCTGGGGGCTGGCCGTGACAGAGATCGCCTGGCTCAGAATCGGGTACTTGTCACGCACGACCGGATGCGCTTCGATGTCGTTGAGTGTTGCCAACGCGCCGATGCGTAACTCGTCGGGTCGATTCTCGATAGCGCGCAGCTCCTTAATGGTCTTGAGGTTGACGAGCCGTTCCGGCGTGCGCAGGCGTTCCTTGAGCTCGGTCAGTAGATCCGTGCCGCCGGCGATCGCTTTAGCCTGGGGGTGCTGCAGGAGCGCAATCGCTGTCTCTACATCGGGGGCGTTCACGTGTTCGAATTTTCTCATATGCGTTCACCTGTCTGCGGAAGTCTGAACCTGCTCCACTGCCTGGAGAATGCGGTCAAGCGTGAGCGGCAGCTCATAGATGCGCACCCCCAGGGCGTCGGCCACGGCGTTGGCGATCGCCGCCGCCGTCGGGATAATCGGCGGTTCGCCCACCCCCTTCACGCCCAGGTTGTTCACCGCCGGATCGGGCAGATCGATCATCTCAGCCTCGATCTCCGGAACGTCCAGTGCAGTCGGGATCTTGTAATTCTCGAGACCGGCGTTGAGCACGACGCCGACCCGGTCATCGATGATGCGCTGCTCGTAGAGCGCAAAGCCCAAGCCTTGAATAATGCCACCCTCCAGCTGACTGCTGATCGTCAGTGGATTGATCACCCGTCCTGACTCGTGCACGGCAACCATTTTCTGCACCGTGATTTTACCGGTCTCGGTATCCACTTCAACCTGGGCAAACTGCGCACCGAAGGTGTTCACACTCCGCTTCTCCGGGTTGGGACTGCGGGCACCGCGGCCAGCGATCATGTAACTCCCGAGTTCCTTGAAGATCTCCTGGACGGGAGTGCGTTCGCCGCTGCTCTTATTAATGAACTCTGCCTGCTCGATTTCAAGCTGTTCAACCGGCAACTCGAGCAGTTGCGCCCCCACGTCGAGCAACTGTCCTCTTGCATCTTCAGCTGCGACGCGCACCGCCGGGCCCACCGACGCCAGCGTCATGCTGCCGGCGCTCAACGGTGAGTAAAGACCGGTTTGTGTATCGCCCAACTCGACTTCGATCGCCTCGATTGGGAAGTGGAGCACTTCGGCCGCGATCTGCGCCAGCACTGTCTTCGTGCCGGTTCCAATATCTTGAGTGCCGGTGACCACGATCGCTGTGCCGTCGGGATTGATTTTGACGAGTGCGTAAGCGGGCGGTCCACCGCTGCCGCCCCAGATCTGACTGGCCATCCCAAAGCCAATCTTCTTTTTAGCGTTCGTCCACCGCCGCTTGATCTCGTGGCGGCGATGCCAGTCGAACTTTTCAGCACCCGTCTGATAGGCTTGACGCAGGCCCTTGGTGGTATACGGCCAGCCCGACACTGGGTCGGTGGTGTCGGCGTAATTTCGCAGGCACAGCTCCAGTGGATCCATATTTAACTTTCCCGCGAGCTCATCGATGAGAGACTCCAGTGCGTATGTTCCCTCCACATAGCCGGGGGCTCGAAATGCGCTGAACGGCCCCAGGTTGGTGAACACGCCGATATCCTCAGTCTTGACATGAGGGCAGCGGTAGAGCCGACGACTGGGACCGGTCGTGCCCCCGATCCACGTCGCGTAGGCCCCCAAGTTAACGATCGATTGGTGATAGATCGCTGTCAAGGTACCGTCTTGTTTTGCGCCGATCTTGAGCGTCTGGATGCTGGCGGGCCGATTGCCGGCAGCCAGATTCTCCTCATGACGGTCGAGCACGATCTTCACGGGCCGACCGGTGAGCTTCGCCGCTAACGCGGCGATCACCGTGTACTTCCTGAGGCTGTTCTTGCTGCCAAAGCCGCCGCCCATGTACTGTTTGATCACGCGGACTTTGTGTTTCGGAAGCCCCAGTGCGTTCGCCACACCGTCTCGCACCCCAAAGATGTGCTGGGTCGAGTCCCAGATCGTCAGCGAATCACCTTCCCAGATAGCTACGCTGCCGTGCGTTTCCAAACAGTTATGCAACGCCGTTTGCGTTCGGAACGTGCCTTCGACGATCACGTCGGCTTCGGCAAACCCTGTGTCAACGTCACCGCGCTCGTAGACCTCCGGCGCGTCTTTCCATGAATTTCCGGTCTCGTGAACCTTCGGCGCGTCCGGTTCGAGCGCTTTCTGAGGGTCAACCACGAACGGCAGTACGTCGTATTCGACGTCAATCAACTCCAGCGCGTCCTCGCAGATCTGTTCGTCGTCGGCGATCACGCCGGCGACCTCCTCGCCGGCATAGCGCAGCGTCCGATCGAACAACAGCGTCTGATCCTTGGACCAGGAGATTTCGGGAGTGTTGTTGTAACAGAGCACGGCACGCACACCGGACAGACGCTCAGCTCGCTGGGTGTCTAGCTTTCGAATCCGGGCATGCGGATGCGGACAGCGCAGGATCTTTCCATAGAGCATGCCTGGCAGCTGGATGTCATGAGCGAACTTTGCGGCTCCCGTCACGCGCTCCGCGCCATCGATCCTGGGCTGTGGTTGACCGACAACCGAGAAGGTCTGCTCTGGACCCCAGGCCGGGACGTCCTCGCCTTCGACGACAACGTGCTCCTCATAGAAGCGACCCTCGAACTCGAACTGGGTCTTGATCACCCGTGCCATCGTGTTCTAACTCTCCGACGCCAGACGCTCGGCAGCGTCTTTTGCCGCTTGAAAGATCTTCGGATAGGCTCCACAACGACACAGGTTGCCCGACACCGTGCGCTTAATGTCATCGAGCGTCGGGCTGGGGTTGGTGTCGAGCAGCGCCTTGATCGACATGATCTGACCGGGGGTACAGAATCCGCACTGCAACGCGTCATTCTCGATAAACGCTTGCTGAATCGGGTGCAATCGGCCCGCTTGTGAGAGATTTTCGATCGTTTCCATCTCGCGGTCTTCGCACTCGATCGCCAACGTCAGACACGCATAGACGGGTTTTCCATTTGATAGAACCGTGCAGGCGCCGCAGGTGCCCTCATCACAGCCCTTTTTCGTCCCGGTCAGTCCCAAATCTTCTCGGATCACGTCGAGCAGGGTGCGTCGCGGTTCGATGAAAACTTCGTGCACCTCGCCGTTGATCTGCAAACGCACGGGCGTCTTAGTCGGGCCACGTGTAAGCGCTTTTGGCGTTTGCGGTTTGACCGCTTTGGCCATCAGGGAACCCCCCTTCGGCATTGAGTATAACTATGTGCCGCTGCGTCTGTCAACGGCGCTGGGACAACCGACCTTTGAGAATTTGTTTTTGTTTCACGTAAGATAAATAAGCTACCACGGACTGAAGTCCATGGTATTAACGGCAACGGCAAACGTCAG
>JBHIAT010000154.1:0-8241 GCA_046758705.1 Bipolaricaulia bacterium
TAGCGTACCACAACCGGCTCCAACGGGCAAGCCCCCAACTCCGGCCCTGACCGCTCCGCAAGTCCTCAGCCACGCCCTGGTCACTTTGGAGCAGCATGTTCACCTGTCCCGGCCCCCAGATGCTTACTATGGACCGACCGAACTCTTCTCCGTCCTGCTCTATATCGCCGCTCACCGCACCACTATCGAGCAGGCCTGTGCCGCCCTGGCTACCTCCTCTCATGCTAACACCGTCCGAGGTGTATTGGCTCCCCTGGCTCTCTGGCGGTAGTGCACCGTCGTGAAGGCTTGTTGGGGGTGTTGCAGCGCCTGTGGGCGCGTTGGGTCCAACTGGGTTTTCCCCTGCGCTGCCTCTACCTGGATCGCCAATTCTACAGTGTGGCGGTGCTGCGTTGGCTGATGACACAGGATCTGCCCTTTGTGATGGCCGCGCCCAAGAAGGGGAAGCAGGACGGGATCGCCGGCCTGATCGCTCGACAGGGTCCTGGGATCTGGCCCTACACGGTACGCAGTCCTCAACAAGGAGCGATCACCATTGAGGTGGCCGTGGTGGGCAAGTACTTCCAAGGACGCTGGGACAAGTACGGATGGCAGCGGTACGCGTTTGTGATCCATCGATTCCCCTTCACCCTGAGAGCGTTGTGGAGCAAGTACCGGAGGCGGTTCGGCATTGAGAACAGCCATCAGGTCTGGGAGCAAGCGCGCGTCCGGACAGCGTCGGCCCAGGTGAGCCTGCGGTGTCTGTTGGTCGGGGTGGTGGTGATGCTGCACAACCTGTGGGTGTGGCTGAAGTGGGCGGTGGTGAGCTGGCCTGGACGGGGCCGAGGTGGGCGGCAAGTGTGGGCCGAGGGATTGCGCTTTGTGCGGCTGCTGTTGTTCCTGGGGCGGGCGGTGGAGAGGCAGTTGGGAGCCGTGGAAGTGGTGACACTGCCGGTTAGATCTGCTTAAGGTGGTCATTGTGATCTACTGAGACTGGTTGCTCCACAAATCGAGCGGGATATCGCAAATGAGATTAATGAAACTGACCTCTATAGATACCAGCTAAAGTATCAAGCGGTATTGTTTGGAGCATCAGTATTATTATGGAGCGTGATTTTTCGGTGGTCTCCCTATTTAGTGTTGATGATATCAGGAGCCACCACAGCCGTCAACAACTCTTGGATCGTCCAGATGTGATCTGTCAGGCCCGCCACCATCCCGGGCGAGCGCGGCTGCCAACGGCGCCGGTCGTCACTAATCTCGAGCCGTAACGTCTTGACTGGTCGGGTCAGATTGTAAACCCAATCCTCCCAGGCACAGGCCGCCTCCAGCATCTCCAGTGCTTTGGAGAAGGAAAGCGTCTTGCGAACCAGTCGCCCATTCATCTGGCGTGAGGTCAGATGGGTTCGCTCGACATAGGCCGTGTGCTCACCCAGCAGCGCCCTGACTTCCTCTGGATCGCCATAGATCACCTTGATCGTGATCCCCATCAAGCGGTTCCCAGACCGATGTTTCACTACCTGCAGATAGTGCCAATCCGGCTTTGCTTGCTTGCGCGTCGGTGGCTGGCCACGACCGGAGTACGCTGGCACCTGGCCCCAGGTTTCAATCATCGCTTCTCGATAGCTGCCACAGCCATCGGTGGCGATCGCGGGCGGGGCATCGGGATGACCTCGTGCCTTGAGTTGGGCCATCAGTTGGGTAGCGACTTCGTCTTCGTCTTTCCCAATCGCCCGCCCAACCCGCAATCGGGTGTCGCTGTCTATCACGGTGCCTCGCCAGAAAGTGCCTCGCTCGTCCTCTTCCATGTACCCCCTTTTTCACCCTTGTGGCCGACGTAGGTCCACAGGGCGTCCAGTTGAGCGCGCGTCATGGAGTAGTTCGCCAACAGCAGCGCCTCGATCTCTTCGACGTGGTGCGCGGCCTGGCGCAACCAATCGAGCACGGTGTCTTCCTTGATCCCTTTCACGCGGCGAATCGCCGCCAGGCTGTTACGCTCGGCCACCAGCGCCAGACATTCCAGGATGGTCGCCTTTGGCGTGTGACGCTGGTAGAAGAGCGTGCCCTTGGTTTCGGTGAACGTGGCCTGGCACGTCTTACATTGGTAACGTTGAACGCCACGACGGGTCTTGCCAAAGCGGCGGATATTCCCGTGATCGACTTTGCCGTAGTCTGGGCATGCCTCGTTCCAACAGAAGGAACCAGGCGATACCAATCGGTTTTGAGTCATCGTGCCTCCTCAACAGTGTGATCTACAACATTATGGTACATCAACGCTATTGAGGGAGACTACCGGAAAAGTTGCGGACGATTTAAGTGTAGACGAGACCGTCCCGGCCCAGATCGTTACTTGCCCCGACATAACAAAACAGCGTTAGCTCCCTCTCAAGCTGCCGGGGCAACTTGCCGTCGGACGTACTCGGCAAACAGAGGATCATCGATGAAGTAGCGGCCCCGCTGTGAGCCGATTTCCACTTGCTTCGTGCACCCCTTCGCTTTCAATCGCTGTAGGAGCTTCGCAATGGAACTCTGTCTCAAGCCTGCCTGTTTCGCGTGAGCCGAGATCTCGCTGTACGTCGCCGGTTCGTCTAGAGAGGCAATCACCCGTAAGAGTCGCTGCTCGCTGGCGCTCAACTCCGTCACCCGTCGCTCGAAGACCGCCTTCGCAATCGTCGAGAAAGCTCGCTCGAACGCCACCGCGAAGCTCGCGGGGGTGACCACCCCATCTTTCGCCGTCTCAAACGCGTGGTAGGCCAGCTCTTGCAAGTAATACGGTTGCCCTCTCGATAGCTTGACGATTTGCTCGACAACTTCGGGCATGAAGCGTACTTCGGTGTCATCCAGCGGCCTCACTACCGCCTCCTGGGCGGACTCTTCGGGGAGCCGGTCCAACTCCAGCGGCTCGAAGAAGCGCACCAGTGGCGCATGCGCCTCCCACATCCGCTCGAAGAGCACACGGGTCCCTGCCGTCACGATCATGACCTTCACGTGGGCGATGCCCAGTTCCATTGCTGTGTTGCGCAAGAGCACCATCGTCTGGCGGAAGTCGGGTATCAGATCGAGGTCGTCGATGGCGATGAGCACCGCCGGAGCCCGATCCTGGAGTTCCTCCCAAAGGGTACGCAGGTACTCGCGCAGGGAGAGTTGAGCCTCGCCTGTGGAAGCAAAGCGCAGCTCGATCGAGGCACCTAGGGCTGAGAGTGAGATTTCCTTCAAACCGATGGCCTTAGCCAAGCGCTTCCAGAGGGACTCGCCGTAAGCGGCTTGGACCTGGAGGGAGATTGTCCTAATGAGGGAGGCGATAAAAGCTTGAGGCTCTTCTGGGTTGGCGATGCTTAAAGAAGTCAAGCAGCCCTGTTCCTTAGCCAACTGGCCGAGTTGCAGGAGCAAGGAGGTCTTGCCAATCGCCCACTCCCCTAGCACCGCCATGTGCCGAGGGGCTCCGTCAAGAGTCGATTGTAGCCGCTGAGTAAATTCCTGAACTTCCCGCTCACGATCGGCGAAGAAGGGCGGGAAGAGGCCGCTTCCCGGTGTGAAGGGGTTCCTCATCTTGGTGACGATTATGACAAATCATGTCAAGTTTGTCAAGAGCGTCATCTCAGCTTCCTCCACCCACCGGCAGCTCATAGCGAGGCCTGAGACCAATCTCAAGTCGGATCAATGTCCATCAACCGTTCGATGACCGCCTCGAGTCGCGTCCGTTCCTCCTCCCACCGCTCCCGCTCTGCATCGATCTGTTCCCGGAGCTCGTCCAGCCTCAGCTCCTTCGGAACCCGATGTGGATATCCCTCAACGCTTGAACCCCCCTCCTGTTTGACCCGTCGGTAGGCGTCTCGAAAGCTCAATCCCTCATGCTGCACCAGTTCCAGCGCCCGATCGGCTGCGAAGATCTCTTTTGAGGTTCGCTTGGCGATCCCCTGCTCGTTGACCTCCAACCGGTCGACCAGTGGTGTCAGGACGCAAACACAGGCCTGAGTCACCTCCATACCCTCGAAGACGGGCCGTTTCGTCTCCTGGGTGTCAGCGTTGTGGCCGGACGGAAGCCCGTTGATCACCTCCAGGATTCGGAACAGGTCGGAGAGGACGACGGAGGAGCGCGCCCGCGTCAGTTCTAACAGGTCGGGATTTTTCTTCTGAGGCATGATGCTGCTCCCCGTACAGAACTCGTCGGGCAGCAGGAAGAACTGGAACTCCTCCGTCGAGAACAGGATCAGATCGTTGGATAATCGGCTCAGATCGAGCATGACTTGAGCCAAAGCCGACAGGACCATCGCTTCGATCTTCCCTCGGCTGCTCACCGCATACAGGGGGTTGTTCTGGATCCGGCGAAATCCGAGCAGTTCGGCGGTCAGCTTTCGATCGAGCTGGAGCGGCGTTCCGTACCCGGCAGCGGCGCCGAGGGGGTTCTGATCGTTGAGGTCGTAGGCGGCCTGTAGGAATGTGAGATCGTCCAGGAGGGCTTCGACGAAGCTCGCTGTCCACAGCCCGACGGAGGAGGGCATCGCTTGGCGCATATGGGTGTAACCGGGCATCATCACGTCGCGATGCTTTCGGCTGAATCCAACGAGTACGTCGCACAGGTCAAGCAGATCCAAAGCAATCCCGAGGAGATGGTCTCTGGTGTAGAGTCGCATATCGACCAACACCTGATCGTTCCTCGATCGAGCCGTATGGATCTTCTTGCCGACGTCACCGACGCTGTCGGTGAGACGATTCTCGATGGCGGTGTGGACGTCCTCCTCCGTCAAGGCTATTGTGAAATCCTCGTCCTCGATGATCGAGACCAGCGCGTTTCTCAGCTGTTTGAATTCCTTCTCGGACAGGATCCCGATCTCCTGGAGCATCCGCGCATGAGCGATCGAGCCCAACGCGTCGTATTTGATCAGTTTCCGGTCGAGTTCGATGTTGTCACCTGATACGAACGTTTCGACGATCCGCTCTCGTTCGACCTCTTCGGTCTCCCATAGCTTCATCTGGGACCCGCGATCCTTCTAGCCATCCGCGTCGGCAGGCTCCACAGCTCGACGAAGCCCGGAGCGGCTCTCTGATTGAAGCTACTCCCCTCCTCGTAGGTCGTCAGTTGGTGTTCATACAGAGCGTATTCGGACGTCCGTCCGACGACCCGCGCTTGACCTTTATACAGCTTCATCCGCACCGTCCCGCTCACCCGCGCGTTGGCCTGATCGATGAACGCGTTCAGGGCATCCATCAACGGGTCGTACCACAGGCCGGCGTAGGTGAAATAGGTCCACTGATGATCGATGAGCGGTTTGAACTGATTGGTGTGGATCGTGGAGACATACCGCTCCAGGTCTCGATGGGCGGCGATCAGGGTGACGGCCGCCGGGCACTCGTAGACCTCGCGGGATTTGATGCCGACGACCCGGTCCTCGGTCATGTCGATGATCCCGATCCCGTGTTCGCCGGCGAGCGTGTTCAATCGCTCGATGAGGGTCACCAGGTTCAGCCGCTCGCCGTTCAACCCGACCGGCACCCCACCCTCGAACTCGATCTCCACATACGTGGGCGTATCGGGCGCTTCCTCCACAGGTCGCACGCGCATGAACGCATCCTGGGGCGGTTCGACCGCCGGATCCTCCAGGACACCGGCCTCGATGCTCCGTCCCCACAAGTTCTCATCGATTGAGTAAGCGACGTTCTCGCTCGGGATCGGGATGTTTTGCTCCTGAGCGTATCTCAGCTCCTCGTCCCGGCTCATCTCCCACTCCCGCACCGGGGCGAATACCTTCAGTTCCGGATTCAACGCCAGCATCGAGGCTTCGAACCGGATCTGATCGTTCCCTTTGCCGGTGCTGCCGTGGGCGATCACCCTGATCCCGATCTGCTCAGCCGTCTTGACGGCCAGCTCGCTCTTCAGGTAGCGGGCGATCGCTGTGCTCAGCGGATAGGCCCCCTGATAGAGCCCGTTGGCCTTGATCACTCTGGTGACGTAGTGGTCGGCAAATGTCTCCTTAGCATCAATGATATAGGCCTCGACTGCTCCCAGCTTGAGTGCCTTCTCCCGGGTCGTCTCCAAATCGGCTTGCGATCCTCCCAGGTCGATCGTCAGCGTGCTCACCTTGGCCTCGTAGCGCGCCTGGATCCACTTCACCATGCACGAGGTGTCCAGTCCCCCTGAGAAGAGTAACAGGACGTGATCGACCTCGCTGACATCGGGGAGGTATGACGCGGTTGCTTTCACCTTCCCAATGTTAATCACCACCTTTTTAGATGTGAGTTGGTTTACTTCTTACTTCATTACTTCTTGCTTCTCATGCAGAGTTCGGAGATTGAGCGTCTGCCGGTTACCCCCATGGGACCACGAACTGCCACCTCGGCCCACGGAAGTACTGGCCGATGACGATCAGCGCCCAGAACGCGATCATCGAGATGATAAAGAAAAGGGTGTTGATTGGCCGGTCACTGAGCTTTCTTCCTGGTGGATTGCGCCTATCTCTTCTGAAGATCTCGATGTACGGCTCCATGTAGGGGATGACCATGAGATAAACGACGAAGGCGGTCGGCATGATGACGCCCGCGATCGACGGGTGGAAATGGGCGAGGAGTTCCTGAATGCCGATGAAATACCAGGGCGACTTCTCCGGGTTCGGCGTGAATGATGGCGTCGCCGGCTCTAACAATGGCGCATTCACAAACAGAGAATATAACCCTAATGGGATGGTGACAAACACGAAGATCGTCCCCAAAAGATAAAAGAAGTAAGGGTAGCTCAGCACCTCCTCCTCTATCTCCTCGGCAACCACCAAAACCTGAAGCGTATCTAACAGTTCCTCGAGCTCCTCCCGGTTGATCGGACGCGTTGAGGGAATCTCTTCGACCGCCACCGTGTCCAGTGAATACCGTACCACGTCGTGAAGGACAAGGAAGTCGTTCTCATCACCACCGCCATCGACCAACGCATCGACCCGATTGCTGAGATCGAAAAGGCGGCCGGTGGTGATCATCTGGGAGGAGGGGATACCCGCTGGCGGGAAGTTGTTGGCCGAATAGTTGAGAATATCTCTGAGAACCTCCGGCTCGACCTCGATCTCCGGCGGAGGCTCATAGCCAGGGATGATGATATCGATATCTTCGGTGACCGGGATCTGGCAGGAGAGTCGCCAACCCGCTTCCAGTTGATCCTCGTCCAGGACGGTTTGCTCGTTCTCGTTGGGCTCACCGACCCCGGAGAACACCTTGACCATACAGGTGGAGCACGTTCCCTGACCGTCACATTCTGCCGGGAGTTCGTCGTCGTACCCCGCCCGCTGGATGAACCGGAGCAGGATAGTCCCTTCCTGAACCTCGACCTCCTCCTGGCCCCGGATGTTGATCTTGGGCACCGTTGCTACCCCCTTGGCGGATCGCTATCCACTGTCGCTATCCCGTCGCCTCTGCCTCCGTTGCTCCGGCTTCGGCCGCCTCGGCGTCGAGCACCTCCTGCAACCGAGCAAGCACCGGCTCGCCCCCTGGCAGGCAGAGTTCATGGGAAGCATTCCCAGCAGCAACGGCCTCGGCATATTCGGCACAGGTCGGATAACCGCAGGCGTAGCAGTTGAAGCCGGGGAGCACCTCCCGGATGCTCTGGGCAAACGGAGAAGAAAACTCCTCGACCTCTTCTTCCTCCTCTACGACCTCATCCGGCCAGGTTGTTACCAGAGGTTCAAACAGCTCGATCACCAGGTCGTTTCGGACGCTCGTCTGACAGGAGAGAATGTAGTCCTGGTTCCTCAGCTTGGCGCTCATCGGACCGAGTTGGGCGGGGGTCGGCTCATCGACCCCCTCGATCGCCTTCACCCGACAGGTCGCGCACGTTCCGCTCCCCCCGCAGGAGGCCATCAGGGTATAACCGTATGGCTTCTTGAGGGTGTTCATGAGGTTGTCCCCCCAGTTCATGGTGAGGACCGCCCCGTTGTTGGTGATTTTGACCTTGAACTCTTGCTCGACCGACAGAAACGAGGTGGAGATGGCCAACAAAGCGGCCAGGAACGCAGCAATCCCTCCCATGCCGAGCACCGCGTACAGGTAAATCATCTTTGTTCAGTACAGTGACAATACAGTAAGCGTTTGTTAATCTATCCGCCGGTGCCGAGCGACTGGATGTCGATCATCCCTGAGAAACCGAAGAATCCCAGCGCCATCAACCCGGCGATGATCAACGTGATCCCCGCTCCCTCAAACCCACGCGGCAGATTCGCAAAGCTCAACCGATCCCGAATCGCCGCCATCGCCAATATCGCCATCGCCCAGCCGACCCCAGCG
>JBHIAT010000155.1:0-8154 GCA_046758705.1 Bipolaricaulia bacterium
AAGTTCCGCCTGTGAAACGAGAAGCCCCGTACTTTAGTGCGGGGAGCGTCACTATTCACCTATATTGACCCTTTTACCTATTTATCTTTGAATCGCGGCTGCCGTTTCTCCAGGAACGCGTTGATTCCCTCGCGCATGTCCTCGGTCTCGGCCAGCGCGCTGAACATCTCGGTCTCTAACTCCATCCCCGCTTCGAACTCCCGACGCAGTCCGCCGACGACCGCGCGGATGGCGGCGGCGATCGCGGGCTTCCCCTTCTTGGCGATCTTCCAGGCAAGCGCCTTCGACTGCTTCAACAGCGAATCCTCGGGCACCACCAAGTTGACGAGCCCGAGTGCCTCAGCTTGCTTAGTCCTGATCGGATCTCCGGTAAGGATCAACTCCAGCGCCTTCGCCTCCCCGACGATTCGGGCGAGCCGTTGCGTTCCCCCAAACCCGGGAATGATCCCCAGGTTGATCTCCGGCTGGCCGAAGAGCGCCGCCTCGCTGGCGATGCGGATGTGACAGGCCATCACCAGCTCCATGCCGCCGCCCAGACAAACGCCATTCACCGCCGCGATCGTCGGAATTTCCATCATCTCCAACCTGTCGATGAACGCCTTGCCACGACGCATCAGTTCAGCTGCTTCCTCGACGTTCTCGATGTTAGCCATCTCTTTGACGTCGGCGCCGGCGCTGAAGTAGTCCTGAAGCGAACTGGTGATGATCAACGCTTTAGTGGCGTGACTCTCTCGGACACGGTCGACCGCTGCCTCGAGTGACGCGATCAGCTCCTGGCCCAGTGCGTTGACCGGCGGGCGGTTCATCGACAGGATCACCAGGGTGTCCTCCTCTTTGTATTTGAGGTGTGGGTAGTCGTCGGACATCTTCCCTCCTTAGATATATTCGAAGAATCCGCGGTCCGTCTTAACGCCGAGGTGCCCGGCCCCGACCATCCGTTTGAGCAACGGGGCAGGCCAGAACCGCGGGCCGAGCGTCTCCTTCCAGCGATCCAGCCCGTCCACCACCTGATCGAGACCCTGTTGATCGGCGTAGTGCAGAACACCACCAACTTCTCGGGGGAAGCCGATCCCGGCCAGCAACGCCCGTTCGATGTCGCTGGGCGTTGCCACCTCCTCTTCGAGGCACAAGGCCGCCTCATTGACCATTGGGTAGAGCAACCGTTCGACCGAGAAGTCCGTGCCGGAAACACCGGTCTGCTTCTGAATGCGGGCGATCTGCTTCTCCAACCAGTCTTCGTCGGCCTTGCCGTAGCTGTAGAACCCGGCGCCGGTCCGTCGGCCGTAGCGGCCGGCCTCGAAAACGGCTTCCAGAAGTGGAGCCGGAGGCATCCGGTGGCCGAACGCGTCGAACAGCACCCGGGCAACCGAGTGAGCGATGTCGATTCCGATGTTGTCGAGAAGCGTAAACGGTCCCATCGGGAACCCGAACTCGGTCGCCGC
Organism: Bipolaricaulia bacterium; assembly: GCA_046758705.1. Classification (GTDB taxonomy): domain Bacteria; phylum Bipolaricaulota; class Bipolaricaulia; order JBHIAT01; family JBHIAT01; genus JBHIAT01. The sequence continues at coordinate 1,443 of JBHIAT010000155.1, forward strand.
CACGTCGATCTCCTCGGTGGTTGCCGCTCCCTCCTGGAGACAGGAAATCGCTTCATTCAAGTACGGCATCAACAACCGGTTGACCAGGAACCCGGGACATTCTTTGACACGAACCGGGATCTTCCGCAGGTCCTGGGAGAACGAGACGATCGTCTCAACCGTCTCCTCGTCGGTGTCCAGTCCGGGGATGATCTCGACGAGCTTCATCACGTGGGCCGGGTAGAAGAAGTGCATCCCGATGGTCCGTTCCGGCTTCCCGGTCGCGCCGCCAATCTCGGAGATCGACAGTGACGATGTGTTCGACGCCAATATCGTCGCCTCGGGACAGGCGGCTTCCAGCTCCTGGAACACCTGCTTCTTCAACTCGATATCTTCCGGGATCGCCTCGACGACCAGATCGACGTCCGAGAACTCCTCATAACCGGTCGTCCCCCGGATCAGTTTCATCCGCTCTTTCATGTCACCTGGGCTCATCTTCCCCCGTTCGACGCGCCGCTCGTAGATCGAGCGGACCATCCCAACGCCTCGCTCGACCAGCTCCTCGTTGACATCCTTGAGGACGACGGGCAGCCCGGCATAGGTGACCACCTGGGCGATCTCCGCTCCCATCTTTCCGGCACCGACAACACCAATTTTATAGATATACAATGAAATCCCTCCAATTTAGAGGATAACAGAAAGATCAGCGAAATCCAAGCCGATCCTCTTGGCCCTGACAAGATCGTAGCGACGAGGAACCTCTGAACCTCGTTTTGATCTCAATGGAGTTCGATGATATCCCCATCCTCTACGACGTGATCGCGAGCGACCCGCTGGCCGTCGTAGTCACCGGAGCCCCACAGTCGGGCGAACTTGAGACTATCGGCCAGCTCACGGTGGACCGCCTCGGCGACCTTCCATACCGTGCTTCCTTGGGGCAGGACGTAAGGTTGGCCCCGGTCCGGCGGCTGACCGGGTTTCTTGGTGTAAACGCGCACGATCCTCAACGTGTCGAAGACTGCCAACTTCAGCCGTTCCAGATCCTCGTTCCGTTGGGTCGAGATCCACACGGTCGGGAATGCCTCAGCCTCTTCAACTTCCTCAAAGAGGTGCGCGATGTTATCGGATGCTCCGGGGAGATCGAGCTTGGTGCCCACCAGGAGCGTCCGCTTGTGGAAAATGGGACTGAACCCGTCCTCCTCGAGTTCCGGCACCTCTGCGACAAGACGGATTTTGGCCTGTTTCAGGAGTTCCAGGACAGAGAAGAGCTGCATCTCCGGATCATCGGCGAGATCGACAACCCAGGCGATCAGGTCGGCGTACCGGATCAGATTGAACGTCCAAGACGGGGTGTACTCCTCCGAGACGGGCGGCAGGTCGATCAACTGGATCTGGATGTCCGAGAACGGCATCATCCCCACCACGGGTTTCACCGTCGAGAACGGATAGTCAGCGACGACCGGCTGGGCGTGGGTGAGCCGGTCGACCAGGGTCGATTTGCCAGCGTTTGGCGCGCCGACCAGTACGACTTGGCCGGCGCCCTCCCGTTCGATGTGCTCGAACGGGGAGGCCCGGCCGGTCTTGGGCCGCTGGGCGATCTTGCCTTCGAGCTTGGCCAAGCGACGCTTGAGATCGACCCGCAACTTCTCGGTCCCCTTGTGTTTAGGGACGCGGGCGATCATCTCCTTGAGCGCGTCGCGCTTTTCCTCGGGTGTCTTCGCCGCCCGATAGCGGGCTTCAACCTGGTAGTACTCCGGGGGTAGGTTGGCAGGCATGCCGACCCCTCCTCCGCTTCTAAGCATAGCCAAACGACGTAACGAAGGCAACCCTCGATTTGACAGGGAACGAGACGTCGGTATATAATGCATCTTAATCACTCTGTCCAATAGAAAGGGGGGAAACTGTTCAAACTCAAATTTAGAGGGGGAGGTTAGTGGAAAAATGACTATCCAAGGGAAAAACGCGCGGCTTTCCAGACGGGATTTCCTAAGGTTGGCGACCGCCGGTGTGGTCGGCTTTGGAGCGACGATCTCCTTTGCCCCCAAAGGATATGCGGTTCAACCGGACATTCTCTACCAAGGTGAGGTCTTCGACGCCAGAGGGGCCACGCTCCGAGTCGCCGAGTGGGGAGGCTTTTGGGAAGACGTCATGAGGGAGCGGGCTCTCAATCAATTCGAGAAGGACTTTAATTGCAGGATTCAGTACGATGCAGGCTGGCCGTGGTTCCCCAAGTTCGTGGCCGGAGGAGTCAATCGACCGCCATTCGACATCACCAACTGGAACATGCCGGAGATGTTCAAGACAGCCGGGGTGATGCGGGGCCTGCTCGCCCCTCAGGATCAGATGACCGCCAACGTACCCAACACCGCAGAGCTTTGGGACTTCGCCAAGGTGACCGGGGTGGGTATTACCAAACTGTTCAGCCAGTATGGGTTCGTCTACCGCACCGACATGATCGACGAGCCGTTCCCATCGAAGTTCGAGGACTTCTGGCAGGATCGATTTGCCGACAGGCGGGGGACTTACATCACCTCCAACACGCTGCAGCATGTGCTGTTCATGACGGCTGCCGCGACCTTCGGCAGCGGCCCGACCGATCTTGAGGCCGGCATCCAGGCGATGCGAGACGCCATGCCGCTGAAGATCAGCGACTTCACCGGCAATATGCAGATCCTGGTGGAGCGGGGCGAGGTCGTCATCGCCAACCAGCATGACGGTGAGGGCCTGCTGCAAAAATCGAAGGGGTTGCCGGTGGACTGGTTCTACTGGGATTTCAAGCCGATCCTGTCCCAGACCACGACCATCAGCCAGAACATCCCGACGACGCAGAAGCGACTCGCCTACGCCCTGGCCAACATCTTCGCCGGCGCCAGATACCAGACGGAGGCAGGCGGAGACGTCTTCCTACGTCCCACCAACAAGAACGCCCAGGTCAAACCGGAGCTCGCTGAGTTAGGGGTGAGGAACACCGCCAAGGGGCTTGAGGGACTGTGGATTCCTCCGTGGGATTGGTGGAATGCCAACGAGCAGGAGATCGTCAGGAGGGTGAACGATATATACGCCGGTGGAAGTGGGCGATAAGCCGGCGTCTGCATCCGAGCGTTCAGGTGTGGTGACGTCGTCGATATCCACGCATGAGGGTTGTTAACCCCTCTGTGCGTGGATATCCCTGATACCATATACCTCCCGGTAACGAGGTGACCCCACGATGGCAGAGGTGGAGTTGATCGATGTAACCAAACGATACAAGGAGGTGGAGGCGGTCAGCCATCTCGATTTAGAGATCGAACCGGGAGAGTTCTTCTCATTGCTCGGCCCGAGTGGATGCGGTAAGACGACCACGTTGCGGCTGATCGCCGGTTTCGCTCGTCCGACAGGCGGTACGATTCTGATCCAAGGCAAGGACATGACCGGTCTGCCCCCCGAAAAGCGCGACATCGGCATCGTCTTCCAAAACTACGCCATTTTCCCTCACATGAACGTCTTCAACAACATCGCCTTCGGCCTACGGTTGCGCAAGTTACCCAAAAAAGAGATCGAAACGAGAGTCCATGAGATGCTGGAACGGGTCGGATTGGTCAGCTATGAAGGGAGATACCAGCGAGAGTTGAGCGGCGGCGAACAACAACGCGTGGCGCTGGCCCGAGTGTTGGTCACCCAACCCCGCATCTTGCTCTTGGATGAGCCGTTGAGCGCTTTGGATAAGAAGCTACGCGACGAGATGAAATTCTGGCTCAAGGATCTGCAACATCAGTTGCACATCACGACCATCTATGTCACCCACGACCAGAGCGAGGCGTTGATCATGTCCGATCGACTGGCGGTGATGGACAGGGGCCAGGTCGATCAGGTGGGAACCCCTCACGAGATCTACGAGCACCCGTCCACCCGATTTGTCACCGACTTCATCGGAGAGTCTAATATATTGGCGGGGCGGGTCAAAACCGTCAATCAACAGTACGTTGAGGTCATGGTCGACGGCTCCAAGTTGAAGGCTCCGGCGGTGGAGGGGATCGAGCCGGGCCAGGACGTCTCCCTGGTGGTGCGTCCCGAGAACGTCCAGATCGGAGATCAAGGGGGAGAGGATTCGATCAACCGGTTGCGGGGTGAGGTCACCCGGGTCACCTATCAGGGAGCGCTCATCCGATATGAGGTCCAAGTAGGCGAGCACATCATTATCGTGGAGTCGCCAAATACGGTGGACAGACAAACGTTCCGTGAGCAAGATTCGGTGGAGATCGGCTGGCATCCGGAGAGTTCATCGCTGTTGCTTAAAGATTTAGATTTAGCTGAGGAGGGGAGAGCATGAGGATCGGGATCGATGTCGGGGGCACCAACACCGATGCGGTGCTCATGGACGGGAATCAAGTGGTAGGCGAGTACAAGACGCCGACCACCCCCGATGTCACCACAGGCATCACGGCTGCGTTAAACCGCATTCTGGACCAGACGGGCGTCCCCACCGACAAGATCGAGGCAGTGATGATCGGGACGACTCACTTCACCAATGCGGTCGTGGAGCGCAAGCGGCTGATGGAAGTCGCCGCCATCCGGTTGGGGTTGCCAGCCACCGAGTGCCTACCCCCGATGGTCGATTGGCCGGCCGACTTAAGGGAGGTGATCGGCAATCATAAGTACCTGTGTCACGGTGGTCATGAGTTCGACGGACGGTTGATCTCCCCGTTAGACGAGCAGGAGATCATCGAGGTGGCCCAGGATATCAAAGCGAAGGGCCTCAAGTCGGCGGCGATCTCTTCCGTCTTCTCACCAGTAAACTCGGAGATGGAGAACCGGGCGGCGGAGATCCTCCAGGAAGAGGTACCCGGCATCACCATCAGCCTGTCCCATGAGATCGGTCGCATCGGCCTGTTGGAGCGGGAGAACGCCGCGATCATGAACGCCTGTTTGAGGGATCTGGCCAACCGAATCGTGGACTCGTTCAGACAGGCGCTTGGGGATATGAAGATCGACGCATCGTTCTTCATCAGTCAGAACGATGGCACACTGATGAGCGCCGAGTTCGCCGGACAGTATCCCGTGCTCACTTTCGCCTCCGGTCCGACCAACAGCATGCGGGGAGCCGCGTTCCTCTCCGGGGTGAAGGATGCGATGGTCGTGGATCTGGGGGGGACGACCTCCGATGTGGGCATGCTCATCCACGGCTTTCCGCGCGAGGCATCGGTGGCCGTGGAGATCGGCGGGGTGCGCACCAACTTCAGGATGCCCGATGTCTACTCCTTCGGCCTGGGCGGCGGAAGCATCGTGTCAAACCACCCGCTCAAGATCGGTCCCCAAAGCGTAGGCTATGAGTTGACGACCCAGGGGATGGTCTTCGGAGGGTCGGTGATGACGGCCACCGATATGGCCGTCGCCGGAGACCTGGTCGATATCGGGGACAAGCAGGTGGTCCAATCGCTGGACTCCAACCTGGTCAAAGATGTGCTGAATGAGATACAGAGCATGGTGGACAACGCTGTGGACCGAATGAAGACCAGTGCCGATCCCATCCCGGTGATCCTGGTTGGGGGAGGCACAATCCTGGTCTCCAGAACGGTTGAGGGCGCCTCAGAGATGCTCAAGCCCGACCACTTTCCGGTGGCCAATGCCGTCGGGGCCGCGATTGCTCAAGTCGGAGGCGAGATCGATCGGGTCTTCTCGTTGGAGAAGACGTCACGGGATGAGGTGCTGGATCAAGCCAAACAAGAGGCGAGTAACAAGGCGATAGCGGCTGGCGCGAAACAGGAGACCGTTCACATCGTCGATGTCGAAGAGGTGCCTCTGACCTACCTGCCCAGCAATGCCGTCAGGGTCAGGGTCAAGGCCGTCGGCGATTTGGCCCTGTCGTAATCTCAATCTCCGGTCTCTCCAGGAATGAGGTCATCGCGATGCGATTCATTCACGCGGACAACTTAGAGGATATTGCGTTGGGAGCCGCGGTGTTGGGCACCGGGGGTGGAGGGGATCCTTATATCGGCAAATTGATGGCCATCCAGGCCATCGAAGCGCATGGCCCGGTGAAACTGGTCGATGTCGATGAGGTCGACGATGACAGTCTGGTCGTCCCGTCCGCGATGATGGGTGCGCCCACCGTCATGGTGGAGAAGGTTCCCAAAGGCGACGAAATTACCCGCGCGTTCCGGGCTCTAGAAGAGTACTTAGGGCGAAAGATCGACTATACGATGTCCATCGAGGCCGGCGGCTTGAACTCCACGACCCCGTTCACGGTGGCCGCCCGTCTGGGCATCCCATTGGTGGATGTCGACGGGATGGGTCGGGCGTTCCCGGAAATCCAGATGGTCACCGCCACCCTGTACGGTGTCCCGGCAACCCCCATGGCCATCGCTGATGAAAAGGGAAACTCAGCCATCATCAACACCCCCGACAACCGTTGGACAGAGACCCTGTCACGCACCATCACCATTGACATGGGCTGTACCGCGATGATCGCTCTGTATTCCCTGACCGGGAAACAGCTCAAGGAGGCGATGGTGCCGGGCACGATCACCGAGGCCGAAAAGATCGGTAGAACGATCCGGGAGGCCCGTGCTACGCACCGGAACCCGGTGGAGGCGGTTAAGGAGGTCACCGGCGGGTTCGAGATCTTCACCGGCAAGATCGTCGACGTGCAGCGACGGACGGAACGGGGGTTTGCCCGAGGCGAGGCCACGTTTTCCGGCACCGATCGATACGCGTCCAGCACCCTGAAGCTCCGGTTTCAAAACGAGCATCTGGT
>JBHIAT010000156.1:0-8129 GCA_046758705.1 Bipolaricaulia bacterium
ACACCGTGAACTTCTCCAAGAGCGACGAGTACTTCATGCCGCAGATCGCGGATCGAGAGCTCCGCGTGGATTGGGAAGCCGCCGGCGGGCTGGACGCCCGAACGAGGGCGCAAGAGATCGCGCGAAAGATTTTGGCCGAGCATCATCCCCGGCCGATTCCCGAGGACGTAGACTGCGCAATCCGCGAGCGTTTCGACATCCTCTTGGACCGCGACGGAAAGAAAATTCAATCGCGTTGATCCTTGCAGATTTAAGCAATCAGCGATTCATCTATGTGATCTTGAAGCTCTGGTGTGCGATGGTCACAATGTCATCGCGGGTGTACTCGCGTGGGTTGGTTTTGGAGTTCACGTTGACGGCCGCTCGTTGAGCCAAAAGCGTCAGGTCGGCTTCCCGTATTTCAATCTCGGGCAAGTTCAGCTCGATGGTCTTCTCTGCGACCAGCGTGCGGAGCTGCTCAACGCGGTCGGCAATGGCGCCGTATTTTTCTTCGGCAGGTTCGTTGAACTCCATCACGGCATCCAAAAGGTGAATGAGAATCAGACCATGGGGCTGTCGGGTCAATCCCCCGACGACGTTGCCGATGCCGTGCATCAATCCCAACCCGGCGCCGAGCATGGCGCCCCCTCCCAAGAGCGCTGCCGCTTGCATGTTTTGGCGGGCCACAAGATCCTGTCCATGCTCGATGGTCTGCTGCAGGTTGTCACCGACTAACACCATTCCTTGGAGGGCCAGTGCGTCGCTGATGGGATTGGCGGTCGTGCTTAAGAAACACTCCAGGCAATGAATGAAGGCGTCGATGCCGGTCAGCAAAGTGATGATCGGGGGCATGTTGAGCGTTAACTCAGGGTCCAACAACGCCACGTCGGGCAGCTTGGTCCGGACGCTCTGTTTGTCGCGCGTTTTCGTGTCCGTGATCACCGCCCATGGGTTGATTTCAGAACCTGTTCCTGAGGTGGTGGGCACCGTACACAGGAAATCAATCCCACTTCGTTCGGCGATGACCTTGGATGCGTCCAACGTGGAGCCACCCCCGATGGCCACGACGGCGCCCACTTTTTTGTTTTTGGCCAGCGCCACGCCGCGATCTACGGTCGTCCATGTGGGCTCAGTTTCGATCCGGTTGAAGAGAATCACTTCGTCCCAACCGGCCGCTTGCAACCAGCCATTCACCTGCTCATGGATGGGTTTGACCCATGGATCGGGGGGCCCGGTGATCATGACGGTCTTGTTGCCCAACGGGGGAACGTGCGTTCCAATCTGACGGATTAACCCGTTGCCCACAAGCGTCTTGACCGGCCACATGAATTGATACAATGATATCTCCTCAGCTCCACGGGAACGGGCTGTTCGAGGTCGGATGGAGATCCCCTTCGGCAAAACGGCTAAACCGGAAGGGATGGAGCACGTCGCTGTGCCCTCCCAACAGCATCTTGGCCACCTCCTTGCCGACGCCGATCATCTTGTAGCCGTGGTTGCTGTCGGCGATCACGTAGACGTTGGGCCGCATGTAGTCGAACACCGGGAAGTTATCGACCGTAAAGCAGCCGATGCCGCCGGTGGGCGCTTTTTTGTATGCGTGGCTCTTGCCCTTGAAACGTTTCATGCAGTGGGCCAGGCCCGCGGTCCAGTAGTCCGCGAAGTCGTCGCCGACGGTGTACAGTTTGCTCTCCGGCCCGTAAGGGTCCACTTGGGCTTCGTGGCCGAGCCTCTCCGGAACGGCCCCACCCTGGACGCCGTGGCGATCCTGCTTGAAGTAGATCCCCCAGTGACCATCCGTGATCTGGTGGCCGTCCCGATCGGAGATCAACGGTTCGGTGGAGTCCACGTGCATCACCGGCGGTGTCTTCCCATCGGCGGTCACGTACATCTGAGGGTCGACCTGGATCTCCCCTTCTTGCAGACGCCAGTACGTCCACATCTCCAACCCTTTATGAACCGTCCCATCGGGGGTGCGCACGTCCACGGTGTTGGGCAGTTCCAGCATCGTCCACAGTTGCTTGATCCACGGGCCGACGGCGATGATGAGCTGTTCGATATCGATCTCCCCCCGGTCGGTGTGGACCGTTTCGACCGTCCCATCGGAATCGCTGACGTCAAAGCCGGTCACCGCCACCCCGGCGACGATCTCCACGCCCTCGGATCGAGCTTTATCGGCCAGACCGTGTATGGATTCTTGATTAAAGGCAAATCCACCCTGGTGTTCGTGCAAACAGGTGGTCAGACCACGCGCTTTCCAGTCGGGAAAGATCTTTCGCATGTAGTCGAAGACCTCCTGCTCTCCCCGGATCAGCGTGGCCCGGTACCCGGTCCGTTCGTGTCGTTGGTAGATCGCTTCGAGATCTGCGGCCTGGATGTCAGGAACGAGGGCCATGTAGCCCACAGGCCGATAGTGAAACGCCTCCGGATCGGACTCCCAGATCTCAACGCTAACGTGCATGACCGCGCTCATCGCCGGCTGGTAGTAGAAGTTGCGCACCACGCCGCAGGCGATGCCGCTGGCTCCGGCGGCGACATCGGTCTTATCGAGCACGAGCACATCGTTTCCGGATCCCCGGTTCCGGGCGTTCAATTCCTTGGCCAGGTGCCAGGCGGTGCTCAACCCGTGCACCCCAGCGCCGATCACGCAGTACTTCACCGAATCCGGCAGGCGCTTTGCCATATCCATCCTGCCTTTCCGTCAAAGCTCATCGAGCGCTTCCAGACCGATCGCCATCCCGCCGAGTTCACCAGCGACGTCGCGTACAACCTCCCACACATACTCGCTGAATGTACGGTCGAGATGAACTTCGTAGCACGGTAAACCGCCTCGGTCGACGCGTGCGATCATGGCCGTGACTTTGGCCAGGCTGCTGATCTGTGCTCTGTGGTTGGGAAACACCCGTTCGTGGAGGTCGAGACCGCACACCTTGCCCAGTGCCTCCGCGGCACACGGGCCGAGCACTGCGATCGCATCCCGACCGTGCGTGACCGGCGTGACGTGTGCGTGTGCCTCAGCCTCAGCAAACGCGGCGCGCAGCGCGTCAACGGTTTCGTCGACCCTGTCCAGGGGCAGGACGGCATAGTATTCGTAGCGGTTGGTTTGGGTGATCCAGCCGCCGTCGAACGTCACCAAATCGGTCGGATTCTCGGGGACAGCGTCGAATTGTGTCGCGAGCGCTTCATCGATATCCCAGCCCTGGATCACCAGCTTGCTGGCTGCGCTCACGTCAGCCAGGGCCACGCGCTCACGTGCGGCTTCCCGTTCTGCTTCGATCGAGCCATAACCCAACACAACTTGCCAGCCGTTTGCCGTTCCAAGGCGTGCCCCGGCACGTTGGGCAACAGGATACAACCCGCTTCTCGCGATCACTTCCATAACTAACTTCGCAGCACCTTCCCTTTCGGATCGTAGAAGGGCAGTTCGACCACACGTCCACGGTGCAGCTTGCCGTCGATCCGAATCGTGATCTCGGTGCCCGGCGCGCGGCGTTCGTAGGGCACCCACGCGAGCCCGATCGACTTTTTCAGCGTCGGACTGAAGCGCGCGCTGGTCACGCGGCCGGCCATGTTGAGATTGCCGTCGGGCCCCTTGTCGACTACCAGGTTGCCCTCCGGCGGCACGACGCTGGAGTCCATCATCTCAAAACCAATCAGAGCTTGAGTGAGACCGTTTTGCGCTTTGCGGACGATTGCCGCCTTGCCCAAAAAGTCCGACTTGTCGGTCTTGACCGCCCAACTTAAGTTCGCCTCGAGCGGACTGGAGAGCGCATCGGTGTCCTGACCGACGATGATGTGACCCTTCTCCAGGCGCAGGATACGCTGCGCTTCCAGTCCAAAGGGCAGCACGTCCAGATCCTCCCCGTGCTCGATCAGTTGCGTCCAGACATGCTCGGCGTAACCGGCCGGGAAGTGCGCCTCGTAACTCAATTCTCCGGTGAAGCCGATGCGCAGCAACAATGCGTCCACTCCGGCAAGTCTGCACGGCCGTACCGACATGTACGGGAACGCCTCATTTGAAAGATCGGTGCCTTCGGCCAGGCGCGAAACCAGTTCGCGCGACCGGGGGCCGGCGATGTTGATCGCCGCGTTCTCGCTGGTGATGTTGACCATATGGACGTCGAGATCCCAGCCGGATTGCTGCCACCACAGGATGTACTCGGGGATCACAGCCGAGTTGCCGGTGGTGAGCGTCATATAGTACTCGTCCTCCCCCAGGCGCGTGGTGATGCCGTCGTCGATGATCACGCCCTCTTCGTTACACATCACCCCGTAGCGCACCTTGCCGATCTCGAGCTTGCGCCACTTGTTGGTGTAAAGCCGCGAGAGCAACTCCGGTACGTCTGTGCCATAAAGACGGACCTTGCCCAGCGTGCTCACGTCAATGATGCCGACGTTCTGGCGCACGTTCAGCGCTTCACGTTCGGGCGTGTGGTTGTGGTAGCGCTCGGGACGCTTCCACTGTCCGGCGTTAAGCCAAGTACAGCCATAGCGTTCGTGCCAGTGATGCAGCGACGTGCGACGCACCGGTTCCATCAAGCGGCCCGCCAACGTCCCGATCTTGATCGGGAAAAGCGGCGGACGGGAGGTGGTCGTACCCGTACGCTCGATCGTCTGCTCTTGGGCTTTGGCGGTGAGCAGCACGGCGTTCATCGAACTGTAGCGGCCCTGATCGGGCCCCATCGAGATCGTGGTATAGCGCTTGAGCAGCTCAATACTGTCGTAGCCTTCGGCCAGCGCGTCCTCAACATCCTGCTCGGTCACGTCCTCAGCGAGGTCGACGAAGCGAAAATGCCCGGAGCTGGGGATCGAATAATGGGGGGTGGTAAAGGGCTTCGCGCTGGATTTCAGCGTTTTGAGCTTGGCAATGTCATCCTTGCCCGCTCCAGAGCCGAAGCCCGCGTCCGCTGCGGCATTCGCGCCGGCGATGCGGCCTTCGAGCAACGCCGTTCCCAGGTCGTGTGAGCCACAGACGCGCCCGGCGGCGTGGATCCCCTTGGCCAGTTCGACAGGTAAGATCTCACGCATCTGTTGACTCCAAGCCAGCTTGGAGCCGCTTTGGTAGAGCAGGCCTGCGTTGGGCATATACCCCACCGACAGAACAATGATGTCACACGAAACGCGCACGGAGTCGGATGTCGATGAGGGAAGGCTGCCATCCGGGTTCAGTGACAATAGATCGGCCCCGGTGACGTGGCGTTTGCCGTGCGCTGCACTGATCGTATGTCGCCAGCGGACGGGAATGCCCGCAGACTGCACATCATCTGCTACTTCACTTTCGTCTTCGGCACGCTCGTCGGCGACCGTCACAGCGATGTCTGCCTCATGCAGGTCAAGCGCCAGACGTAGCCCGTCATCATTGGCGGAGACGACCAGTACCTGCTCACCCGGACGGATGGCGTAGAGATTGAGCAGGCGTGCGGCTGCGCTTCCGGTCAGGATCCCTGGCAGATCGTTGTTCAAAAAGATCAGGGTGCGGTCCAGCGCACCTGTGGTCACCACGGTGGCACTGCCACGGATTTTGTAGAGGCGTTCGTCTGTAAACGCAGGTAGCCAGTGATCGTCGTAGTAGCCCATAGCCACAGCACCCTTTAGCACCTCGATCTCCTTGTGCACCTCGACTTGCTCGACGAGCTGTTCCACAATGGCCGCATACGATCGCCCCTCCAGTTCGCCGCGCCGGTAGCGCAACTGGCCGCCGAGAAAAGGGTCCTGCTCGATGAGAAGCACGCGTGCACCTGCCTCCGCTGCAGCCAGGGCGGCGCTCAAGCCCGCCGGTCCGCCGCCGGCAACGATCACATCCGCATGTTTGTACTGTTGGTCGTAATAGCGTATCGGCGAGCGCGGGTCGACTTGGCCGAGCCCGGCCAAACGACGGAGCAGTTTCTCGTAAACCGGCCACAGTCGCTTGCTGTGGAAAGCTTTGTAGTAAAACCCCACCGGAAGAAGCCGGTGAAACGTGCCGTTCAGCGCCAAGACATCGAAGCTCAATGATGGATTGACGTTTTGCGGCTGAATCTCCATGTCCACGGCGATGCGCCGTCTACCCGCACGCACGTTCGGCTCGTCTCCGATTTGCACCAGGGCATTCGGGTCGCTGCCGTCCATGGTGAAATCCGCGCGCGGCCGATGATATTTGAACGAGCGGCTGAGAATGTGTACACTGTTGGCCCACAACGCCGATGAGATCGTGTCGCCCTCGTAGCCGGTATACCATTTACCGTTGAAGTTGAAGCGGATGGGCGCCTCCCGATTGATGATCTCAGTGGGACGCGGAGCCAGTCGGTGCTTTGCCTCTGTGATGTGTTGGGTCGTCTCAGCCACTACGTCCGCTCCCGGTTTCCATGGAAGTAAGTTTTGAGAACCTCGTTCGTCTGAGTGTGGCGCTCGGCCAGAAACCACTCGCCACAGCCGGCGCGATGGCACCACCACTCTTGGGTCACGCCGGATGGGTTGTCACGCATGTACAGATATTCAATCCACTCGACGTCCGAAAGCCGTTCGCCATCCTTGGGACGTGGGTTAACCTCTCCACCCCAGTGGAACTCATCGGCGTTGCGCTTGCCGCAGTTGGGGCAGTCGATTAAAAACATAAAATTAGGAGGCAGGCAACAGGAAATAGGAGACAGGTAAATTCCTTCTGTCTCCTGTCTCCTTCCCCCTGTCTTCCTTTAGAGACGTTCATGACAGATTAAAACCCGCATATCGGGTTGAGTTAAATTCTAGGGCTTAGTGACCCACCGAAGCCGCGCCCTTCTCGCCGACGAGTTTACCTTCTGCAAAGCGCGCCAGGCGAAATGGGGCGATCGAATCCGAAACCTGATCCGTAGCGATTAATTCGGCACAATATTTGCCAGCGACCGGCCCGGCCTTGAAGCCATACGTCCCCCAGCCTACATCAACGGTGAAACCCTTGACCGAGGTAAGACCGATGATCGGGCTGTAGTCCGGCGTCATATCGCATATGCCCGCCCACTGACGTAGGATGCGCACGTTGTGCAGCATCGGGAACAGTTCGAGGATATGAGCACATAACCCTTCGAGGAAGCCGAGTGTGGAGTCCATCGAATAGGACGCGTACGGGTCGATGCTCGCACCCATCACCAGTTCGCCCCGGTCGGACTGGGACACGTAAACGTGCAGCGTGCCAGACACGATGATCGAGTCGAGGAACGGCTTGAGCGGTTCGCTGACGCATGCCTGCAGCGGATGGGTTACAACCGGCAAGCGGACCCCGACCATATCGGTGATCGTCGTGCACCATCCAGCGGTTGCGTTGTGGACCTTGTTGGTCTTGATCCGGCCGCGGTTCGTGTTTACGCCGACGACGCGCCCGCCCTCGACCAAAATATCCTCGCAGGCTGTCTGTTGCAAGATATCAACGCCGCGCCGGTCCGCACCGCGCGCGTAGCCCCACACCACCGCGTCGTGGCGGATGATGCCACCGGGTGGGTGGTACAGCGCTCCCAGAATCGGGTATCTCGGACGGTCGCTCGTATCGAGGTGTGGGACGATTTCCTTGACTTCTTTGGGGGTCAGCACACGAGAATCGATACCGCAGATCTGATTGGTCTCAGCGCGCTGACGCATGATTCGCAGCGAAGCATCCGAGTGTGCCAGGGTGAGGTGCCCGCGTTGCGAGAACATCAGGTTGAAGTCGAGCGTTTGTGACAGGTTCTCGTAGAGCTTGACGCTCTCGTCGTAGAAACGAGCGCCCTCGGGTGTAAGGTAGTTTGAACGGATGATCGCAGTGTTGCGACCGCTGCCCCCACCGCCTATGTAGCCGCTCTCCAGTACGGCGATGTTCGTGATGCCATGATCTTTGGCCAGGTAGTACGCACAGGCCAACCCGTGCACGCCCCCACCGATGATCACTACGTCGTACGAGTCGCGGGGTTCTGATGTGCGCCACATACGTTCAGGCTGCCTGTGGCTGTTTAAGCCATACTTCAACAAGCGATAGGGCATGCCAGAACTCCTCTAAGGATCTCAATGACGGGCCCAGTTCCCTGCGCAGGTTGCAAAATTTGTCAATAGAGTTTATCATGCTGATTGCCTTTTATGTCAAGCGCGGGGACAAAAGCTTGCAGCGGCGATTTCTTGGTGCATGATGAGCCAACCTCTGTTTATCCTCGAATGTGCAGACCGAG
>JBHIAT010000157.1:0-8101 GCA_046758705.1 Bipolaricaulia bacterium
GAAAGCGCCTGAACAAATTTCGTTTTTGCTCAGGAAAGTTAGCGAACCGAGAGTCCATACGATGTTATCCATGTGATGAATCGATACTTCCTTCGAATGGGTCGGGTGATCAGCCATCATAGCGGTTACATCGAAAGCTACAGAGAGAGCATAAAAATCCTGGGGGTCAGTTCATCTGTATGGACCTGCCTTGAAAGTTGGGTTCCCCGTAGTAACGGAGAAAAAAACAACGATCTTATCTCAAAATGCCTATCAGCAGCGGGGACCAGCTCATGGTGAAAACCATGCTGTCTCAAAACTCATCCACCGCAGATGATTACGAGAACATCATTTCGAGAAAGGTTTTTGAGAACCCTAACATGGCTTCCTATGGTCATTTCCAGGCTGTGCTGGCATCGTTCTCAAAACTGGTCGTTTCTGAGAAGCGGGTAAGGTTCTACCCAAGATCGTTGGAAATTTCCCTTTTACTACCGGGAACCCAGAGAGCAGCGTTGATTGCTAAGTGGAAGGACATGCTAAAACAATCCGGTGTATCAGTAGGGGCTTAGGAGTGATTCTTGAAACTGGACAAATCCCGGCTCGAGCAGCTGCTTAGGCTCTGGGAACTGTCGGTTGGTAACTGTTTGACCGCTGCCTCCCCAAAGTTGCACCACCCATTTCGTTTTGCTTAGAATGACTCAAGTCAGTAAAAACCTTGCGGTTAATCATAGTTGGCGGGGTCTCATTAAGGCCGATCACCACAAAGGGGGAACTATGTCTAAAGGGTTGGGATGGATCAAAGGGGAGCAAGGCCAAATCGAGGACATCTTGGTCGTTTTGGGTGGGTTGGTCGCTGTAGGTCTCTTGGCCTTGTTCGTTCTGAGCGACGCCCGGTTAAACAAAACCTACGACCTTCCTGAGGAAATGATCGCCATTGATGTGCCCACCGATGAAGCCTCGATCGAACGGGGTCGACACTTAGTGACGGAGGCCGGTTTATGTATGGCTTGTCACGGCGAGAATTTGGGTGGGGGGATCGACGAACGTGCCGCGAGTTTAGGGCGAATTGTCGCGTCCAATCTTACCTCAGGGAAGGGCGGTATTGGGAACGAGTTTAGCGATGCCGATTTTGTCCGTGCCATCCGCCATGGTGTTGGTCCGGACGGCAAGCCTCTGGTGCTTATGCCATCCAATTATCTTTTTACCCTGGGTGACAGCGACCTTGCGGCCATCATCGCCTACCTCAAGAGCCTACCGCCGGTCGACAACGAGCTGCCCAGCACCTCGGTTAGTTTAACAGCCCGGCTGTTTCTTTTAATCGGCCCTCGGGGGGAAGGGCTGCCCGCTGAAGGGATTGACCATACCGGTCCACGTTCGCCAGCGCCGCCCCCCGGTGTGACGGCTGATTACGGCAAATATCTGGCAAACGGTATCGGCATGTGCGTTGCCTGCCATGGACCGGATCTCACCGGTGTTCAGCCGGAACCTGGAGAGCCGCCGGCTCCGAACCTCACCCCCGGTAGCGAGTTGGCTGGCTGGTCGGAAGGGGATTTCATCACCGCCCTGCGCACTGGCGTCACTCCTGATGGGCACAAGCTCGACGGCGAATTCATGCCGTGGCCATACTACAAGATGACCGACGACGAGCTCAAAGCGATCTGGCTCTATCTGCAGTCTTTGCCAGCGAAGGAAGGAGTCGAACACGAGCATGCTGAGTGACTCTGGACACGGCACTACGAACTGTTGATTGGCAATCCAGTAAATTTCAATTAGATTGGGGCGGTGATCATTTATGGCCCGCCCCAAATCTTTTCCCCGATATCCCGATTGCGACCGTTGTCACCAATCTACCCAAGTCATCGGCTACGGCACCCGCTACAACCATCCGGGCACCAAGCAACTCTGGTACTGCAACGCCTGTCAGCACAAGTTCTGCATCGGCGATGACCGCTGCAAAATGGATGATCCTACCCTGGAGAGTCGCTTGGCGGCCATGGCCCTGTGGCTCCGCTTCCATGCCCTGTCTGCCCGGGCTATTCGCGCCTTCCTCAGGGAGTTTTACGGGATCTTCTTCTCAGTCAGAGGCCTGACCAAGTGGCTGCACCGACAGATGAACGCCTTAATCCGTTACTTGCAGCGTGGGGTACCGCGGTTCAAGCTTGGTTCCATCTGGCATACTGATGAACTGTTCGTGCGGGTGCGACGTAAAGGATATCACAACAAATGGGCCTACCTGTGGGTAGTGCTCGATCGACAGACCCGTGTGGTCACTATCTACCTCACCCGGAAACGAGAGGGAGGGGGCTTTTCCTACTGTGTGAGCACCCACTGGATGAAGCTAGGGCTGCAAGATTGGCTGCGACTATGGTCAGGGGAGTATGGCTTGATCCTGGTGACCGATGGAGCCAGAGCTTACACCAAAGGGCTACAGAAGTGGAAGCTGCCTGTCCGGCATGTTCAAGCACACATCAGTGGACCGCTGACAGGTGATGTGGAGGACGGTGATTGCCGACTGGCTGAAGCGTTTGGGGAGCGGGTGACGAACAATATCCTGGAAGGATTGAACTCGAAGCTACGTCCTTGGGTGCGTAGCTTTCGCGGGTTGAAGGGTGTCTATGGAGGTCGGACATGGGCGTTATGGTATGAACTCTGCTACAACTTTCTGGAGCCGCAAGCCGTGTTGGGATGGAAAACGCCGGCGGAAGCAGCGGGAGTGAATCTGGAGCTGGGGCAGCGGCGATGGCTCAGCGTGACGAAGCGAGCGGTGGAGAAAGTTCAACTTTGGTTCCTCATCATTACCAACCGATGGTGCCCACAGCCCCCTCCAGAAATCAAGAACTCACGATGACAACGTTCACCCTTTGTCTGTGACCCGTGTCGTAGTGCATCCTGGGAGGGCTGGGTATACTCGGTGTGCAGGATTGGATTGTGGGTGTGGGGCCTCGTCGAACAGGCCCTGCGGATCGGGCCGGCCCCTGACAGGCCACAGGGCAGCGCGACCGGAGTTGATGGCCTTACGGGGGCCGGCTCCTATTTTCGAATCGGCATCCAGCCAGCCCCGCCTCCGCTCCGCAGTCTGGGGGACGGGCGAAAACAGTATACAACAACCGTCCCCCTGGACTCCATATCACGTTACCGGTACATCATCCCACAGTCGGGGCAAATGTTCGATCTCCTCCCAACCTGCTCCCTGCTCAACGGGTTCCACGCTCAAATCGGTGAAATGCTGGTCCAGCACGGCCTTCCGCTCCATCGCGAGCGGCGGACGGCAATAGTCCTCTTCCTCCCATACCGCCCAGCCATCTGGATCGAGTCGGGCGTTCGCAAGAGAGACATATAGGGTCCCCCCAAACGGACGCATCCTGGCAATTTCGCCGCTGTCTAGCCACGCTCGTAAAGCGGCTAACCGGTCATGGCGTGGTTTAGCTTGTACCAGGTAATGAGCCATATGCTTTTCTCCACCTCCATAGAGCTACTCTCATTTTGAAGTTAACACAAAAAATGAGCTTGCACATCAGGCAAAAAGACAGGTCTCAACCCTGCTCTTTCGTACAGTTCGAATTCAGGCTTCGGGAGCCAACGATTGGTAGGCTGCCAAAACACTCCACCAGAAGTCCGAGCTTGACTTGACAGCATCCCCTCAGGTAGTTGTATTATTAGGTGTACAGGTTGCGCCATAGTGGAGGCGGTGGTTCAGAAAGGAAATCAAGGATTTGCAGCTCCAGGTTGATTGACCCCGTAGTTGCAATGAGGGCTTTCTTAGTTTAACATGAGTAAGAAAACAAGGTCTTAAAACGTTAGGAAGGACAGGCAGTAGTGGGGACTTCCTACCATTACACACCCTCCTTCGAGGATGTGTCTTGGGCTTCAACCTCACCAACCCTGTCCTTCCTACGTTAGTTATCTTCCTCTTAAATATTATGCCCCCATATGCAGTAATCAGTAGTTGGCTTTTTAACTTTTCAGATGCCCGTATCGTCGCTATTACCCTTTCCAACAGTGATCATGACTCAATACATTGCGTTAAATTCCGACCATGGATGACGATGCCTGGTCCAATGGACAGCCGGGGAAATGAAATCGGATCTTCGGGGAAGCCTCGTCTCATGAGGCCTTCCCGATTAACAATCGGGTTAACAATTTTTTAACATCCACAAGATATACTTTCTACCGACAAAGGAGGTTCCTATGCTTGATAAGCAAACAACTATAAGCAACCGGGGCAGATCTCAACCCAGGCGTCTGGTCAAGAGCGAAACTGACAAGATGCTCTTCGGTGTGGCCGGTGGCCTGGCCGAATATTTGGGCATGGACCCGGTCCTGGTCCGGGTGGCCTTCGTGGTCCTGTGCTTCGCCTCCGGGATCGGCCTCCTGGCCTACATCATCCTCGCCGTGCTCATGCCATCGCCCGAAACAGCAGGCGAGGAGGCTTTGCCCACCCTTCAGGGAGGACCTGCATTAGAGAAAGGTCAAGCATCGCTGGCAAGCAGTTCGGAGCCAGAGTCCCGGACGGCAGACAACCAGAATGACGCCCGCCGTCGGCGTAACGCGGTCGGCCTGATCCTGGTCGTCATCGGCACCTTCTTTTTGACGGTCAACTTCAATGCCTTCTTCTGGATGAACTGGGGCTTCGCGTGGGCCCTGACTTTGATCGCCATCGGGGCGGCCTTACTGGTGGACCGATGGCGAAGGGTGTAGGATGAGAGTTTCGCGCTGACGCAGTTTTTCCATCTTCTGAGACGGTGACAAAGTTCACCGTTCCTGCATGTCCCGTGACCTTGTGAATAGCTATGGATTGCTTTAAGCTTGATTTAATCTAAACAGCTATCGGGCCCTCCAGGGCATTGTGCCCCGATCAGGAAAGGATCTTAGGGGGCCAGCGGTTGACGCTGGTGGTGGGCGGGAAGTAGTGACACACGGAAGAGATCAGTCCCGCCTCAGCCGCCGCAGTGCCCCCTTTCCCCCCTCCAGGATCATGCCGACGTCCGAGGACCAAGCGATGAACCGCATCCCCTTGGCCATCAACCGCTCGATCAGATCGAGATTCCCGGTGTGGATCCCCGAGACGACCCCGTGCTTGCCACACGCGTCGATCACCCGATCGATCGCACTCTGCACGTCCCGGTGGTCTGTCTGGCCAACGACTCCGTAGGATTTGGATAGGTCGTTGAGACCCATCAATGCCACGTCGACGCCGGGGACGGAGACCAATTCCTCAACCTGCTCCACCGCCTTTCGGCTCTCTACCTGGATCACGACCATGGTCTCGCGGTTCGCCACGGCGATGAACTCCGCCACGTTCCCTGGGGCAAAGTCGCTGTGGCTCGTCCCGGTGGCCAATCCACGTCTCCCCAGCGGTGGGAATTTCACATAGTGCACCACCGCTTGGGCCTGCTCCGGGGTCTCGACATGGGGGACCATCACCCCCTGGGCACCCGAATCGAGGGCGCGGCTGATGAACGAGTACTGCAGCTCCTGCACCCGCACGATCGGCGTGATGCCGGACATCTTGCTCGTCCAGATGATATCGGTCACCGTCTCGGTCGTATAGGCAGAGTGCTCCGTATCGATGAGCATGAAGTCGAACCCGCAGACCACGAAGATCTGCGCGATGCTCGGCGCCCTGAACTCGACGGTCATCGTCCCGAACACCGTCTCCCCAGCCTCAAGTGCACGCTTCGTCTGGTTTTCTCGCATCTCCTCCTTAACCTCCCCGTTCGATCTATTCCGTCCGTTTCAAGTCGACCTCTACTTCAGGGTTCACAAACCCCTGCGGAGTTTTTCCCTTTAGAACCCGAGCCACATCCTGGGCAATCTTGGTTCGCACCTCTACCCACGACGATTCCGAATACCCGGCGACGTGCGGGGTGATGATCACGTTCTCCAGCTCGAACAGGGGATTCTCTCGGCGCGGCGGTTCCTCGTCCAGCACGTCGAGCCCGGCCCCGGCGATTTGGCTGTCCCTCAGTGCTCGATACAATGCCTCTTCATCGATCACCGGCCCCCGAGAGGTGTTGATCAAGTACGCCGAGCGCTTCATCCGAGCCAGTTCTGCTTCGCCGATCAGGCCGCGGGTCTCTTCGGTAAGCGGCGTGTGAACCGAGACGATGTCAGACGTCTCCAACAGCTCACCGAGATCCACCCGCTCCACACCCAGTTTCTCGAACCTCTCCTCAGGTGCATAAGGGTCATAAGCAATCACCTTCAGGCCAAAAACCTGGGCTCTTTGAGCAACGCGCTGAGCGATCTTCCCGAAGGCGACCAGACCGAGTGTCTGTCCACGCAGTCGCTGGATCGGCTGTCCAATCCTCCAGCTCCAATGGCCGGCCCGGACGGCTGCCGCATACTGGAAGAGCTTCCGCCTACAGGTGAGGATCAACGTCATCGCGTGATCGGAGACCTCGTCCTCACAGAATGATGGAACGTTGACCACTACGATGCCCCGTTCGGTCGCCGCATCGATATCGATCGTATCGACCCCGATCCCATAGCGGGCGATCACCCGGCACCGCTCCAGGGATTCGATCACCCGCCGGGTAATCGGTGCTGCCACATTCATCAGACCGTCGGCATCTTTGCCGATCTCGATCACTTCGTCCTCGGTGCGACACCGGCCCACGATCAACTCGGCATCGATCTCACTCAAAATCTCCCGTTCGATATTCAGGTCGGAAGATTCGTAGTCGGTGACCACGACTTTATAGCGAGCCATATGATCTCGGAGATTCATGATAGCTGATTCGAAGACACTAAACAAGTGAGTTGCAAGGAAGACGAAGATCCTACTAACATCTATATCTATAAGGAGGATCAATGGACATGAAGCGCGACGTAAGGCCTGTCCCCGGGCTGGATCCCCAAGTCGGCCTGCTGTTAGCCATGCTCGACGACGGGACGAAGGAATGGCGGGAAGAACTGGGTGAGTTGGAGGTACCCGACGAGGCGGTGGTCTGGCAGCCGTTCCCCCAAGGACATAGCATCGGCGCTGTGATCCTGCATATCGCGGAGGCAGAGGCCTTCTGGCTTCAGGAGGTTGCCGACGGCCGCTCCCACTTACTGGAAGAACTGGAGGCCTTGCTTTCAGAGGAGATAGACCAGTATGCCGTCCACTGGCCTACGCCACCGAAGCGCCCCCTGACCTGGTTTTATGAACAGCACGATCGCATCCGCGAGGAGATCCGTCACACGATTCGAAGGTTGGCCGATCCGGAGCATCTAGGGCGGCGCGGTAAGCGCGAGTACACCCTGCGCTGGATGCTGCACCACGTCATCACTCATGAGGCCTATCATGGCGGGCAGGCGGTGCTTTTGGCGCTGCAATACGCGCACCACAAGCGCAGCGCTTAGCGCCTAAACACCGGCCCATTCATCGGCAAGCATCCTATACACCACGTGGTCTACAAAGTGGTCATACAACCGTTCCGCCTGCCGTATGGTCCCTTCCTGAGTAAAGCCCAATCTCTCTGGAATGGCACAACTCTTTTTGTTTTCGGTGGCACAGTGTATCTCCACACGGTTCAACCCCAGTTCATTGAACGCATAGTCTACCAGACCCCGACAAGCTTTGGTGACCAGCCCTCTGCCTTGGAAGGACGCCCCAAGCCAATAGCCGATACTTGTTTTTCGATTAGCCCAATCGATCTTATGGTAACCGATCACACCCACCAGCTTGCCTTGGTACCAAATACCCGCCTGGAAGCCGTTGTTGTTCGCAAACTGCTCAAGAGAGCGCTTGATGAACTTTTGGGTGTCTTCGAGAGACCCGGTGTTATCCAACCAGGGGAGCCATTCCCGAAGATACGCTCGATTCTGCTCGGTCAAGGCGAACAATTCTTCTGCATGTCGTCCTTCCAGCACCCGGAGTTCCGTGTCATCGTCAATTCTAAAGCGAAACATGGTTCAATATACTTCGGCGTGATGGTCAGAATCAAGTGGACACCCGGGGAAGCGGAATCGGGTGTTTTAGGCAGTCGTGATCCAAGGGGTCTCCACGGTTAACCGTCGTGTCTGGAATTTTTTAACATTTCGTGGCCGGAAGTCCCCTTCCAAACCGAAGGTTTGGTGGGGGATGAATGGCATGGGGTCGGGCTTTGACCGGACTCCTCTATTTGGTTATGATTAT
>JBHIAT010000158.1:0-8099 GCA_046758705.1 Bipolaricaulia bacterium
GTTCGTTAAAAACACCGTCGATCTCCTCGACGCTCAGGTAAGTGAGGATGCGCTCGTCTCGTTGCAGCAGGGTTTTGAACGCCACGTCGGATGTCTGCACGTCTTCAGCAAGTGCTCGAATTAACTCGTGGGCCACTTGCCGAGTCATCCCTCGGTCGACGAGCTTCAGCAGCACGACCTGGGAGAAGATCAATCCCTGAGTCCGTTCCAGGTTCTCCCGCATTCGTCCGGCGTCGACCTCCAACTTTTCGATCACTTCGGTCATCCTTCCCAGCATATAATCAACCGCGATGAAGCTGTCGGGAAGGACGATCCGCTCGACCGACGAGTGCGAGATATCTCGTTCGTGCCACAGTGCGATGCTCTCCAATGATGCTCCCAAATTGCCGCGCAACACGCGGGCAAGCCCGGAGATCGTCTCACTGGCAATCGGGTTCTGCTTATGCGGCATCGACGAAGAACCGTGCGACGCTTTTTCCCTGACCTCACCGACCTCGGTCCGCTGAAGATGCCGGATCTCGATGGCGATCCGTTCCAATCCCGCTCCCAGGATTGCCAGCGTGGAGAGGACCTGGGCGTGACGGTCACGCTGGAGAATTTGGTTCGAGACCCGAGCCGGCTTCAGCCCCAACCGCTCACAGACGCGGTGCTCCACCTCCGGGTTGACGTGTGCATAGGTCCCCACTGCACCCGAGATTTTTCCATAGGCGATTACCTGTCGAGCCGCCTTTAACCGGTGTCGATCCCGGTCCAGTTCATCGTACCAGTTCAGCAGCTTGAGGCCGAAGGTGATTGGTTCCGCGTGCATCCCATGAGTTCGCCCAACCATCAGTGTCGTCTTGTGCTCCTCGGCTCGTCTCTTCAGGACCGTCTGCAGCCGATCGAGATCATCGAGCACCAGAGTCACCGCGTCGCGCACCGTCATCGCCAGGGCGGTGTCCTTGACATCCGAGGCGGTGAGGCCCCGATGCAGATACCTCCCTGTCTCCCCAATCGTCTCTTCGACCGCCCGGATGAAAGCGAGCAGGTCGTGGCCGATCTCGGACTCAAACTCTCGGATCCGGTCGAGGTCAAGGGCAGCCCGGCTCCGCATTGTATCGGCGCTTCCCTCGGGGATCTCGCCGAGCGCCTCCATCACCTCGGTGGCGGCCAGCTCTACCTCGAGCCAACGCTCGTAACCCGCCTGCTCTGTCCACAGATCCTTCATCGGGGACCGGGCGTAGCGCTCAATCATTCCGCCTCCTCTCCCTCGGAGAGATATCCCACATAGGCCACGTCGCCGTCGACCATCTCGACCGATACGTCCCGCAACTGGGCCGCTGCTTCGATCCACTCCCGACCCGTGCCACCGACGGGCGTCAACGCCTGGATCCCGCCGACGATCTTGGGAGCGATGAACAGGAGCAGTTTGTCGACCAAGCTTGCCTCGATAAAGCTCGCCGCCACCGCTGACCCGCCCTCGATCAGGAGGCTGTCAATCTTTGCCTCCCCGAGCTTGGCGATCAGGGCACGGGGGTCGACCCGGCCGTCCTCCCCGGCGTCGAGAGTCCACACCTCAGCACCCCGCTCCTCGAGCGCCATCCGTTTCTGCCGAGAGATGGCTCCGGTCGTCGCCACGATCGTCTTCGCCCGGCTCTCTAAGTTCAGCAGCTTGGCCTCCAGGGGGATCGCCCCGTTGGAGGCCAAGACGATGCGCACGGGGTCCCGCCCCGGAACCAACCGGACGGTGAGTTCAGGATCGTCAGCCAGCACGGTGTTGATCCCAACCAAGATGGCTGAAAACCTGTTGCGCAGCTCATGGACCCGTCGTCGTGACGCCTTTGAAGAGATCCACCTGGAATCCCCGGTCCGCGTGGCGATCTTCCCGTCGGCGGTCATCGCCATCTTGAGGAGCACGAACGGGACTCCGGTCGTCACGTACTTGAGGTAGATCTCGTTCACCTGCCGCGCTTCTGACTCCAAGATCCCCGCCTCGACTTCGATTCCGGCGTCACGGAGCCTCTGGATCCCCCGGCCTGAGACCTCGGGGTACGGGTCCTCCATGGCGATGATCACCCGGTTGATCCCGCCGGTTATAATCCGATCAACACATGGAGGTGTCCTCCCGTAGTGCGCACATGGCTCAAGAGTGACGTAAAGATCGGCCCCGTCCGTCCGGTCTCCGGCGGCCTCGAGGGCGTAGACTTCAGCATGGGGGCCGCCGAACTCCCGGTGGTATCCCTCACCCACGATCCGTCCTGCGCTAACGATGAGGGCACCGACCAGTGGGTTGGGATTCACCCCCCCCTCCCCGCGCCGGGCGAGCTCCAGCGCCCGAATCATGTATCGCTCTTCCTTACCGGCGTCCATTCCGCTCCAGAATACTGGAGCGGAGAGACCCTGTCAATAACCCTCGAGCCATTGACAGGTTAACTGCAGTGGAGAGATATCAGAAGATGAAGGGCTTGACTTCATTGTGATCATTGAATATAATGAAGATGTTTAGGAGGTGATGGTTCATGCCCCCAAGGACCGTTTCCACGTGCCAAACTTGTCACCGGGCCACCGGGCAGTATATGATGGATGGTAGGAATGCAACCAACAAAGGGAGGCTTTACCATGGGTAAGAAAGAGGTCTTAGATAGCACCCTATCACAGATTCGCAAGCGTTACGGTGAGGGCTCGATCATGTGGCTTGGGGAGGGAGCGCTGATGGACGTCGAGACGATCCCGACCGGCTCGCTCGCCTTGGATATCGCGTTGGGGGTCGGCGGTGTGCCGCGCGGCCGGATCGTCGAGATCTTCGGTCCGGAGGCGAGCGGGAAGACGACCCTGGCCCTGCACATGATCGCCGAAGCCCAGCGACTCGCCGGGACGGCCGCGTTCATCGACGCGGAGCATGCGCTCGACCCGTCGTACACCCGGGCGATCGGGGTCGATTTGGACCACCTGCTCCTCTCCCAGCCGAACTCCGGTGAGCAAGCTCTGGAGATCACCGAGCAGCTCATCCGATCCGGGGCAATCGATATCATCGTGATCGATTCGGTGGCCGCGCTCGTCCCCGAAGCTGAGATCGAGGGCCAGATGGGCGATGCCCAGGTCGGGCTCCAGGCACGGTTGATGTCCCAGGCGATGCGCAAGCTCGCCAGCGCTATCCCCCAGTCGAGGACGACCGTGGTATTCATCAACCAGATCCGCTCCCTGATCGGCGGCTCCCTATGGGGCCCGGCAACGACCACCTCCGGTGGCCGGGCACTCAAGTTCTACGCCTCGCTGCGGCTCGATATCCGAAACATCAAGATCCTCAAGGAGGGTGACGAGCGGGTCGGCACCCGTACGCTGGTCCGCGTGGTCAAGAACAAGGTCGCACCCCCGTTCAAGGAGGCGCAGTTCGATATCATCTATGGGGTGGGAATTTCCCGCGAGCGAGAGCTGGTCGACCTGGGTAAGACGCTGGGGATCGTCAACAAGAACGGCTCGTGGTACTCCTACGCAGGCACCCAGTTGGGACAAGGCCTCACCCAAAGCGCCGACTTCCTTCGGGAGGAGCCGGCCGTGGTCGATCGGATCGATCGGGAGATTCGCGAGAAGATCGGGTTGCCGATCGCCTCTGAGCCTGCCGATTCCCAAGCCGACAATGAACGAGCGAAACCGAAGCAGGCCGCAAAATCCGGATCCGACTCCAAGTCCGGCTGAGGTCGAGACCGCCCGAGACGATCTCCGTCGCCTACTGAACCACCGGCCGAGAAGTCGGTGGGAGGTGGTCCAACGGCTCCAACATCGCGGCCACGTTCGGGAAACGATCGAAGCGGTCCTGTCTGAGGCGGAAGCACTCGACCTCATCGACGACGCGCGGTTCGCCCGTCTCTGGGTGGAGGATCGTTTGCAGACCCGCCCCCGCGGGAAGCAGGCTCTGAGACGAGAGTTAAACAGCAAGGGAATCTCACCGGAGATCATCGACCGTGTCCTCGCCGAGGTCGAGCTCGATGAATCCACCTTGATACGGAAACTCGCCGAAGAACGGCTCGTCCGCTATGGGAAGGAACCTCCTGAGTCCCGCTATCGCA
Organism: Bipolaricaulia bacterium; assembly: GCA_046758705.1. Taxonomy (GTDB): domain Bacteria; phylum Bipolaricaulota; class Bipolaricaulia; order JBHIAT01; family JBHIAT01; genus JBHIAT01. The sequence goes on from JBHIAT010000158.1 coordinate 4,047, forward strand.
AGGTGATCGCCTTCCTCATCCGCCGGGGTTTTCCATCAGGTGAGGTGCGGGAGGTGGTGCGCGACCTGATCTTCGACTGAAAGTCTGACTCACCGATCCATCCTGATACGGGTCGGTGAGGCCACGGTCGACTCGAACCGGTTCAGTTCGATCGTCATCGGTTTCGGTCCGAGTCTAAGCCCGGCGATCGGGCTGTCACCGGGGATCCTCCACCGACAACGACCGATGCGGAGGCGACCGCGAACCGTTACCCGCCAGCTCAACACGTCCTCGCCTTGCAGACTAAGGAATCGGACCGAACCCCGTATCGGGATGGTGGGACCGAACTCTGGAAACCCGAGAGTCATTACCTCGAGATTCCCCCGCCGGACCGTTATCCCGTGCGCATGCCGATCGAATCGAGCTCGCTCCTTGGCCAACCCCCAGATCCGCCGCCCCCCGGCCTGTGACGGCTCACTGTCAACCCAGATGTGGGACACAAACAAGCCGCTCCGGCCCGCGTACCGCACCCGGGCCGGAGCCAGGAAAAATTCGTCGTAAGCCCCCACCGGGCTCTCCTCATATGAGACGATCCCCATCACACCAGGTGTCCATCCCTGAAACGATCGCAGCTGTAATGGGTCCGGGATGACCGGCGCGATACGCCCGGTTCGGTTGAGGGTGATGATGAGATGGGCGCGACCGAACAACCGCCACGGAGGGGAGGGGATCGTCATGCTTTTATTATGCGGTATAATGAATCACTGAGCAAGGAGGGGCAGTGCACTTCTTAAAACTGATAACGGAGGAGCGCTGGTTGTTCATCGGGCTGCTCATCGGCCTGATTATATTGGCACTTCCCACCCCTGAAGGACTGACCCCCGAGGGCAAGCGGGTGTTGGTCATCACCGCCGTGGCCACGCTACTGTTTATCACCGAGCCGATCCCGCTGCCGGCGATCGCGTTGTTGATCGTGATCTTCCAGGTGGTAATGGGGATCGGTGAACCGACCGAGGTAGCGCGCTCGTTCATGAGCGATTCGGTCTTCTTCATCATGGGCTCGCTGATGATCGCCGTCGCTCTGGTCAAACAGAAGCTTGACCGGCGGATCGCGTGGTGGATCTTCCGGATGACCGGGCCGAAGATCAGCCACCTCGTCTTCGGCATCACCGCGATCTCCGCGCTGCTCGCTTCGTTCATCGGAGAGCACACGGTCGCGGCGATGATGTTGCCCGTCGGCATCACGATCGTCACCCTCGTCCAGAAGGAATATCCCCACAAAGGGACCAGAAATCTGGCGGTGTTGTTGATGCTCTCCATCGCCTACGGGTGCTCGATTGCCGGGTTGGGTACTCCTTCAGGAGGCGCCAGAAATGCCATCATGCTGAACTACTGGGACACGCTCTTCAATCTGAGGATCTCCTATAGTGATTGGATCCGTTTCGCCTATCCGATGGTCCTGTTGCTGATTCCGGTAGTGACCCTGATCCTCACCTGGACGATTAAACCAGAGGTGACCAATCTGAAACGGACGATCGTCGACCTGCGGCGGATGCTGCGTGAAACGGGGAGGATGACCTCCCGGGATTGGTTGACCATCACTATCTTCCTCCTGACCCTGCTGGGGTGGATCACGTTGAGCGGACAGATCGGCCTCGGGATCACGGCGCTGATCGGGGCGTCGCTGTACCTGATCTTCGGGTTGGTCAAGTGGGAGGAGTTGAATAGTGGGGTCAACTGGGGGGTGGTGCTTCTCTACGCCGCGGCGATCTCGCTCGGGTTTCAGATGAAGGAGACCGGGGCAGCGAGCTGGCTCGCTGACACATTCTTGGGGGCGCTGGCACCCCTGCACATCACCCACGGGATCCCGTTAGGTATCGCGGCGAGTCTGCTGACGATCGGGGTCACCAACACGATGAGCAATGGGGCCGCCGTGGCTGTCCTGGGGCCGATCACCTTGAATATGGCGGTGCTCTCCGGGGACAGCATCGTGGGTATGGGGTTCATCACCGCCATCTCGTCGGCGTTCGCCTATCTCACCGTCGTCGGCACCCCGGCCGCCGCGATCGTCTACTCCAGCGGCTATCTGGTTCCCTCGGATTTCTTGAGGGTCGGCTACAAGATGGTTATCGCATCGGTGCTGATTCTGATTCTGTTTTCCAGCCTGTACTGGCCATTGATTGGCCTGCCGCGGTAGAATATACGGAGGGTGTCTTGAACAAGATTCTTGTCCCGATCGCTCACGCTGAGAGAGACAAGGTCGACTTAGAGTTCGGTGCACAGCTTGTCCAAGCGGCATCGGCCAACCTGACTGTTCTCCACGTGATCAAGACGTTCAGCACGCCCATCGGCATCAACGTTACCCGCGAGAAGATGGCCGAATGGGGGGTGGAGTCCGGCCCGTTTAAGCTGTTGAAACAGGCAGAGGAGATCCTCGAATCGATGGGTCTGTTCAAGCTGGACGAGTCTGGGGCTCCGGTCGAGAGACACGCGCTCAAGGCGCTGGGCAAAGGTCTTTATGAGGTTCATCTAATCGGACGTCGCGACGAGAACATCCGCTTTCGCCTGCGCGAGGGAGACGTGGTTCGGGAGGTACTCCGCGAGGTAGAGACCGCTGAAGACGACCCCTACAGTTTGGTCATCATGGAGACACGTGGCCGTAAGAGGCTGCAAAGGATCCTGCACGGCAGCATCACCCAAAAGGTAGCGTTCCACGTTCCCTGCTCCGTCCTGGTCACCAAGAACCTTCACCCAAGGGAGAATATCCTGGTCTGCACCCGCGGCTATTGGACGGCCCTGGAGGCGGCCCGCCAAGCCGGGGAACTCGCCAACGCAATCGGGGCACAGGTCAAAGTGCTGGCTGTGGCCGAACAGGACGATCAAGTGGCGTTAGCCGAAAGCCATGCTCAAGAGATTCTCGACGTTCTCAGCCAGGCGGGGATCCAGGGACAAGCGATCATCCGGGTCGGCGATCCTGCCGAGGTCATTATCCACGAGGCGGGAGAGGATCATATCATCGTTTTGGGACGGACTAAGGAATCTAAGCTGCAGAAATTCTTCCGGGGCAGTATCCCGCTGCAGGTGCTGGAGCATGCCGCCTCACCCGTTATGATCGCGGTGCCACCTCCTTCATCGAACGCTGCTTCACAGCCCACCTCCGAGTAGAAGCCGATGCCCCGGTCAAGCTTGTGATGATCGTTTGAGCCTACTAGGAGAGCTTGACAGAGTAAGCCAATTTCTGTATGATTTCAATGTACAGTGCAGAGGCCGCTAGCTCAATTTGGCAGAGCATCCGGCTCTTAACCGGGGGGTTTCGGGTTCGAGTCCCGGGCGGCCTACCAAAAGGCAGTTTAAAAGTTAAAAGTTAGCAAGTTGAAAAGTTTTAAAAATCCGTTAACTTTATAAACTTTTTAACCTTTACACTTTTTAACTGTTTTCGAGCCGTTAGCTCACGTTGGCAGAGCACCTGGCTTTTAACCAGGGGGTCGCAGGTTCGATTCCTGCACGGCTCACCAAAGCAGTTTAAAAGTTAAAAGTTAGCAAGTTGAAAAGTTTTAAAATCCGTTAACTTGTTAACCTTTTAACTTTTAAACTTTCTAACTGTATTTGGTCCCCGTCGTCTAGCGGCCTAGGATTCTGGGTTTTCATCCCAGCGACAGGGGTTCAAATCCCCTCGGGGACGCCAAGGCAAGGCAGTTTAAAAGTTAAAAGTTAGCAAGTTGGAAAGTTAACTGAAGTTTTGACATAAGCGATAAAGCAATCTGACAAAGGGATTCAGTGATATATCCAATCGCCACGATCTCCGCCGTGAAATCTGATCGGGTCATCTCAGAAAAGATCGATGGATCAGAAGCTTTCCTTCTTCTGCAGGGCGATAGCGAGGAATATTCTTGCCAGAACACCAGGCCGTGGGCCGGAGCGGATACGGGCTGAGATGAAGGCATAGACGGCTCAAGGGTGGAACAGCTTGGCTGAGCCATCCGCGTTCCCTAGGGGACTTCCAAGTATATGATTTTGCAAACATCGCTGAAGCTCCCTGTGACAGGGATATAGCTCTTATGTCGTGATTTCAGG